>JAHBWR010000013.1 GCA_019636875.1 Nitrospira sp.
TTGACCCGGACTTCTGCCCGATGACCGGTTGCGGCCAGGACCCGAATCAGCACATCGGTCGAGACCCCGTGGGTATTCCCATTCGCAATCGCCGTCACCCGCGTTCTCGATGTGCCCGCGCTCTTTGCAATCGCTACATGGGTCAGCCGGCCGGCTTGAATGATTTTGGCCAGGGCGACGGTGAGTTCCGACCGAAATTCCATTTCAGCGGTATCCGCCGCGGACAAACCCAGCGCGTGCCCCAGATCTTCGGCTGATCGAACCGTCACTCGCCTATTGGATCTAGTCGTTGCCATCGATCATCTCCTGTAAACGCCGTTGGCCGAGTGCAAGTTCGTGGGCCGGTGTTTTCTGCGTCTTCTTCTGAAACCCATGAAACACCAGAATCGTGTCGGCCAGTTTCACAAAGTAGAATACTCGCACCGTCGTTGTCGCGCTTCGCACTCTGAGCTCATACGCTCCTGTTGCGACTGAAGGCATTGGTCTGCTGAGTGGGAGCCCAATGCTGATGCCTTTCTGCAGATCCCGCAGCGCCTCACCGATTTCCCGCTTGAGCACCCGCGACTGGTCACGGATAAATGCCAGGGCTTTCGGGTGAAAGGTGATCGACTTCACCTGCGGAGTATGTCTCAAAATTAGGACATTGGCAAGAGGGTGGCGCCACGATTTGGTGGAGTTGCCATTAAATGGAAGGCGCGGGTTGTAAAACGGGGACAGGCATAGTAAATGAACGCAAGCTCTCTAAAATGCTCTCGCAGTACTAGCCGACGGTAGGTACAGTCACCAAGCTTACCGATAGAACGCGCCTCCCTCTCAGCTGAACTGATCCCACGTATCACACTGCTTGATCGACCAGAACACGGCTTCCTTGAGTTTCTTGAGCGTCACGTTGTCGGGATCGCGAATGGCCTGGAGTTTCCTGTCCAAACCGTAGAGCGGTTCAATCGATCGCTTATCCGGGATCTTGCCGAGCGACCAGGCGACTTCGGTCAAGACGGTCCAATCCGTCTTTGGGTCTTGGAGCTTGGCCAACAAAGGCGGGACTACCGAGGCATCGCCCGCAATGCCTCCGATCTGTCCCAAGCTTTTGGCCGCGGCGGCCTGGATTTCCAGTTGAGGAGAGGCGTTCATCATCTCGACAAGCAGGGGAATCCCGTCTTTGCCGAGGTTTCCGATGGCAGCGAGCGCCTGCTTGGCAAGATCTCGGTCCTTCAGCACTTCCTTCAATTTCGGAAAGGCTTCGTCCGCTTGCATCTCTCCCAGCAGCGACATGATCTTGAGTTTGCCCGACTGGCTGGTCTCCGGGGAGTCGAGTAACGTGAGGAGCCGATCCGAGTGGCCCCACTCTGCCGCGAGGAGCAGAGGGAATTCATACTTCTCGAGCGCCTCCTGCAGCTTGGTCATGGCATACCTACCAGGGTCTGCGACTTGGGCGGCCTGTGCGGCGGCAACGGCATCCTCAAACTCTGTGCGTACTTCCTTCTGCCACTTGATCTTCATGCCCCCAAGCAGATAGGTGAGTTGGCAGGCGGGGCCTTTCCAAAGCCGCGACGGGGCGTCGGGCAGGTCGGCATCTCCCCCAGTGGCGGTGGTGCCCTCCCAGGTTTTGCGCTGCTCACATTTCACACGAAAGACGACATCATGCGGGGTGGCGTGGTCCAGCACTGGGGCATAGCCGACTCGGCTCAGGCGCTGAACGATGGTCCCGGCTAAGGCGTCGGGAGGCACACTGCCTTTGTCTGTGAGGGCGATCACTTCGACCAAAATCGTCTGTATCTTCTCCAACTGTGCCCGCTGCTCAGGGGTAAAGTATTCTCGATAGGCCAGCGCGTCGCTGTGAAACAGGCTGAGCAACAAGAAAACCACCAGGGTGGGTATGGCAACTCGACGGTGCATGGCCAACCTCCATTGCCCCTCTTCAGGTGATCCGGATACAAGCGCCACTCTAGGGCATCCCTTTGTTGATGAACCGCTCAAAATTCAGTATACACCGCTCAGTTTCTATGAGAACTCGACAGGCCAGTATCCATCGGCATCATATTGACAGTTTAAGGGTGCCAATGCTAATTTCGCGAGCTCTACTTCGTGACTCACACGAAACTTTCGGGTCTGCCCAAATAACAAGAGTGAGTAGGGAACAGTGATTAAGACAACAGTTGCGCGACGTTACGCACAGGCTCTCTTCGAGCTTCTGGATCAATCAAACATCGAAGTGACAAGGGGAACGCTCGACGGCATTAGTCAGGCCATGACGGAATCGGACCAACTGCGTCACGTCGTGGCTTCGCCGGCCTTCGGGGTGGAGGAAAAGATCGCCGTTCTCACTGCGATTGGAGACAAACTCGGCTGCCCTTCCACCGGCAAAGCCTTTTTGGGCCAATTGGTGAAGAAAAACCGGATAGGGTTTCTGCCGGAAATCGCTCATGCCTTCGGCAAGCTTGTTGACCAAGCCAAGGGGACGCAACCGGTGACGGTTTCCTCTGCTGCGCCCCTTCCTCAAACAGAACAAGATCGTATTAAAGTGCGGCTACGCGAAACGCTGAAACGCGAAGTGGATGTGACGTTTCAGACCGATGCCAATCATCTCGCCGGCTTGCAGATCTCAATCGGCAGCACGGTGGTCGATAGCACGGTCCGAGGCCGCTTGCGAGATTTGCAGGTTGCGTTGACGCGAGAATAAGGAGTTGTCATGCAGATTAGGGCGGAAGAAATCAGTGCGATTATCAAAGAAAAGATCAAGGGGTTCGACAAGCAAGTCGACGTGAAAGAAACGGGTTCCGTCATCCAAGTCGGGGACGGGATCGCCAAGGTGTATGGATTGGACGGGGCCATGGCCGGCGAAATGCTCGAATTTCCCGGTGGGCTCTACGGCATCGCGCTCAACCTTGAAGAAGATAACGTCGGCGCCGTGTTGATGGGCGATGATGTCGGAATCAAGGAAGGGGATCCCGTTAAACGAACCGGTCGCATCGCGGAAATTCCGGTCGGTGAAGCACTGGTCGGCCGCGTCGTGAACGCCATCGGTCAGCCGATCGACGGGAAGGGACCGATCACGTCACCCCATTCCTCTCGTATTGAAGTCGTGGCACCGGGTGTGAACACTCGCCAATCCGTTCGTGAACCCTTGCAAACGGGTATCAAGGCCATCGATGCCATGATTCCGATCGGTCGTGGCCAACGCGAATTGATCATCGGTGACCGCCAGACCGGTAAGACCGCCATTGCGGTTGACACCATCATCAATCAAAAAGGACTTGGCGTCTTCTGCATCTATGTCGCGGTCGGGCAAAAGCGGTCGACGGTCGCACGTGTCGTCAAGACACTGGAGGAAAACCATGCCATGGAATACAGCATGGTGGTGTCGGCCAGTGCCAGTGATCCAGCGCCGATGCAGTTCCTCGCTCCCTTCGCCGGTGCCGCTATCGGCGAGTATTTCCGCGACAACGGCAAGCATGCGTTAATCGTATACGACGATCTGTCCAAGCATGCGGTGGCCTATCGTCAGCTCTCGCTCCTACTTCGCCGTCCGCCTGGACGCGAAGCCTATCCGGGCGACGTGTTTTACCTGCACTCCCGCCTGCTTGAGCGAGCCGCGAAACTAAGCGACAAGCTGGGTGGAGGCAGTCTGACCGCGCTTCCGATCATTGAGACGCAAGCCGGTGACGTGTCGGCCTACATTCCGACGAACGTCATCTCGATTACTGATGGACAGATCTACTTGGGAAGCGATCTCTTTTATTCGGGAATTCGGCCCGCGATCAACGTCGGCCTCTCGGTCTCACGTGTCGGCGGATCCGCACAAATCAAGACGATGAAGCAAGTTGCCGGTACGCTCCGGCTCGACCTTGCTCAGTATCGTGAAATGGCGGCCTTCGCTCAATTCGGCAGCGAACTAGACAAGGCCACGCAGATGCAGCTGGCGCGCGGTGTTCGCATGGTCGAATTGCTCAAACAGGGCCAGTACAAGCCGATGCCGGTGGCGGACCAGGTGCTCTCTATTTACGCGGGCACCCAGGGTTACTTGGATGACGTGGCGGTCGATAAGGTTCAACAGTTTGAGGCGGATCTGCTTCACTATATTCAGCAGAACCATCCGGAGTTGAAGAAGGAAGTGACGACCATCGGGAAGATCGACGATAAGATCGGCGGTCGTTTGAAAGAAATTATCACTACGTTCAAGCAGAAGATGGGGTACGGGGGGAAGTAGCGACGAACTGATAGCGGTCTTTTCCGAAGCGCTGCAACCCACAGTACGAACGACGAATAACGAGATACGAAGCACATGCCAAGCCTTCAATCACTACGCCGGAAAATTTCGGCGTTCAAAAATACGCAGAAAATAACCAAGGCCATGAAGATGGTGGCAGCGGCGAAGCTGAAACGGTCCCAGGACCGCATTCTGGCCGCGCGCCCCTATGCGCACAAGATGCGCGGGGTGTTGAGCAATCTCAGTCAACGGGTGAACCGTTCCTCTCATCCGCTCTTACAGAAACGCGAGGGGAAGAAGATCGAGGTGCTCGTTATCACCAGCGATCGTGGCTTATGCGGTGGGTTTAACGGCAACATCATCCGCAAGAGTTCGGAGTTCGTCCGGCAATGCGAGGCGCGAGGGCTCCACGTTAACCTCAGCCTGGTTGGTCGTAAAAGTCGGGATTATTTTCGGCGCCGCGCCTGGCCGATTCGTCAGGAATGGACTGGGATCTTCGATAAGCTGAGTTTCGAGCATGCACTCGACATCGGAGCCGATTTGACGGATCACTTTGTGAAGGGGACATTCGACGAATTGTATGTCGTCTACAATGAGTTCAAATCGGCGATTCAGCAGCGCGTCATCGTCGAAAAACTGTTTCCGATCGACGCGCAGGAAGAATTCAGTTCAGCTCCTAGTGAAGGCTTGAGCGGCGGGAGCTATCTGTATGAACCTGATGAGGCTGCTCTGCTAAGCGAGCTGATTCCAAAACATTTTCAAGTCCAGACGTACAGAATTTTACTGGAATCCGCCGCCGCGGAACATGGTGCCCGTATGGCTGCCATGGATGGAGCGACGCGCAATGCTGGGCAACTGATCAAGAAAGTCACGCTGTATTACAATAAGACCAGACAAGCAGCGATTACAAAAGAACTGATGGATATCGTCGGCGGTGCCGAGGCACTGAAATAGCCGACCCCGTTTTGTGGAAAGGAGCATCTCGTGGCTGCAACAGGTAAAGTCATCCAGGTCATCGGACCAGTCGTGGACGTCGAGTTCCCGCCAGGGCAACTCCCAAACATTTACAATGCGCTGAAGGTCACTCAGGAAGAAAATAAGGCCGCCGGCAAACCGGCGGTGAGGATCACCCTGGAGGTCGCTCAGCATCTCGGAGAAAACCGAGTGCGCGGAGTGGCGATGTCGTCGACCGACGGGTTAACGCGCGGCATGGATGTTCAAGATTCCGGAGCTCCGATTTCCGTTCCGGTCGGCCGTGAGACGCTCGGCCGCCTCATCAACGTGCTCGGTGAACCGGTTGACGAGAAGGGACCGATCAAAGCCAAGAAGACCTACCCGATTCACCGACCGGCACCCAAACTTGAAGATCAAGAAACCAAAACCGAGGTCCTCGAAACCGGCATCAAGGTTGTCGATCTTCTGGAGCCGTATAGCAAGGGTGGTAAAGTCGGACTCTTCGGTGGCGCCGGGGTGGGCAAGACCGTCATCATCATGGAGTTGATCAATAACATTGCTTTGCACCATGGTGGATTCTCAGTCTTCGCAGGAGTCGGAGAGCGGACTCGTGAAGGGAACGATCTCTGGCACGAAATGCAGGAATCGAAGGTTATCGATCCGGAGGACTTTACCAAGTCAAAAGCGGCACTCGTGTATGGACAGATGAACGAGCCGCCAGGGGCCCGTCTGCGGGTGGCCTTGACGGGACTTGCCGTGGCCGAGTTCTTCCGCGACGAAGAGAATCAAGACGTGCTGCTGTTCGTGGACAATATCTTCCGGTTTACCCAGGCCGGCTCCGAAGTGTCGGCCTTACTGGGACGTATGCCGTCGGCGGTCGGATATCAGCCGAACCTTTCGACCGAGATGGGTGCGCTCCAAGAACGGATTACCTCGACCAAGCGCGGTTCAATCACGTCGGTGCAAGCGATTTATGTGCCGGCAGACGACCTGACCGACCCGGCTCCAGCCACAGCGTTTGCTCACTTGGACGCCACCACCGTGTTGTCCCGTTCGCTTGCTGAGTTGGGCATTTATCCCGCGGTGGATCCTCTGGACTCCACCTCGCGTATTTTAGATCCCCAGATCATCGGGGATGAACACTACAAGGTGGCGCGTGGTGTGCAATCCGTCCTCCAGCGCTATAAAGACCTGCAAGACATTATCGCCATTCTTGGTATGGATGAGTTGTCCGAAGATGACAAGATGGCGGTGGCCCGTGCCAGGAAGATTCAACGCTTTCTGTCGCAGCCATTCCATGTGGCTGAAGCCTTCACCGGCGCGCCAGGGAAATACGTCAAGCTTAAAGACACGGTCCGGAGCTTCAAAGAGATTCTCGATGGGAAGTACGATCATCTACCGGAGCAGGCCTTCTACATGGTCGGCCCGATCGAAGAAGCCGTGGCCAAGGCCGAAAAGATGGGAGTGAAGGTGTAGGAGGCGGATGGACCGAGCGTCCTCCTTGCTCGCGCAACGCGCGGTCTCGGAAGACCCTCGTTGCATGCGCGCAGTGGAGGACGCACCGTTTCATCGCTTCTTGTTGAGACGGGGATGAAGGAAGAGGGAAATGCCAGGGACAATTCTGTTAGAAGTTGTGACACCTGAAAAATTGTTGCTGAGTCAACAGGTCGATGAAGTCATCGCCCCAGGATCGGAAGGGGAGTTCGGTGTGCTCCCGGGGCATTGCCATTTCCTGTCGACCCTCCGCATCGGCGAACTTCGCTACCGCATCGGCGATCAGACGAATTCGATGGCCGTTCTCTGGGGGTTTGCCGAAGTGACGCCGACGAAAGTTACCGTGATGGCAGAGGTTGCGGAAAAGGCCGAAGACATTGATGTCGAGCGAGCGACAGCCAAGGTAGCTGAGGCAGAACGACGGCTCCAGGCGGGAGGCTTACCCTCGGAAGTGAAGGAAGCGCAGATCAGCCTCGAAAAGGCTCGCCTGCGAAAAAAAATCGCCGAACGTGCTAGAAAAACCAGCCACGTCTGATAGACCCATTCCAAATAGATCAATTCTCGGGCAGCTTTCCCTAATCTTTTCTGCGAGATACCCATCGTGGCTCCACGATTCTGGATCCCTCTATCCCTTGGAAAAACAAGGTATTATGCAGTAGCCTAGCCTCCATGATCACCGAGTTCATCGTCACCTCTGGCGAACAGCCTAAGCGTCTAGATGTCTTCCTCGTGAACAGGGAACGGGATGTCTCGCGGTCAGCGATCCAGCGCCTGATCGAGTTGGGTCGGATCAGACTCAACGACCAGGTTGTGAAGCCCAGCCAGAAGATCAAGCCCGGTGATCGGATTACCATGGATGTGCCGAAGCCGGAGCCGCTCTCAATACGGGGCGAGGCCATTCCTCTCGATATTCTCTTCGAAGACGACTCCCTGCTGATCTTGAACAAACCCCCGGGGATTGTGGTCCACCCTGCTCCGGGAAACTGGTCCGGTACGCTCGTGAACGCCCTTCTTCATCACTTCCAAACTTCAGGTGGAACCATGTCCACCATCGGCGGCAAGGAGCGACCCGGACTTGTTCATCGACTCGACAAGGAAACTTCCGGTATCATGGTTATCACGAAAACCGATGTAGCCCATCGGGCCCTCGCTGCACAATTCAAGCTCCATACCATCACGCGGGTGTACGAGGCTCTGGTCTGGGGAGTTCCGAAGAAAGGCCGAGGACTCATTGACTTGGCTATTGGTCGGGATACCAAAGACCGGAAGAAGTTTTCAGCGAGAACGACGAGTCCGAAACAATCGTCAACGGAGTATGTGGTGGAGAGGCGATATGGCAAAGTGGCCTCGCATGTGTTGTTGTACCCCCGTACCGGACGAACGCATCAGCTTCGGGTTCATCTCACAGCTCTCGGCCATCCCATTTTGGGGGATCACACCTATGGAGGGAGACGGGTGTGTACGATCGAAGAGCTCGCGATTCCCCGTGTGATGCTCCACGCCAGGACCCTGGGGTTTACTCATCCTCATACGGGCAGGCTGGAGGAATTCACACGACCGGCCCCGGCTGATATGGAGCTGGTGATGTCGGGACTCGAACAACACATCATCCCAAGGGAAGTCGAATTACCAACGAGATCTCACCCTGCACGCTGCTGAGTAGATATGTCGACCGCTGAGCTTCTCGATATCATAGGAGGGTTAACGTCACTCATTAAGACCTACGCAGCCAAGCTGCCGGCTGTCGTGCACTTGACCGCCGTACCCTCCGGGGTGAAACCCTCTCCGGAGATGATCGATCACTATGAAACCGTCGTCTCTCGCGCACGGACTCAGAGCGCGGGGACCCCGTTCAAGGGGCTGAACGAATCATTCGTCACATCACTCGAAGCATTTGAGATTGGCCATCTCCTTGGTGCCATTCAACCACTTCTCTCGGTACTGGATCATGTCGAGCGGATGCAATCTGAAAAAGAGATAGAGGTCGGGCGGGTCGATGAACAACGAATAAAAGAGTACCGCACCGCATTGCGCAAGGTTCTTCCGGGAAATCGCCCAGAATTGGATAACCCAACCTAAAGCATCCCCTGACCCCCTTCCAGGCGTCGGGTAGCGAGACCAGCTAACGGTGGCGGGTGCCGCGAATCGGACGAGAACCGAAAGGTGGCGTCGATCGGGGACCTTAATGCCCCATCTTAGGCCCTAATGCATTCGTTCCGGTCGTGACGAGTTTAAATCGTACAACGGCGGCACAATGTGGGCATTTGGCTCTGACGGTCTCATCGTCAAGGATCTCATACTCATCAGGTTTGAGCCACATGAGTTGAAAGCATTTCGAGCAGCTACGGACTTGCGTTGACATACATTTCCTCGTACACTCCAAGAAAATTTGAGAAATACTCTAATATAAGATGCCGTCTACCCTCAAGTCCGTGGTTACCTATTCCCATCGGAGCCCGCCCGAAGCCTCTCAGCTCTTACGCTTGTTCCATCAGGCTCCGTGGGCCAGGCAGCGGTCCCTTAAAGACGCCAAGGAGATGCTCCAACATACCGATCTGACGCTATGCGCTTGGGACGGTGACCAGCTTGTCGGGTTTGGGAGAGTCCTCACGGACTTTGTCTACCGTGCAACGATCTGGGACGTCATCGTCGATCAGGCCTATCAGGGACAAGGAATTGGAACAGAAATCGTGAAGCGCATTCTCAACCACCCACGGTTGAGTCGGGTAGAGCTTGTGTGGCTTTGTACGAGACGGCCAGGATTTTATGAAAGACTGGGTTTCACGTCCAAAGAACAGACCGGGATGGTCTGGAGTCGAACGAAAGAGAGCCGAAAGGAGTAAGCCGCGGAATCAAGCCGCCCCCTTTCACGCCAACGAAAAAGTCATGGGCAACCGAAAATCCAAGACAGGTCAGAAGTAAATCTTTCCTCCGAAGAGGAAGGCGAAGGAGGACGCATTCCAGTCATCATTCCGCCCACCAGTGCCGGTCGTATGGCCATCATTTCGCTTATAGGCCCATTCCACATTGAGGGCGAACTGTTCACTCAATCGATAGTCAGCTCCCCAGCCTAATCGCCACGCAAAGGTATTACTGGGGCTAATACGAATCGCCGTGTTCTCCCCGAAGCTATTGATGTTAACGCCGAAACTCATGTTTACGTATGGGGTGATTCGGTCAAACTTCACAGGACGCAGTTCCATCGTAGGAAGGACTGAGACCGTATCTTGATGGCCAAGATCCATATCAGGCCGTTCCAAGCTGACACCATGTCGTTCCCACTCCACCATGAGTCCCACTAAAAACCAGCGGTTCAGACTGTACAAGCCTTGAAAGTTTACGATAGGACCGATCGAGGTTGATGTATTGTCGGAAAGTTGTTGTGTAACAGGGGAAAATCCCACACGAGTCCCCAGAATCCACTTGCCCGGTTCAGTTCCACCAAATTCTTCAGCCCAAGAAGCCTGTAACGGCATGCCAACCATGGAGATCAGAGCAAGCAGCAATACAAATAGCCTGGTTGTGAGCGTCAGCGGTCGCATAGGGCAACTCCTCTCCGGTAGGGGTGAAGCACTCCTTGTTGAGATACTTTACGCCGTACAGGCTCCATCAACGAAGACATTCCTCCACTGGGTACGCCGACGCTGCCCGCGCGGGATACCAACGGGAACCATCTCATCGGTCGCCTGCGCTTGACCATGGGAAGTATATACTTCCTCTTCATCGAAAGGAAACCCACGCTGTGAGTACACTACGCCGAGACATGCGATAACCGAACGCGTCTTGAAATAGGGAAAGTCGCTGGTCTACAGTACCTTCGGTAAGGTGATAGCACTACGACAAGGAGGATATGATGAACACCATGGTTAGGACGTTGTTGGTGAGTATGGCCGTCATGATTGCAGGCCTCGGATTGTCTCAATCAGGTCCGTCAGAGGCAGCTGAATGGGTTCACGAAGGTATGGCCGAAGAAGGAAAGATCACTGCTGGATTTCGCGTGGGCCCAAGCTTTGCGACACAAGATTCCGGGGTATCCACAGTTGGACCACTCATCAACTTTCAAGGAATGTACGATATCAATAGATGGTTTCGGATCGGCATGATCCTAGAGTGGCAGCGGCATGGTGTCGATGTGGGAAGCGGGGGAGTGAATACCGTTTCGATTCTTCCGGTGAATCTGGAGTACCGCCCCGGCCATTTCGGCCCCTTTGTTCCCTATGTCACGACCGGCATCGGTGTAAACGTCAACACGCACGATGTCTCCGATTCATTCGCATGGCGGGTCGGTGGTGGAATTGACTATGCCTTGACCAACCTCGTGTCCGGTGCTCCCAAAGGGCTCACGTTGAATGTCGAAACCGCCTGGAAACGCAATCATGCCTCTGGTGATCTCTCAACGATGGGCTTGCTCTTCGGCGTGCGCCATACCTTTTAACCAGAGGCACCAGACGGAACCGCTCCGCTAGTGAACATGGGCGGTTGAGGCTGTCTTGACCCGTTTGGGAGAAACAAAGATAGAAATAAAGAAGATGCCGGTCGACAAGAGTACGATGGCCGGTCCGGAAGGAATATCCCACAGCGCAGAAATCAAGACACCTGCCACGGACGTGGAGATCCCGATCATGGCGGAATAGAGAGTCAATGTTCTGAGGCTGTGGGTCAGCTGATAGGCGGTCGAAGCTGGAATGAGTATCATGGCAAAGACCAAGATGGCACCGACCGTCTTCAATGACACCACGACGGTCAGCGCGACGAGAGTCAGGAGAAGAAAGTAGACTTGTCGTGCCGGAACGCCTGAAGCCTCTGCCATCTCTTGATCAAAGGCAATGAAATAGAGTTCCTTGGAAAACACTACGATCAGGCCGAGCACCAGAATGCTCAAGGCTCCGATGGTGTGCAGCTCATCAGGCGTAACCGATAGGACACTGCCGAATAAGTAGCCGTACACTTCCGCATTGTAGCTCTTCATGAGCCCAATGAAGAGGATTCCCAGTGCCATCGTCGCCGTGTACAAGATACCAATCGAGACATCCAGCTTCATTCTGCCTTGTTCTTCCATCCACCCCGTAATCCACACTGTGGCAAGGCCAAACACAATGGCCAACAATAACGGTGGCCATCCCAAAAGATAACCGAGTGCCACGCCTGCAAAGGCTGCGTGTGACGATCCCGCGCCAACAAACGCCAATCCCCGGAGGACGACGAATACCCCGATGATTGAGCAGAGACCGCCCACCATCGCGGCCGCGAGGAGGGAGCGTTGCATGAAGTCGTAGGCGAGGAGGTCAAGCATGGCTTGGAATCGCTGCTCAGTGGTGATGGTGATAATCTTCTACGATGACGAGATCTTTTTCTGTAATCACCAGGTCCTTGCCGTAGACCTGTTGGAGGATGTCGGGCTTGAGCACTTCCGACGGCGGTCCTGCCGCGAATAACCTCGTCTTGAGCAGAACGAAGCGATCGACCTTCGATCGAATCATATTGATATCATGTGTAATGAGGAGAATCGTGATTTTGAGTTCAGCGTGCAGGTGCTGGACCAGTTCAATGACATTGTGTTGTGTGGTGATGTCGAGTCCGGTCGTCGGCTCATCCAGTATGAGGACTTTGGGTTGCTGCGCGAGGGCTCTGGCGATAAAAACACGCTGTTGCTGACCGCCGGACAGTTGCCCAAGCGCACCATCCTTGTGTGCGGCCATTCCGACCTGGTCAAGCGCTTCTAGTGCAATGTCATGATCCTTCCTTCCCGGACGTTTGAACAGGCCCAGTGCGCCGTAGCGACCCATCAGCACCGTCTCGAGGACCGTGACGGGGAAATTCCGGTCCACGACCCCTTTCTGCGGGAGATAGCCGATCATCGCACGATGATGGCACCGAAGTTCATCGCAGGCACAGTCGAAGATATGAAGATGTCCTTCGATAGGAGCGAGCAATCCCAAGACGGCCCGACAGAGCGTGGTCTTTCCTGATCCGTTAGGACCGATCACGCCGACGAACTCACCGTCGTGAATCGTTAATGAAATGTCATCCAGCGCAATAAGCCCTGGAAATCCAAATGAGGCATGATCAAACCGGATGATTGGTTCTTGAGGATCAGCCACGGATCGACGGCTCCTTCCGCCGGCACACCACGTATTCTGAAGGCGATTAGTTGGTTTCCAAGGCGCCGGCCAATTGGAGCACATTATAGCGAAGCATGTCGAGGTAGGTCTCCGTCCCAGGCAGGCCGCCCGGCATCGTCGTAAGGACCACAACACGGGCTTTCGTTTCTCTCGAAAGCAGATCCGGGAGCCGTTGACTTAGCTGAATCTCGGAAGCAATGACTCTCACGTTATCTTTTCTGATCCTTTCAATAAGGGATTGGAGGTGAAGGGCTGAAGGCTCTGTGCCGGACTGAATATGAATCGTGCCGACAATATGAAGACCGAAGCGCTTGGCCAAATAGGGCCAGGCTGAGTGGTGCGCGATAAAGCGCCGATCAGTCAGGGCCTGAGTCCGATCGAGCAGTTCTTTCTGCAATCGACCCAATCGCTCCTGGTAGGCCGTTTGATTTGCCACGAATTCAGCTTTATGAGTCGGATCCGCTTCTATAAGGGCATCGGTAATATGTCGAAGCATGGTCAGAGCATTCACCGGGTCCAGCCAAATGTGAGGATTGCCGTCCTGCTTGGTCTCGTGGTCTCCGCCATGGTGCTCCTCGTGCGTATCGCTACCATCCTGAATCAGGTCCACCCCATCGGAGGTTGTGACCACACGTAACGTTTTGCTTCCAGCGTTTCTCACCAGCGACGAGACCCACACCTCGAGCCCGAGCCCCACTTCAAATAACAACCTGGCCTTTCGTACGGCGACCAGATCGGTAGGCTTTGGGGAATAGGTATGCTCATTCTCGTAGCCGCTCAACAAAGAGGTGACACGGACATAAGGGCCACCAACCTGCTCGGTCAAATCTTTCAAAATCGGAATCGTGACGACCACCGGGATGGGCTCACGGGCCTCCGCCTTGGTCGCATATGGCGTGAGAGAACCGGCAGCAACGGCAATAAGAGCTAAGGCGGCACATTTCCAGAGATAATTGACGGAAAACATCGGCGGGGACCCTACCATCCACGTTATCCAGTGTCAACGACGTCCGCCATGGAGGTCTTTCTCCTTGGCCCTGTCCATTCGACTCCTTGACCGTTGGGATAAGTTCCATTAGCGTAGCACACACTTTAGCCTGAACGACTTCATGACCGCATGACGAAAGGATCCAACGAATGAAAGTTGTGGGGTTGATGTCAGGAACATCGGCCGACGGAGTCGATGCCGCACTCGTCTCGATTAATCGACGGAAGGCCGGTATTCAGGTGGAGATGCTGGCGTTCCATTCACTTCCCTACCCACGATCATTGCAACAGCGAATCCTTTCCGCCTCGGTTTCGGGAACGGTCGCGGATATTTGTCACCTGAATGCGCTCCTCGGAGAATGGTTTGCCGACGCGGCGTTGAGCGTCATCCGATCCGCTACCTTGACGTCGGAGGAAGTGGACTTGATTGGCTCGCACGGCCAGACGGTGCATCATCTGCCGGCAGGGATCAAAGATACGAATGTCGGGTCCATACGCTCCACACTGCAGATCGCAGAGCCGGCGGTGATCACCGAACGAACGGGGATCACGACGGTCGCCAATTTCCGTCCACGCGACATGGCGGCCGGTGGCCAAGGGGCTCCGTTAACGCCGGGGGTTCATGCCTTGCTGTTTCGGCACCCCCGCCGATCGCGCCTCATCGTGAATCTGGGGGGCATCAGCAACGTCACCTATCTGCCGCGAGGATCCGGGACGGAAGGGCTGGTCGCCTTCGACACCGGTCCGGCCAATATGGTTCTGGATGGCATCATGTCGCGCAAGACCAATGGACGCTCCCTCATGGACCGGGAAGGGCGGTTGGCGCTTAAAGGACAGGTTGATTCTCGTTTATTGGCAAAACTTCTCGCTCATCCATATCTTTCCCAGCCGCCACCCAAATCGACCGGGCGAGAGGCATTCGGTTCAAAGATGCTCGATGAGTTACTCAGCTGGCAACAGACACGCTCGATGCCAATGGAAGATCTTCTCGCGACGTGTAGCCGATGGACGGCCGAGGCCGTGGGTACAGCCAGACGCTGGATCAAAGGTAGGGTGGATGAGGTGATTGTCGGGGGAGGCGGAGTCCGGAACCGTGCCATCATGGGGCAGTTAACGGCACTCTATGCTCCCATTCCAGTGACAACGTTTGAGTCACATGGGTGGGATAGTAAGGCGCTTGAATCGGTCGCCTTCGCCGTATTAGCGTATCAGACCGTGATGGAGCAAAGTGGGAACGTGCCTTCAGTGACCGGCGCCGCATGCTCGAGACTCTTGGGATGTATTGTTCCGAGCGGCCCACGATGGTTTGAGCGGTTACGCCCAAGCAGGAGGAAAAGATAGCTGCCGATGAAAATCATTCTGCTCGGGGTTGTGATCGTTCTCCTGGTCTTAGGCATTCGGGTGTTGAGGAGGAACCGACGTCGAAGAAAGAAGCAGATTTTGCCTTTCAAGATCCCCCATGACGCCGGAATCAATACGATTCCGTTACTTGGGAAAGAGGAGATTGCCCTCTACAACCTCCTTCAATTGGTCGTCCAAGAGCGATATCTCGTCTTTGCTCAAGTGCCGTTGTGGTCGTTCGTAGCGGTCGATGCCGGTGAGCGTGCACGGTCACAGATCCTGCGCCACATCGCACTGAAACGGGTCGATTTCGTCTTGATTCATCCTGGAACATGCCTCGTCGAATGTGTGGTGCAAATTGAGCATGAATCTCCGAGGCCCGGTGAGCCAGAGGCGCAGCGCATCATTGAATCGGTTCTCAATGCGGCGGGGATCAAGCTCATGAAACTCCAGGCGAAAAAGAGTTACTCTCTGCCGGATCTTACTGCCAGGCTCGAATTGAGTGTGGAAGAATCATGAGGAGAGAACGCTTCCACCAAACCCTCTGCTTACTCCGAGGAATCGTTAGTCTCATCGGTGGGTGTCATTGCCTCGAGGGCCTTGAGCGCCACCTCAGCCTCGGCGCTATCTGGGTGTTGCTCCACAACGCGATCGAACATGAGTCTGGCCTTCTCGGGATCACCTAACTTATTATAGGTCTGGCCGAGTTTTAGCGTAGAAGCCGCGAGCTTATGGCTGACCGGGTAATTCGACACGACATCATAAAACGACTGTAACGCATCCCGGTACCGTCCCATGCGATACTGACATTCTCCGATCCAGTATCGAGCATTGGACGCCAGCGACGATTGACTGTGCAGTTCAAGGAACAGTTGAAAGCCTGCCATCGCTGCCGCGTAATCCCGGTGTTTAAATTCGTCCATCACTCGATCATAGAGTCGACGAGTCGAATCCTGCCGTTGGGCAGGAGCCGCGAGCGATAGACAAGTGGGAGTGAGGATGAGCAGGAGTACGAAGACGATGATCTTTTGCCGGACCATACTGATCCTCCCTTGCGCAACGGAATTCACACGTCCGAACTACGCAATGACTGTGCCAAGAAAGGTATGCCCTCTTGGTGCAAAATCAAATCGTAACAAGATGTTATGAAAAGATAGCACGCTCGTGGACCACGCCATGCTTCCAACGCCTCCTCAGTACGGATACAGAATTGTACGACGCAGCGAGGACCCGTACCCTATGAGGTCCGCTCGGTCAACGCTTATCCGGAGTTGAGGGCAACTTCGTAGCTTGTACGTCGTGTGGGATATGGAACTGAAAAGAGCTGCCACCTTGCTGCTTGGCGCGGTACATGGCGGCATCTGCGTGCTTCAACAGCTCATCGACATCGTGATCGTCCGTCGGATAAACCGTAATCCCGATGCTGACTCCGATCACCGCTTGGTGGGTATCGATCTGAAACGGCTGGGCCAGTGATGTCGTGATTCGTTCTGCAACCAGCGTAATATCTTCCTCACACATCAGCCCTTCCAATATAATCGTGAACTCATCTCCACCCATACGCGCGACCGTATCCACTTCACGGACACACTCGTGCAGCCGTTCAGCCACCAACTTCAAAACCTGATCCCCAACGTTGTGGCCCAACGTGTCATTGACAGGTTTAAATTGATCCAGATCGAGGAGCATGAGACCAAGCGGTTGCTGAAGTCGTTTGCTTCTGGCCATGGCCTGAATAAGACGGTCACGGAACAGCGTACGATTCACCAGGCCGGTCAATTGGTCATATTGAGCAAGGTAGGTCAAACGCTCTTCAGCCCGCTTTCGCTCAATGGCATATCGAATTGAGCGGGCGAGCAGGTCTGATTGCCGCTCACCTTTGACGAGATAATCCTGCGCCCCGTTACGCACCGCTTGTAAAGCGAGTGTTTGATCGTTGAGACCGCTTAACACGATAATCGCGATCGTCGGGTTTGCGGCTTGCATCTGCCGGACCGTTGACAGTCCATAACCATCCGGTAGCGACAGATCCAAGAGAACGGCATCAAAGCGCGCACGAGCCAGATGTTTAAAAGCATCGCTCAAGCGACTCACATGGGTAATCTCAAACTGTTCCAGACTCCATTCTGCCAGGATGTCCTGGGTGAGGCGGGCATCGACGTCGTTGTCTTCAACCAAGAGGATTTTGATCATTGGGTGGTCATCGGACGGACAGCCATGCTCACAGGCCCATCTCCTACAGCCTACAATAAGTATAGCCTAAGACACACAGCCAACAAGCGAATCGCGGAAGAGCTCACCCGTGATGGGAAGGCCTCATAGACTTCTTGCGGATACACAACCGGAAGGCATCGTAACCCCGTCCGCTCTATCGCGGGTGACAGGATAGATCTTATAGACCATGATGCCAGTGGGTATCCTCACAGGCCGGGCAGCCAATAAAGAGTGGATGTGAAACAAGGACGCGGTGGAGGAAGAATCAATTGACTAGGAACTACGATGAAAACTAGAAGGACTCTGTAGGTAGATTCCGGCAGGCCCCTGCTCCGGCCCAATCCCACCCTCACAGGCGTATCCGGGTTCAAAGGGCCATAACAGTGAACGGCCGGCGGCGTTTCCACGTATATGGACATATCGTAGTGTCACACCCATGCGTGCTGCGTCATCCTTTACCATGGCGGTGCATGCATCGGGGGAAAATCCACGCCGTGAGATGAGGAGGGGATCTCCTGAAGCTCCCACAATAGTAAACTCACTGGCGCAGCCGGTTACCCCCATTGAAACCAACAGCAGACTCATGAGAACTCTCATAGATGTTTGAGGTGTCATAGAATTTTGGACCCTTAAAGCAGCAAGGTCGATTGTGAGTATACAACAGACACGCCAAACCATAACACGAACATTGGGTTTCAATCGAGTACCGACCGGATAATGCTCGGATCCTCATTGGACTCTCTACTGGCCCCTACAGCGCAGAAGACTCCCCGTAAGTGACGGTATGATATCGCTCAGGGTCATCCTATTCCTCAAGAAGTGACAGGGAGATCTGTTACGTGAAGTCACGCGGTAAGGTTTGCCGTTCTACCTGGAAAAACTTTCTGCTCGGGGGGCGCCTTTTCAGCACGGATTCGCTGATTCCAGCACAATTATGCGGACATAATTCTCCGGCACGGAAATTGAGGAGCATACCCTGACCTCGTGCGACCTGAAGATGATGATGGGGTTGCGAGTGAGGCATATGTGTGGTTGAGGGGGAGCGGTTGAGCGATCTTTGGCTAGCTCTCAGTCGAGATGTGACCCTGATCGGGGGTATTCAGAGTCCGATGGTGAGTTGGATCGGCGCCGCAGGGATTCTTTCGCTTTCCCTGTGGCAGAGCGCGACACTGCTCCGCGGCCGACTCACATTGCGACAGACCCTATCTCGATTTCACTCCTCCGTGTTGCCGTTGGTCCACGCACGGCAACAGTCTGCCAAAGACTGGATAATTCTTCCGACCCTCGCCAGGCCCTCTCGGAATACGAGTGAGACGACGAAGACTCGGCGCGATCTCGATGATCTTCAAGTGCTCGATCGCGTTCTTCGTGTCGAACCGGCCCTAGCGAAAGAATGGTCTTCGTACCGCAAGACATTGGCGGTGGAACAGTCTGCATGGTTTCTCGAGCCGACGGTCTATAGTCAAAGATCAGCAACGGATTTCTTTTCTTTTGAAGCTTTTTGTGCAGGCCAGCTCAACATCCGCTTCTACAGGCAACTTCCCTCCTTCCTGACGGGGATAGGATTGTTGTTCACCTTTGTTGCCATTCTGATTGGTCTCAGCAAGCTCCATGCGAACGGCCTCCACATCGAGGGAATGCAAGGCCTGATTAACGGGCTGGCCGGAAAGTTTGTCACTTCAATCGTCGGCCTCGCCTGTGCGAATGCCTTCACGCTTCTGGAACACTCAGTATGGCACGGATTGGAAGGTCAGCACCGAACGTGTCTCTCTCTGTTGGATGAAGTATTCCCTCAGAAAGCCGTCGAACGCCCAAGCCAGCCCCCTCAATTGCGGAGTGGAGCTCCTGATACTGTGATTAGCCCAATCAAAAACGACGGAACAATTCAGCTCGCGGAAGTCATACAGCAACGTCTGAGCTCGACGGTTACTGCCCTGACCGCAGCAACTCACGCTCTCACAACATTAAACTCGAGACAGCCACCGATGAATTCGGATGATCTCCCAGCTGAGATCGCTTATGAAGTACAGCGTGCGTTGAAACCGATCATGAAACCTGTCCTGGAGGCTATGCAGGAACTCACCCGGTCGATCAATAATCAATCTACCTCGGTGCATCTCACGCAGGCTGAGATCGAAGGAATGTTTCATGAGCTGAAGAGTCATGCACAGAACGCTACCGATGACACAGTACGGACTCGGGGAAACGGATGAGGGCGTCGTATAGACCAGGGCGTGACGAAGGGTCCTCTGTCCTGACACATGGGGTTCTCGACCTCATGACCTCATTGGCCATAATCTTTATTTTGTTGTTCGCGGCGTCCATCGTACGGGTGGACACTGAAACCACTAAACTGGTTCCCAGTCGTGTGATTCCGGTAGAACATGAAACACCGGGAGATATTCGAACTTTCGCTCCGGAGTCTAGAGGGCCTAACGTTCTGACTATAACGGTACCGGATGCTGCGCTACGGTTCGACTTTGGGAAGAGCGCACTCTTGCCATCGTCGGAGGCATTTCTGGTAGAAAGCATTCCCCAGTACGCGTCGATGATCTGTGGCCCCGAAGGATATGATGTTGAGGTATTTGCAATTGAAGGATACACCGACGATCTTGGTGATGATGTGCACAACCTACGATTAAGTCAGGAACGATCCTTTGCGGTCCTCGCAAAAAGCCTCGACATTGTCCGAGATCGACTTCCCTGGGCCTACGAGTGTTTCTTGCAAAAAGCCGTTGCCAACGGGCGTGGGAGGCAAGACCTGTTACGGAATGCAATAGGCTATCCCGACCGCGATAAGAGCCGGCGTGTCATGTTCAAAATTCATACACACCCGAGCTCATCCCCCAACTAGGGCTCAGGCGCGATGGATGTGCCGGCTTAGTGTGATGAAGTCATCCAGGGAAAGGGTTTCAGCTCGGATGGAAGCAGAGAAGTGGAGTGTCGTCAATGCCAATTCTACGTGCTTCTGCTCGTATCCTTGATCCTTCAGTGAATTGACCAGCGTCTTGCGGCGATGCGCAAAGGCTGCCCTCACGAATGTTGCGAACTGGTCTCTGGCTTCTCTGGTCTGCTCCATCCGATCCTTGACTCGCAGCAACACGACGGCGGAGTCAACATCTGGTCTGGGCCGGAAACATTGCGGGGAAACTTTGAAGGCTTTGGTGATGTCCGCCGAATATTGGGCCATAACGGACAAGATTCCATAGGCAGAACGTCCGGGCTTCGCAACTAAGCGGTCGGCGACTTCATTCTGAAGCATGAGCACAAGGCGGGGGATGCGATGGGCCTGCTCCAGCAGACGAAAAAGAAGGGGAGTCGACAGATAATAGGGAAGATTTGCGACCACGACCGTACCGATCGGCAGTTGTTCGACCGGATACGCCATCGCGTCGCCAAGGATCAATGTGAGATTCTGAAACTGGGATCGTTGCTCGGATAGGTACGCATACAGGCGAGGATCGATTTCAATAGCCGTGACATGATCCGCGGATCGACACAGAGCTTCCGTCAAGATACCGCGACCAGGTCCGATTTCCAACACGCGATCAGTCGGTGACAATTCCGCCAGTGTAATGATCTTACGGATGATGTTGGGGTCGATCAGAAAATTTTGCCCGAGGTGTTTGAGGGCCGCAGGGGGAGAAACGTCCACCCTCAACTCCTGGACGAGGGGGTCTGGGACAACTGTTTGGCGAGCGTCTGCAGCGGTATGCGATAACAGTCCACAAGATCGGTAAACTCTTCGACCAAATCGTTGGTGAACGAAGGCCCTGGTTGGATACCGGCGAAGGCGGAGCCCTGTTGCTGGCCGACTGCATTCGAGATGAGCCCAGCGGTACGTGCCTTCCATTTTAAGAGCCGTTCCGTCCCGGCGACGGTATTTAGATCCTGAAGGGTCTGTTTCGACAGAGCCTCCAGTTCCTCAAGTTGTCGGAGAACGATAGAAAGGCCGGTCTCTGCGTCAGGCGACATGTCAGGACAATCCTTTCCGGACATGCCTTTGTCCAGCCTTGAGTTGCGCAATGCTCGCAGCTAATTTCATGGCCTCTACAAGGCTCCCCGGGTCGGCGATTCCTTTTCCCACAATGTCAAAGGCAGTTCCATGGTCAACCGAGGTCCGTATAATCGGCAGTCCTACCGTGAGATTGACACACGTGCCAAACGCCACAAGCTTCAGCGGGATCAACCCTTGATCGTGGTAGAGGGCGACGATACCGTCATACTGGCCTTTTGCCGCTTTCCCAAACAAGGTATCGGCCGGCAGAGGATCGCTCGCCAGAATCCCCTGCCGTTGGGCGACCCGTGCGGCTGGAAGCACGATGCGAGCTTCTTCATCGCCGAACAAGCCATGCTCACCCGCATGGGGATTCAGGGCAGCCACGCCGATCTTCGGCCGTTTGATTCTGAACAAGGTCGTCAGTGCCAGTTGAGCCAAACGAATCGCTTGTTCGATTTTTGCCTGAGTGAGTATCGATGGGAGATCTCTGATCGAGACGTGAGTCGTGACAAACATGATCCGTAACGGTCCGCCCACGATCATCATACCGGACTCAGTTGCCTTGGTCAGATCTGCCAACAGTTCCGTGTGCCCTGGGTAGTGACAGCCGGCCATATTGATGGCTTCCTTGTTAATGGGAGCCGTTACCATCGCATCAATACAACCTAGTCGAGCCAATTCCACGGCTTTCTTGATGAACGTGACCGATGCCGCGCCCGTCTCGGCAGCTGCAAGGCCTAGTTTAAATGTTGTCAACGGCGTTTCGAGGGGGTCCAAGACGGCGACCGTTCCTGGTCGAGAGAGGGCAGTCTCGTGGCTCTGAACAGCACGCACGGTCAGCCTGAGTCTCAGAGCTTTGATCGCTCGTTCCATCACCAGTAATGAGCCGATGACGATTGGTCGGCAAACCTTTCGCAGGCGAGGTTGGGAGAGAGCTTTGGCGATGACTTCTGGGCCGATACCGGCCGGATCTCCCATCGTGATTCCGAGTAAGGGGAGTGGGGCCTGCGGTCCGGATGATGACGTCTTAGTTGGCATAGAGATGCAGCGTGTAGCCGATATAGAATACCATTCCTGCTGCGAGCAGCCAGGGGCGCCACCGTCCTCCGATCAGGATCTGCAACAGGCACAGCCCCACAGCCTGTACCGCTAGGATCATGCTGGTCAAGGCAGATTGCTCAATCATCCAGTCGGTGCCGATCAAGCCCAGCGAAACGGGTAAGGTGCCTTGAAACACCATCGCGCCTGTGACATTTGCCACGGCGAGACGGTCCTTCTTGCGGTACAGCCAGAGAAAACTATTGGACATCTCCGGCAACTCGGTGGCGAGGGGTGCGATCAGCAGCGCCAAAATCAACGGGGACATTTCGAACAGTCCGGCCATTGATTCGGCTGCCATGACAAACAAATGGGCGCCTAAGATCAATCCTCCTAGTCCTAAGGACGCTTGAAGCCCGATCATGAGGTAGGAGGGTGTGCTCGCGCCTTTGTCGAAAATGAGCGGCTCTAATTCGCTACTCTCTTCCGCATCGGTCGGAGTAAATTTCACCTTCATGTAATATAGGTACAGACAGATCAATAGGCCGGCGGCGAGGAGATGGACGAGCCTGGATGGACTGAACGCACAGCCGAGCGCGATGAGATAGCCGAACAGAAAAAACGTGAGATCCGTCATGATCTCTCTGTAATTCAGCTGAAAACGAGCCGTCCGCTTACCGGCTCGAGCATAGAGCAAGAGGAGTACCGCCAAAATAGGAAGCACCAGCGTGCTCAGCATGAATGGGGCGCCGAGGATGGCGCCCAATCCGACCTCAATCTCCTCCTCACTTTCCCCGAAGAAAATGGCGATGATCGGGATTGATGTTTCAGGCAGCGTGGTCCCGATCGCCGCAAAGATGCTGCCGACGGCGCCCTCGGAAATGCCCCGGCGCTTGCCCAACCACTCAATGGCATTGGTGAAGAGTGCGCATCCGCCAAGGGTGACAGCAATGGAGAGGAAGAAGAGTAGGATGTAGAGTAGGACGGTCATGCCCGGCCTCGCTTCGAGGTTGGTTTCCGCTTGCCGAGACTCTGTCGATAGGCCGTCATTGCCTCTTCCATGACCGTCTTGAGCGGTCGCCCTGTTCTTTGTGCGATCTTCTTACAATCGAGATACTCAGGCGAGGCCTTCGCCCATCCCGCACCGATATCGGCCACCTTCATCTGAACCTTTCCACCAGGGATCGTGACAGACACAAATTGACGGGGAAGCACGTGGCGGGTCATCTCTTGAAGCCGGACGCCCAGCGTGGAGGTTTCCTGAAAGAGGATTTCAAGGATGGCATCGATCCGTTCTGGTCTGGTGAGACAGCTTACGACGACCCCTGGTCTGGTTTTCTTCATGGTGATGGGAATGAGTGCAACATCCATGGCTCCAACCTCAAATAATCGTTCCATGACATACTCATATGTCTGAGGATTCAGGTCGTCGAGATTTGTTTCAATCTGCACCACCTGTTCGGTCCGACGCAGCTCAAGGGGGGACGCATCTTGTAAGAACACCCGGAGTACGTTCGGCCAATCCTTGGGATCTTGGTCGCCCGCTCCATAACCCACGGCCACACTCTTCATGGTCGGCATTGATACGAATTCAGATGCCAAGGTCCGCACTAACGCCACGCCGGTCGGGGTGGCCAGCTCGCAACGAGGCCCCTCTGAGTAGATTGGGAGCCCCTTTGCCAAGGCTGCGACAGCCGGTCCTGGAACAGGCAAGATCCCGTGGGAGGTCTGTATGGACCCTGAGCCGACGTTGATGGCTGAGGACGTGACTCTGGTTACGTTCAAGAGATGGCAACCCAGGATCCCGCCGACGACATCGATGAAGGAATCCACCACTCCCACTTCATGAAAGTGGACGTCCTTAACGGCCACGCGATGGGCAAGACCTTCTGCTTCCGCTAGTCGGTCGAACACCGACCGACTGCGTTCCTTGACCGCGGCTGGGAGTGTGCTGGCAGACACAACCTGGCGAATACGAGCGAGCGTCAGTGGTTTCTCAAATCCGTTTTGAATGATGACATCGACTTTTGTGGCAGGCAGCGAGCCGCGCTGCACCTCACGTTTGTGGAGTCGGTATCCTTTAAGCTTCAAGGCTTGAAGGCCGGTGACCAATTCGTTCCAGGGCAACCCGGCGTCTACCAAGGCCCCCAGCACCATATCCCCGCTGACTCCTGAGAAACAATCGAAATGCAGATGTCGGCCCACTACATACCTCGTCCGGCCCAGGCAAAATGACCGGACATCTTACCGAAGGCGCAAGTGAACGGCAATCATTGTTCATTAGTTCAAGCTTCGTTGACAGCCGAGAGATGCTGTGTTATCCCCCTATAGAATGCAGCTGTGTTGTGACGATCGACCCCCTTGCCGAGCCCCTCTGGACCATTCACGATGACAGATTTTGGGTCTTCCTCTAGGCCTTCGGGTCGGATCAGCCGTAGGAGCGTTCTCTTTGCGCTGCTCTGTTTATGCGGATCCCTGACGCTGCTCATTCCTGCAGAGAGCGATTCCCGAGTCAGGTCAAAGGTCAAGCCGTCTCGGGCTCCACGGGCTGAACCGGAGCTCAAAATCGTCGACCTTCAGATTGCGCCAAGACCGTATACGCTCGGGAACGGGCCACTTCAATTCTCGGTCACAGTTCAACTTCCCAAGGAGATGCGCGGAGATCTCATTTTGGAAGTCAGCTCGCTCATTAGCTCTCCGTCCAAGAGTTCCGTACGATTTCTGTCGCATCGGCAGCCTATCGAAAGTTCCTCTCCATCGGAGAAACGAACGGAACGGCAAAAGGTCTCCATCGAGCTTGTCTGGGATGGTCAGGATCAACGCAAGCAGCTTGCCGCGGTAGGCACCTATTCGTATGAAGTTCGGACGAAGTTATTGCTGAATGGGGAGAAGGGGCTTCGAACGGTGATGGTCGGCTGGCCGAAGCGCGGAACACTCCAAGTGAAGTGGCCTACGGTGGGCGCGCTCGTACCTACGACTCCGGCCCCAATATATTGATTCGATGCGCAAGGCAAGCCGCACCGAATCCATTGTCGATATTCATCACCCCGACGCCCGCCGCACAGGAATTGAGCATCGTCAACAGCGCGGCCACTCCGCCGAAACTTGCCCCATAGCCACGGCTTGTTGGAACGGCGATGACCGGACACGACACTAAGCCCCCCACGACGCTCGGGAGGACCCCATCCATCCCCGCAACCACGATCACCACACGGGCTTCAAATAGCCGTTCTTTTCGACCGAGCAGCCGGTGAATGCCCGCGACGCCGACGTCGTACAGTCGCTCAACTCGACTTCCCATGACCTCGGCCGTGACTCTGGCCTCCTCGGCAACGGGCAGATCCGCCGTGCCGGCTGTGACGACGAGAATGTGCCCCCGCGGCGTCGATGTGGATGGATGAACTGCTACAAGACGAGCATCAGCATAGTAGCGTGCGCGGCGGTTGAGTTTGCAAATGGCGCGCGCCACAGCGGGCTCGGCGCGCGTGGCAAGAAAGGGACCTTGTTTCTTGAAGAGTGCCCGTGAGATCGCGACCACCTGCGCCGTGCTTTTCCCTTCGCATAAGACGACTTCGGGAAATCCCTGCCGCAACGAGCGATGATGATCGAGGGAGGCAAATCCAAGATCTTCATACGGCAAGGACCGCAAGCGTTCTAGTGCTTGCTCAACTGACACCTCGCCCTGGCGGACGTCTTGGAGTAATCGTTCAAGCCCTTCTGGATTCATCTCTACCCTTTCTCAGGTTTTGCATCACGTTCCATTAAATCACTGACCGCCTGTTGACAGGATTTCTTGTTGTCCAGCACGGTGTTGATCTCTTGAGTGATCGGCATGTCGACCTGGTGGCGGCGAGCCAACGTGAGTGCTGCGCGAGCCGTTCGAACGCCCTCGGCGACAGCCTGCATGCCGGCCAAAATGGTCTCAAGCCGCTCTCCTCTGCCCAGTTGCACGCCGACCGCGTGGTTGCGACTCAGCGCGCCGGTGCAAGTCAGCACGAGATCTCCCACACCGGATAGGCCATAGAATGTACGTGGGTCAGCCCCCATTGCCACTCCAAGCCGAATGGTTTCTGCCAGCCCCCGAGTAATCAGCGCTGCGCGAGCGTTGAGGCCAAGGTTCAGACCGTCGATCACGCCGGCGGCCAGCGCCATCACGTTTTTCAGTGCGCCGCCGAGTTGTACGCCGAGCACATCTGTATCGGCGTACACGCGAAAGGTGGACGTCATTAAGACTTCTTGAAAACTTCGTACCAATGTATGATCGCTGCCCGCTAAACAGACGGCTGTGGGCCGTCCCTCCGACAATTCGGATGCGAAACTGGGGCCGGAGAGAACCATCAACGCTCGATGTGCAGATGTCGGCAGCTCATCCTCCATCACCTGGGTCATCAGCTTGGCAGATTCTTCTTCGATCCCTTTCGTGGCGCACACCACCGGCCGTGCATCACCTAGGTGAGGCGCGAGTTCCCGCATGATAACGCGTGCGGCGTGCGAAGGAACGGCAAAGAGAAGGCCGTGGCAGGCATGAATGGCTTCGACAAGGGAAGAGGTCGCCACCAAACCTGGAGGGAGGGTAACGCCTTTCAGATACACCGAATTTTCGTGGGAGGTGTTAATCGACTCAACGACGGTCGGCTCATAGGCCCAGAGACGAACTGCCAGCCCCTTCTCGGCGAGGTGTTTGGCCAGGGCGGTTCCCCAAGCTCCCGCTCCAATCACGCCGATGTTGTTGATCGTGGAGGACATCCGTAACCAGCCTCATGACCAAGTCATCACCATTCATGCAGACCGGCGGATTATAGGAAGGCCCGAAAGACCCTGTCAACGAATTGAAGGGGCTCCAGCTTCCTCTTCCTTGATCCTGGCTAGGGAACGAGGAATTGCCGTGGCCATTCGTGATATGGTCCCAACATTCCAGAACTCGTCGATCTATCTTATGCAAGTCTGCCCAGCTTGTCAGCGCTCTCAACCGCAGATCAATCGGTTCTGTGTGCAATGTGGTGGGCGCCTCGATGATCGAGCCACCGGCTCGTCCGCGTCACGCTCTCCTCGGCAAGCTCCGGGGCAACTGAATATCAACGTCCTCTATGGAATGGTCGCTCTGTTGGTTCTTGCCCTCCTGTTTCCCCCATGGGAGACTCCCCCGGATCAGCAGCCGGAATTTCTAGGCATGTCGTTCATCCTCGCTCCTCCTACGCCGGAGGCGGTCGTCAGCCGTATGCTGCTTACGATCGAGCTCGTCACAATCGCGATCGCCGGGATGTACGGTGCGTTTCTCTTCAGGAGCAAGTCCTAAACCACACTAGTCCAGCGCCAACGTGAGGCACTTCGCAGCCCCACCGGATTTGATGAACTCATCGAGGGCGACGGCGTGGGTGGTATAGTCTCGGTCGTCGAGCCAGGCTTGCGTCGACGAACATCTTGCAGGAAGGACAACATGTTTGCCGATGCAAACGGCATTGCAGGCAAAATTTAGGGCTTCAGCTTCGGGTACAGCAAAACAGAGTTCACTAGGAATACGTTCTGTGATGGCAGCCTGGCCGTAGGCATCGAATGCGGACGGGAAATATAGTAGCTCACCGCCACTCAGGGGACAGAAACAGGTATCAAGATGGTAGAAGCGATTGTCCACGAGCTCGAGGGGGATAATCTCTCGGTGAAATCGTTCGCTGAGGATCGGGAAGGCACGGATATCCGATCGTTGCCGATAGCCACCGAACCAGACACCCGGAAAACCTAGGAGGTCCCCGGCTCCTTCAAAACACAGGCCTCTCTCAATCGTCATGACATCATAGCCGTGCTCACGAAACCATCGTTCAAAATACGCCTCCTCTCGCTGCCGTTCCGCATACCGGAAGTGGCTAATAACCGCAGTGTGTTCGACAACGACCCCGGCATTGGCTGTGAATACGAGGTCAGGTAACCCTGATACGGGTGTCATCCGCTCCAGGGAGACATGCAGATCTTGCTCGAACACGGTCATCAGTTCGTGCCACTGTCGCACAGCCTGTTGGCGATCCACTCGATTGCTGAGCCGCATCCAGGGATTGATCTCGTACTCGATTCCGAAAAAATCAGGAGGACAGACGAGCAGCCGGCTCATGTCGTCCTTCCCAAGGCCCGGGCTACTTCTGTGAGAAATGACGCGGCATCCATGACGAGACCGACTGCCTGAAAGCTGCCTCGATCGGCCAATTTTGTCGGCACTGATGGGTTCACGTCCACACAGACGGTAGGAACAGTCGCCGGCAGAAGATTGCCGGTGGCGACTGCGTGCAAAGTCGAGGCGACCAGCAGGGCCAGTCCCACGCGGGGAATCTGAGCCCGCATCGCCTGCTGCGCCAGGACGGAATCTGTGATCACGCCTGGCAAGGGGCCGTCGTCGCGGATCGTTCCAGCCATCACCACCGGAACCCCTTGCCGGACAGAGGCTGCCATGATGCCGTGCTTGATCACGCCGGAGGTAACCGCTGCCTCAATGCTCCCGATTGCTCGAATCCGGTTGATGGTTCGTAAGTGGTGCTCGTGGCCGTGCCGAACGGTGCGCCCGGCAGTGAGCCCATATCCGAGGGATGTCCCATAGAGATCGGCTTCCATGTCATGGGCGGCCAGGGCGTTGCCGCAGAACAGCATATTGATAAAGCCTTGCTCGATCAGCCACGTGAGTGCCTCTCGACCACCAGCATGGATGATGGCTGGTCCTCCAGCGAGCAGCACCTTGGACTGAGGACGGCCTTGCCGCTGTTGTGCTCGGAGATGACGCATTCGTGTAGCGATGTCGGCGATGACATGACCATGGGGCCGTTCTGCGGATACCTGCGATTCCATGAAGCCGAAGACGTCTCGCTCTTGGGGACGCTGTAAGGGAACGACACGCACCCCGTCTCGGCCGATCACGATGTGATTACCTTTCCTGACCTCACCCATTGGGATCGCATGGGCAGCTGATTGCCGTGCATCCACTCGAACGGCCAAATCCATTTCAATCCCCTCCACGTCGATCCATTGTTCCTTGAGACGGATTTGGGTCGGGAGATGTGTCGTTGCGTAGAAGTCGTCGGGTAACACGCCATCGTTCGGTGCAATACCGATGTGGCAGTCGGCCTCATCTTCGACTGAGGCGCCGTGCGGTTGAATCGCTTTGAGAATGTCGTCTAAGAGCGCCTTCGAGGTCGCTCGGATCACGATGCGAGCACGAGAGGGTTCTTCTCGTGTCTTGCCGATCTGCACATCCTCAAGGTCGAAGGTTCCCCCCATCATGAGGATGAGATCTAACACCTTGGGCAATAGGAGTGAGTCTATGATGTGACCCTGTAGGACAACACATTCCTGATGGTGATTCATAGCGGACTCACTTGCTGTGAGTCTATTGTACCACCAGGCTTACATAGCTGAAGAACGGCAAGCGAGAAAGCTACTGATCAACAGGTGGTGCTTTCATCAGTTCCCTGAGCACGCTCGTCGCATAGGCACCGGGGGGCAGGTTGAAGGAGAGAGTGAGCACATCGGCGGACAGTGACCATTCCAGCTCATTGAGGGGAACGCGAAACGCCCGGCGCTCGCCGCGGAATCCACAGGTCTTTGCAGCAGCGACGAGTGCCTCCTTGGTCGTGCCTGCCTCGGCGATCACGGCTTCTTCGATTTGTCCGGGTTCGCCACTTGCCCAGGACACACGTGAACCAAAAAGGATTCCCGTTGGGCTAATCTCGAATCGATCAGCGCGTGGCTGCTCCACTTCGGCATCCTCTACAAGGAAGCAAGCGCCATTCGCATGTTTCATGGCCCAGTCGCCGACGAAGAGCCGGTCGATCTCATCGATTCGCTTCGCCAGCATCCGATTGAATAGGAACGACTGGTAGGCGTTGAGGTACCAGACCCGCTGGGCTCGATTCATCCTCTCCCGTCGCCGCGCATCAGTGAGCAGTGCGGCACCGATTTCGTAGTTGTCGCCCTTCTTCCCTTGCCGTTGAGGACCGAAGTAGTTAGGCACACCACATGCCTGGAGTATTTGGAGAACGGTCGGCACGGATTCAGCTGCGTGATCAGCCACGTTGCGGATGATCAAACGGAAGCGGTTGCCGGCGTGGTGGCCGGTACGGAGACGGTTGCGATGGCGTCCAAGGATTTGGAGCTCCAGGATTTTGTCGTCGATCTTGACCCCTGCCAGTCGATCCGATGGGATGCCTTGTAACGATACCATCTGCGTGGTGACGGCTCGTGCATCTTTGAGCCCGGCAACTCCGATGGCCTGCGTCTTGATGCCTAATGATGAGGAAAGGTGGCGCACAAGATCCGGCGTAGAAAGGCCTCGTTTGGTGATCTTGACGTACAGATGTTCTCCTTCGCCGCAGGGAAGGTAGAGTGGCCGTTCTTCGACTTGAAAGTCTTCTGGCGTGGTGCGGAGCTGTCCGCCGATCCCAGGGATCTCGCTGGTGAGGAACGGGTCGATTGATCGTGTCACAGGCGTGGCCTTGTTAGAGTTACGGCGATTGGGCGAAATGCGTTGTCAAATCTGATGAAAAACGACCCCATGCTATACTTTTTCAGTCCTTCTCAACAGAACTAGTCCAAGCGCAGGTTGTGGAATGAGCATAGAGCAGAGGGTGTCATGGCCTGACCATTTTCGATCATTCGTCGGCTATTGTTTGAGTGAGCCCCTTTATCGAGTGTTCAGCCTTGCACCACATTGGGAATGGGGCCTGTCCAATCATGAGGTCTCGGTCATAACTCACAGTCATCCCATTCTCGTCGGTCGTCGTGCCGTCCATCTCACCGATCTCCATCTTGACCGATATCACTCGAGGCATGATGGTATTGTCGACACCGTGAACGAGCTTCAACCTGATTGGATTTTCATTACCGGAGATCTGCTCAACGTCCCGGAAGGCCTGCCCCATCTCTTTCGCTTTCTCGAACGCCTGCGCACCATCGCGCCGGTGTATATAACGTTAGGCAATCACGACCATTACAGCGGCGTGCCGCTAGCAGAGTATGCCGAACTGGCTGATCGGCACAAGATTACTCTCCTGGTGAATCAAAGTGCCATTATCTCGACGGGGAAAGGAGAGCTAGTGATTACCGGTGTCGATGACCCCTCGCTCCATCGAGCCGATCTTGGGTGTATCCCGGCTCGTGCGGATCATCGGTTTACGCTGCTGCTGGCCCATGCGCCGAACATCTTGGATCTCGTCGAACCGCACCATGCCATTGATCTGATTCTCTGCGGGCACAGTCACGGTGGGCAGTGGAGGATCCCAGGCATTCCCACCTTCTGGCTCCCTCCTGGATGCAACGGCCGTATCGCAGGCTGGCACGAATCCGGCCCGCACAGACTGTACGTCAACCGTGGCCTGGGCTGGTCGTTCCTGCCGTTTCGCCTTAATTGTCGCCCAGAGATCGCCGTGATTGAGTGGGTGTAGGAATAGAGCGAGACACAAGCTGTGTCGCTGTCACGCTCGCATCCTCTCCAGCGCTTCTCGTGCCCGGCTTCGGACGGTTTGGTCCCAGTCATGCTCCATGACAGTCTTCAGCCGATCCCGTGCCTCGGTTGCCCGTAAGCGTCCCAATCCTAATGCTGCGCAGGAGCGTACATAGGCATGGTCGTCCTCAAGGGCCTTGAGCAACAGCGGCACCACTGACAGATCTTGCAACGCACCCAAGTGACTGGCGGCCATTCCCCTGATCCGATGTTGCTTGTCGTCCAGGGCTCGCTGCAAGGTTGTCGTAAACAGTTCCTTCAAGTCGGGAACGGCCGAATTCAATCCATCAACTCGGTAGTCATTGTTCTCCAGCAGGGCAAAGGCCAGATCCAGCCTCTTCTCCTGGACGGTGGCTCGTTCGAACAATGCCAGAAGGCGGGTTCGTTCTTGCGATTTGGCCCGGCGGTGACGAAGAGCATTGATCGGAATCCACAACAGCAGGGCCATCACAGAGCCAATCAGCGTCATCGGCACGGCTTGATCGACGATATAGTCTTGGGCCTCGATCGACAGTCGTTTCCAGATCCACACTCCGGCCACAATGAGGACTACCAGAACGATCAGCCAAGCGGGGTTGATCTCACCCTGTTCGTTTTGGATCTGTTTCTTCATGGAATTGTGATCTTACGAATGTGATGAAGGAGTCGTCAATCAATCAGCGCGGCTGCGTCCAGCCTATCCCTATGCCAGACTAAGTTCCATGCATCTGTGCGTAATTGACTTGCGACTGCTGCCGTATCCATACTTAAACTCTGATTGTCGGTGGAGGGAGATTCGTAAAGATCATGAGCGATCATCCTCAGAGCAGCACGATACGACGTGTCATGGTAGGTACCGATCGTTCTAAGACAGCGGATCAGGCTGTTCTCTGGGCCAGTCAATTTGCTGAACGATACGGTGCAGAGCTGCACGTGGTGCAGGTCATCCTGCCGCAACATCCGTCCACCACAGAGTTCGGTGCGGCCGAACAAACACAGGCTGCTGCTGCCAACGGCGAACTGGCAAATTTCGTCAGGCGGATCGCCGGAGAGCGGGGACATTCCGTCGTTGTCATTGATAGTGATCCGGCGTCTGCAATCCTGAGCGCTGCTGAACGAGAGGCAGTTGATACGCTGGTGGTCGGGAATTCAGGGATGGCCGGCAGAAAGCAATTCTTACTCGGTAATGTGCCCAACCGCATCAGTCACAATTCCCGCTGCACCGTCGTGATTGTGAATACCCAGTCGGAGGCATGTGAAGTTAGTTCAGAGACCGTACGCGTATTCAAACCACAAGTCGAACCTCCAGTTACTGAACCACATTTGGGAGCACGAGCCGTGCAAATTGCCACCGTGATGGCGAAGCATGGTCTGAAAGAACTGTTCGGCCAACCAGAGACATCGGATCTTTCCATTCGGCGCCAGCAGGCCCAGCGCCTACGGGCGGCCTTGGAGGAGCTGGGTCCGACCTTCTCGAAGCTCGGACAGGTGTTGTCGACCCGTCCTGATCTGCTTCCTGTGGAATACATCCAAGAACTCGCGATGTTGCAGAGTCACGTCCCGCCTATGCCAGAGAGCGAAGTCGTTCGTGTTGCTGAGCAAGAATTGGGAGTGCCATGGGAGGACGTATTTGAGTCGATTGACCCCAAACCACTCGCTGCCGGGACCATTGCGCAAGTCCACCGGGCTACGCTCGAAACCGGTGACCGAGTGGTCATCAAAGTTCAACGACCCACGGCGCGAGCCGAAATCGAACAAGACCTTGGCCTGCTCGAAATATTCGCGCAGAAAGTCGGGCAACGTCCCGTTCTCAATCAAGTGGTGAATATGGAGGCGGTGTTTACGCATCTCTCCACGTCGCTCCACCGAGAGCTGGACTTTCATCAAGAAATCGAAAACATCGGCCTGATGCACACGGTCCTCGCGGACTATGACCATCTCGCCGTACCCACCGTGCACCACAAGCTGTCGACATCACGACTGTTGGTGATGGAGGAGATCCAAGGTGTTCCGATCACACGGGCCTCGGAGGGCCCGCAGCGTATCGAAGCCGCCCGCCAGCTCCTGGAAAGTTACTACAAACAGATCATGGTCGACGGTCTCTTCCATGCCGATCCCCACCCGGGCAATCTTATGTGGTGGAAGGACCGCATCTACATTCTCGATTTCGGGATGGTCGGCGCCGTCGATGCCGACTTACGTGAACATCTCTTGCTGTTGTTGATGGCCCTGTGGAAGGAGGACGTGGATTTTCTTAGTGATGTCACGCTGATGATGACAGGTTCTGTCGATCGCAGCGATCTGGACGTGCCTCGGTTTAAAAGTGAGATCGGGGAAGTCATGGCGAAATACCGCAAGGCGGCGCTGGCCGAGATGCAGATCGGGCCGCTCCTCCAAGAAATGAGCGCGATCGGGTTCCGGCACGGTGTTCCATTGCCGGCATCGTTGACGCTGGCAACCAAGGCGCTTGCACAAGTACAACTGGCAACGGCGGATCTAGATCCCAAACTCGATCCCTATGAAGTGGCGGGTAAGTTCTTGATGCGCTTGACGGTCAAGCGCATGGGTGCTGCACTCGATCCTAAGACGTTGGTGTATCAGTCACAGAAGTTGAAGGTACGAGCCGAACGGGTGGTCGAGGCCATCGAGCACCTGATCGGCGCTCGACCGGGTCAAAAACTTGTCGTCAATTTTCGGGCCAATTCACTTGAGGAGATCGTACGTCGTACAGGACGGCGTCTGACGTTGGGGCTGACCGCTGCGGCAAGTATTCTTGCCAGCGGGCTCACAGCCACGTCGGCAACTGTCGCAGACTGGATACCGGTCACATTCGGCTTCGTTGCCGCTCTCCTAACCGTTGGGTTAGTTCTTGACCTGATACGCGGGCGATGAAGGCGAGTTGCTTTATGAGCCAGTGGTTGGTGAATGTCAAAGTTTCGCTCCGTCGTTCTTGATCGAACGGAGAATCACTCTCTCAAGCAGATACGCGATCACCAACATCCCGAGAGAGATGAGCCAATGCTCTAACCGTCGTATAAGAGGACGAGAGGCGGACTTTGTCAAATTACGTGGCATAGGAAGATTATCAATGACGACCTTGCCGTCTGCAATAGGGAATTGATCTATCTCGTGTGCTTCCTTGATCCGCGGATAACTCTTCACTATGGAGCCTGTTGATCATGGATGACCCCGTGTCAGCTTGGTTGGGGAGCCTTGGCCTTGAGGTCTATCGGGAAGCCTTTCAGCAAAATGCCATTACCTGGGACGTCCTGTCCGAACTGAGTGATGGCGATTTGGCCTCACTGGGTGTATTGCTGGGCCATCGGAAAAAGCTGTTGCGAGCGATTGCACAACTATCGCAAACCAGTGATGGTGGTAGCGCAAAGCCTTCTCCTTCTACAACGGGCGAGGGAATAAAGCCGTTTCCTTCCGATCGAGATCACGCAGAACGTCGTCAATTGACGATCATGTTTTGTGATCTCGTGGGTTCGACGGCGTTGGCTAGTCAGTTGGACCCTGAAGATCTCCAAACGGCGATCCGACGTTTTCTCGACGCTTGTAGCCAAGCGATCGGCCGATTCAATGGCTATATCGCAAAATACATGGGGGATGGGTTGTTGGTGTATTTCGGATATCCCCATGCCTACGAGCACGATGCGGAGCGAGCGGTTCATGCCGGACTAGCCGTATTGGATTTGGTAAAGGCCCTTCCCAGCGACGATCCCACCCAACTGGGGTCTAACATTGCGGCACGAATTGGGATCGCAACCGGACAGGTCATTGTGGGGGAAGTCCTAGGGCAAGACACATCCAGGGAACGTTCTGTTTTTGGGGAAACTCCGAATCTGGCCGCCCGTCTGCAGTCCCTCGCGGCACCCAATCAATTGGTCGTTGACTCTGCGACGAAGCGCCTGGTTGGAAGTGAGTTCGAGTTTGCGGATCGGGGCAACGTTTCACTTAAGGGATTCGAAGCCCCAGTCCAGGTCTGGCAGGTTCTGAGCATCAAGCCTTCGGCCAGCCGGTTCGAGTCGTATCGATCCGGCCGATTGACCAGTTTCATAGGAAGAGAGCACGAAATGGCGCTTCTCTTGGGGCGCTGGCGGGAAGCTGTCGGTGGTGAAGGGCAGGTGGTGGTCCTTTGCGGTGAGGCCGGCATCGGCAAGTCTCGAATTGTCCGTAATCTGCGTGAACAACTTGTCGCGGAGGGTTGCGAGACCATTCAATTTCAATGTTCGCCGTATCATACGAATACAGCACTGTATCCAGCCATCACGTATCTCCGACAAGCGGCTGGACTGACCGGGCAAGATAGTCCGACCATGCAGCTGCAGAAGCTCAACGCGCTAGCAGTCCACAGAGGAATCGACGACCAGACGAAAGTGGCATTGCTGGCAGACCTGCTCTCGATTCATGGGGATGCCCGGCATCAGCCGTTGAATGCGTCATCTGAAAAACGGAAGGAAATGACCCTCGAAACGCTCATACAGCAACTCCACAGGCTGGCGGATCGTTGTCCGACACTCTTCATTGTGGAAGACGCCCATTGGCTTGATCCTACGACCATGGACCTCCTGACGAGAATTATTGACCGCATCCAGTCGATACGGGTGTTATTGGCAATTACGTTTCGACCTGACTTTAAACCGGTTTGGGCAGATTCTGGTCACGTGACGCTTCTGACGCTGAGTCGGCTTCCTCGTCGACATAGCGTCGAACTACTCACATGGATGACTGGGGGAAAAGCGCTTCCGCCCGAAGTGCAACAAACGATTCTGGCCAAGACCGATGGTGTCCCTCTTTATCTCGAAGAGTTGACGAGAAGCCTGCTCGAATCCGGCTTGCTCGCTGAAGCGAAGGATTCATTCAGTCTGAAGGGGCCCATAAAGGAATTGTCTATTCCGGACTCTCTGCAAGCCTTGCTGATGGAACGGATAGATCGATTGGGTTCTGCCAAGGAAATTGTTCAAACGGGAGCAGCGATCGGACGGGAGTTTGGGTATGAATTGTTAGAACAGACGGTTGATGTTACAGAGGGGGAGTTGAACGATGCACTCCAACTGCTGAGAGAATCAGGGCTTATTTTCCAAGAGGGCGAGATCCCAGCCGCCAAGTACATCTTTAAACACGCACTTATCCAAGATGCTGCCTACGGCACGCTGTCGAAAAAATCACGACGAGCTTTGCATGCCCGTATTGCAAAAACGCTGGAGGATAGGTTCTCAGACCGTGTCAAGGCGGAACCGGAGTTGCTGGCGTATCACTATGAGCAGGCTGGAGCCATTAACCAGGCTGTTCAGTATTGGCACCTTGCAGCTCGCAGAGATGCGGCACAATCTGCGGATACGGAAGCACTCAGCCACTTCGATCGGACTTTAAACTTGCTTGAGACGCTTCCCCAAAGCCAAGAACGTCATGCTCTAGAATTGGAACTCCTCATTGCACGTGGCGCTCCCTTGCTGAGATTAAAAGGGTATGCCTCCGACGAAATAGAGCATAATTATCTCAAGGCCAGAAATCTCGCGCAGGAGAATCCAAGTTCCGAGCAATATTTTCTCTCTCTGTGGGGATTATGGGTGTTCCATCTGGTCAGAGGGCCACTCGCCAAAGCGTGCAAACTGGCTGAAGGTCTCCTCTCGTGGGCAAGCCGGCAGCGAAACCAAGATTTGCTGATTCGAGCTCACGAAAGTGTAGGCTCGACCTATTCCTTCCTTGCTCGGTTCAGCGAAGCCAAGACACATTTATATGAAGCAAAATCACTGTATGATCCACAAAGACCTCGCACGCAAGTCTTACCCTATACCCAAGATCCTGGGATCACCGCAAGAATCATATTGGCGAGAACATTATGGATAGTGGGAGAAGTTGACGAGGTCGAAACGCTGGTGGCAGAGGCCATCGGTATGGCAAGGGAATTGGAACACCCGTTCACATTAGCATTTACTTTGGCGACCGCTTCATGGATCTATTCTACTCTTCGTGACACGAATAGAACCCTGAGCCTAACGGAAGAAGCAATTATGCTTTCATCCAAGTACTCATTTGAGGTGCCTTTGGCATGGGCGATGTCCTTTCAAGGCTGGGCCCTGGCCGAACAAGGAAAAGAAAACGGTCTGGAAAGGTTATTACAAGGACTCTCGGCTGCACAGAAAGCCAAAGCGAGTCTCAACCATACCTATACCTTGGCGCTTTTAGCAGAGATCCATCTAAGGAACCAACGTGTTGCAGAAGGTTTGAGCGCTATCCAAGAAGCACAAGAACTGGCCATAACTCAGGGAGAGTTGTGCTGGCAGGCAGAACTGCTTCGGCTGAAGGGTGAACTATTACTCGCGCAATCAGAGCAGTCAATTAAGGAGGCAGAACAATGCTTTTCTCAAGCTTTGACTATCGCTCAGGACCAACATGCAAAAATGTTAGAACTTCGGGCTACAATCAGCATGGCGAAGCTCTTGCGAAAACAGAGCAAACCAGATACTGCTAAAAGCCTCTTGGGCTCTGTCCGCTCCGGCTTTAGCGGAAAAGGTATCAACGCCGACTTGATTGAAGCTCAAAAATTTCTTGAGCAACTGAATACTGCCACTTGACCTATGGTTGACAGATCTAACTCATGCGTTTAACCATTCTCGGTTCAGGAACCAACGTCCATCCCAGCCGCGCTGCGGCAGGCTATCTGGTGCGTACGGATCAGCACCTCTTGTTCGATTTTGGTCCCCGTACCTTAATGAACTTGATCAAGACCGGGGTAAACCGGCATCGGATCACGCACATCCTGTTCTCTCATTTTCACGCCGACCACTTCTCCGACTTTATTACCTTCTTCTTCGATGCTGTGATCTACGCCAAGTTTGGCGGGGGCCATCGGCCGCCGATGACCTTAATCGGACCAAAAGGCACGATTCGTCTCTTGCAGTCGATCATGAAGAGCTTCCCCAGCTTTTCACCCGCGCCGTTCAAGGTCTCGTTCAAGGAGGTCACAGATAGGCCGTTCAGGATTGGAGACACCCGTATTGTGCCCAAGCCAGTGGTGCACGTTCCTGATCTCTCGAGCGTCGGCTATCGAATTGAGTACCGAGGGAAGTCGCTCGTGTATTCAGGAGATACCCAATACTGTGATGAGGTGATCCGGTTGTGTAAGGATGTCGGCCTTGCCGTACTCGATTGCTCGTTCCCAGCCAACCGCCCTGGTCCGGCCCATCTCCATGCCGGCCAATGCGGCCGGGTGGCGAAGGAGGCTGGTGTCGATCAACTGGTCCTCTCGCATTTCTACCCGGTCGCGGATCGTGCTGATGTGAAGGCGCAGGCAGCGGAAGAATATCGAGGAAAGATTTGGAAGGGGAAAGATCTGCTGACGATTAAGCTTTAGGCTACAGGCCTTCTTCGCGAGGAGCCCCACCCAGAATTTCGATGAACTTGGTCAAGCGCTCGGTCTTGATCGAGTCCCCAGCCTTGGAATAGATCGCCAAGAGGTTCTTGACCATCCGTGACAAGATCGCAGGGACCGGGCTCTTCTGCAGGTATTTGTCATCAAACCCGTAGCCGGCTTCCGTGAGAAACCTGGCGCAGTTTTTTTCGGTCAGTAAGGCGCCGCCGTTAAAGCAATCGATGAAAATCTTGTAGCGTTCGGACTCATACTTCACTAGAAAATGCCCAGGCATGCCGATGCCAAACACTGGAAGCCCGAGACGTTGTCCTAGAAAAAGATAGACGGCAGACAAGCTGATCGGGATGCCGATACGCCGATCCATGACGCAGTTGAGGTAGCTGTTTTCGACTTCGTAGTAGTTTTTGGTATTCCCTTTAAACCCTTGTTCGGTGAACAGGTATCGATTTAACGCATTGACGGCTTCTTCGCCGGACGCTCGACAGCCGATCCTGGCTCGCACCTCATCCGCCATCAGGTTCAACTGGTCACGATAACGCGCCACGTCGAGCGTCGGGTAGGCGTAACGAGCGATGAGAAAGGCGCCGGTCTCCAAGCAGACAGATGCGTTCGCACGAGTCACCAGACTCGTCAACTCATCTTCCAGCTTTCCCCCACGGATTTCTTCGAGGACGGACGCAATCCGGTCCCCCATTTCAGGTTGCTCGATTTCCGCTTCCTGGAGCAGCGGGACCGCCGAGGGGCCGATGTCGATGAGCCTGCCGCTGATGGTTTGAACGATCTTGTCATCCTCATCGGACAACAGTCGAATCAGCGCGCGAATTTGGCTTTCTGGAATCATTGCGTCTGGATGTTTCTGCCGCTTCCTCAGGCACGAACTAGACGACAACGGCGTAATTTCATAATCCAATGGATTATCGTTGACGTCAAGCGATCGCTTTTTCCATGCGATCAGCCCATCGCGCGACGGAACGCCTTGGCTCCTCCGTACAGACAGAGCGCATCAAAGATCAACATAACGATGATCACCATCCCCACATGAGGCAACGCCTCACTCCATCCGGACAGGATGAGGGGGCGTACGGCATCGATCGCCCAGGTCATCGGATTGAACTGTGCCAAGAAACTCATCCATCCCGGCATGGCGGTCAGCGGGACCAGTGCGGAGCTGAGGAAAATCATCGGCAACGACAGGAAGCCGAGGACCGAAAAGAAGTCACCGTGGCTTTTGACGGAAAAGGCCATGGCCATGGAGATCGCCGTCAGGCCGACGCCGAACATCATTCCGATCACTAAGATCATCGCCACGCCGAGGATGCCCGTTGCGGGCTCCACACCGAACAGATAGGACACGCCGAGAATGACGAGGACCTGCATCGACGTAATCGCCATGACGAAGATAAATCGGCTCAAGATGACGGATGTGCGATGAATCGGGGTGGACATCAACCGCTCGAGGAATCCGTTCTCCTTGTCGAACAACAGATCAACGCCGCCGGCGAGGCCATTGTTCAAGACGGTCATCACGACGACCCCGGCTGCCAAAAAGCTGATGTAGTTCGGCGCTTGCATGACTTGCGTGTCCGCTGCCCGTTGGAACAGATTTCCAAAGAAAATGAGCCAGAACAGCATGGGCTGGACCAGTGTGAACAGCATGCTGAATTTTTCGCGACTCAACCGCCGAACCCACCGCATCGTCAACGCGCTGATTTCCTGCCAATAGTGCTCCACGGGACTCCTTTATGCCGACTCGGCCTCGGGTATGGATTCGGTGATGGCCCGACCTGTATGGGCGATGAACACATCGTCCAAGCGAGGTCGGTTGTACTGAATGAACTCAACACTACAGTTCAATCGGTTAGCTGATTCCAGAATGGTGGGCAACGCCTTCTCAGGGGATTCGACGCGAATGTCCAAGCCTTTTGTGGTGGTTCGGACGGATGTTATGGCTGGTTGCCTCTTCAACTCGGTCTCGAGCGCCGGAATGCGGTCGAGCTCCTTGAGGGTCAAAGAGACGATGTCTCCACCGAGCGCGATCTTGAGCTCAACCGGCGACCCCATCGTCTTAATTTTGCCACCGTCGATAATAGCTAGTCGATCGCATAGCTGATCAGCCTCATCGAGGTAATTGGTCGTCATCACGACAGTCATGCCGCGAGCCTTGAGCATCCGGACGTATTCCCAAATCCGGAGCCGGCTTTGCACGTCGAGGCCGAGGGTCGGCTCGTCGAGGAACAAGATTTTCGGGTCCGGCAGCAACCCGCAGGCAATGTCGAGCTTACGTTTCATTCCGCCGGAGTAGGTCTTCGCCGGCCGGTCCGCGTGAGCCTCCAACTCGACGAGTGTAAGCAGCTCGCGGATCCGCTTGGTCGCCTCTTCCTTCGAGAGATGGTACAGGGCGCCCAGCAATTGAAGGTGTTCCCGCCCGGTCAGGAACCGATCGATCGCCCGTTCCTGCGGGACATACCCGATCACGGTCCGCACCTTGTCCGCCTCCCGCACGGAGTCATAGCCCATAATGGTGGCGGTCCCCGATGTCGGATGCAACAGAGTAATCAGCGTGCGAAGCGTCGTGCTCTTGCCTGCGCCGTTCGGCCCCAGGAGGCCGAAAATCTCCCCGGCATAGACCTGAAACGACAAGTCATCGACGGCTTTATGGGTATCGTAGGTTTTGCACAAACGGCTGACGTCAATCGCGACGGTTCGATCCATGTCTAGTCCCAGTCCTTTGCGCCGCGATGCTCGTGCAGCATGAACTGCACCACATCGTTCAACCGACGGGCCCGCTGGTGCAATCCGTCGGCTTCCAGCAAAAATTGTTTTTCTAGCGGTGTACAGTCTAAGTAGGTGGAGAGTGTGTTGACGAGGACTTCATCGCTGACCTCTTCACGAAAAAACCCCTGCCATGCCGCGCTGTCTTCCCTGGCCTGAAGGTAACGCCCCAGCACCTCGATCAGCGAACGCCTGACGTTGGTGGGTAGCCCCTCATTCGATGGCGTGGAGGTCAGACGAATGGTCGCTTCCCGGTAGGGCTTCTCGAAGTGCTCCTCAAGAACCTCACACCGTTCGAGGCCTTGGAGCAAAATGTTGGAACGGCCATCGGGCAAGGGTTGTACGCTCATGACCCGTCCAATGCAGAGTGTGGGATAGATAGCCGGGTTTGCATAGTAATCCGGTTCCCAGCCTTCTTTCAGGAGTGCCATGGCGATACATTGACCGCCCATCGTCACGTCGGCCACCATCCGGCGGTACCGTGGTTCAAACACATGGAGTGGGAGATAGGTCTTTGGAAAAAAGACGACGTTCGGTAACGGGAACACAGGAAGCCGGTTTGGGATGATGAAGGCTTCCTCGTACCTGGCCGAACCAGGGTTAGCTGGCCCACGCTCTCGATCCATCAGCATAGCTCACGATAGCTGAGGCGTGTGAAAATTGTCAACGATGGGTGCCGACCAGCGAGTTCATCAGAACGGTGAAACGTCGCTCGCAGACAAGCGATTTGTTCCCAAGCGGACACGCATGCTATATACAGCTCGAGCCATCAGGTTCCAACCTGGTACTCTGCATTGAATCAGAAGGGGAACCACATGATCCGGGGTGTTCAACTCCTCATACTGGTCACAGCTGCGCTTGCCGTCGATTGTACCGAGGGATCCGGTGCCGGTTCTCCTGCACCATCCTTCGAATCGGCGACCGCCGGGTATCGGTACGAGTTTCCAAGAGACCACGGCTCGCATCCGAGCTACCGAACCGAGTGGTGGTACTACACAGGCCACCTGCACTCTACCAACGGACGCTCGTTCGGTTTCGAGCTGACCTTTTTTCGCCGTGGAGTTTCGCCGGAAGATATTAAGACCATGCCTTCGAAATGGTCGTTACACCACATCTATCTGGCCCATTTCGCCGTGACCGACATCACCGGCAAACGATTCCACTTTTCAGAAAAACTCAGCCGCGAAGGGTTGGGAAAGGCGGGAGCCGACGAATCGCGACTTCGCGTATGGATCGACAAGTGGAGCGCGGAGGCTGAGCCGGATTCTGCCGGAGTCCATACCCTCGTTGCCCGCGATGAAACACATAGCCTCGCTCTCAGGCTCGAGCCGACCAAGCCTCCGGTTGCGCATGGCGCTGCGGGCGTCAGCCAAAAGGGCAAGGATGTGAGTCAAGCCTCGCACTACTATTCGTTTACCAGGCTCGCGACGACGGGAAGCCTGACGATCGATGGTGAACAGTTCGAAGTATCCGGAACAAGCTGGATGGACCATGAATTCGGATCATCCGAACTGGGGGCCGAGCAAGTCGGCTGGGACTGGTTCAGCATCCAGTTGGGTGACAACACGGAGCTGATGCTCTATGGCATGCGGCTTAATGATGGGTCCACGGACCTTGCGTCCAGCGGGACGGTCATATCATCAGATGGACGGACTCAACACCTCGAAGTGACAGACTTTCAGATCGAGTCGACTGCAACCTGGACCAGCCCTGGGAGCAAGGCCACCTATCCGGCGAGGTGGCGCTTGAAGTTCCCCTCACTCGACCTTGTGTTGGACGTTGTTCCGCTCGTTGCTGATCAGGAATTGCGTACCTCTCGCAGCACTATGGTGTCTTACTGGGAAGGTGCGGTGGCGGTGACGGGGACTAAACAAGGCAGGCCTGTGAAGGGCCAGGGCTACGTCGAGCTGACCGGCTATACCGAACGGCTGAAGCTGTAAGGAAAGAAATACTAAATAGTTGCGTCATAGTTGCGTCAAGTGACGTCGTTTAGCGAGCGACGCGATTTTTCTGCTCAAACCGGAAGAATCGGGCGAAGAGCCAGGGGGCATGCCCGAAGCGACGGAGCAGAAGAGAAAGAGAACGACTTCACCCGCGTCGAGATAGCCAAGCACTACGGTAGGAATTTCGACAGTTAGACCCCATCCGAGAGCCAGTCGTATCCCATTTCTGGACGGAATAATGGATTGACACCCACGGAAACCGCGGTCGTACAGCGTGTGCCGACTGACGCATGAGAACACCGAGGGTGCGGATACTGTTTCTGCAGCAAAGATATGCACCGGTGGGATTCATGAGAAGGTCTTCGACCTAACGCAAGATAAGCCAGGACACATAAACGATCAGCAGGGTGACAATGGGGAGAAGAAGAAAGAGAGTTTTGCGAGCAACTGTCATTAGCTGCGCACCCTTTGCCTGAATGTTTTCGGCTCGGTCCTGGATCCGCTCGTGTCGTTCGGTTTGTTGCCGAAGCAGGGCATAGTACTCCCGCTGCAGTGCTAATGCTTCAGCTTGGCGATCCAGCTGGAGTTTTTGGTTGTCACGAATGTCTTTGAGAAGCGAGCTCAACCGGTGAGCTTCTTGGTCGCCCATGAGTGCCCTCCGATGATTTCTCTCAAGTGTAGCGCTCATCAGTTCATCGTCAAATACCTGTGCAGGGATAAGTTGGCTAGTAGCTTTCTCTGCCTGGTTTGCACGCATTCGTGGACCAATCAGCTAGGCCGCATTAGAATGAATATGCATCTGAGTCTGGAGATGGCTATGGGGGGATCTGCCTATCTGACTCCTGGTGTCGTTGACGCACGATTGTGGCAGGAGGCTCAGCATCGTGTTTTCCCAGCCCCTCCACGGTCTCTCTGGAGCCGGCTCACTGGGCTGGGAGGCGGTAGTGAGACACAAACGTTCCCGAAGGTCACCACCTATCCAAATGGAGATCGACTCATTGAGCCCCAAGTTATTCCCATTCTCGATCACCTCATCCCTGATCTCTTGAACTGGGTCCAGTCCTGTCTCGCAACCCCTTCACAAGCCTCACGTGCGGCACTAGAGTACCTGAGAACGATCATGCCGACCCTCTATATGCGTGGGCACCAGCGCCTCTCTGAACCCAATCCCAACTTCTATATTCAGGTCACGTTTTCCGGCTGTGCTGGGATGGCCGAAACCTCTGCGCGGCTGTCCTCACACTGGGCAATGCTCTGGTACCGCACCAACCACGATCGACTCACGCGTGACTACTTGGCCCCCGGTGGATTTCAGCCTGACCCTTACGACCCTGTTCAGGATGAGCCTCTGCTGTTTCTCCCTCTTGGTCAGCTTGGATATGTGGAGTATCTCCCTTCTGAGGTGCCCACTGCCCGACCCATAGTTGAGTTGGACCAGTCAATTATAGACTCCTGGTCTGGTGGGCTAGATATCGAAAGGGTCACAGAGGTGGTTGAGCGATATATGACGGTTCGACGGTGTCGCTGTCAGCTCTGTGAACCGGCATTGGGGGATATTCCGTTCGACTGACTCCCTGCGCATTCGGTCTGGTTCTTCGGTGGGGTCGACATGAAACTTCGTACGTGGCTCTATCCGCTGGATGAGTGCAGTGCCGAGATTGTGACCAGGCTCGCACCGCTGGCCGCAGCTGAGATGGTCAACGGGCGATATCTCCTCGACCTCGATGATCCTGCACTTCCTGTTGTCCTCGATGAAGCAGAGTCGGTAAAAGGATTCTGGGTTTCTGTCCAGCCAGTATTTTCGTCAGCAGAACTTCGCACGGTCACCCACTTCGAACTTGTGTGCCGAAAACTCATCTCGGAGACGAGGAAGGACTTCGAGTGGAATAATGCGGCCAAGGATAAAGCACCCTTATTCAATGCCGGCGGCGAATCTCCAATTCGGTTACTTCGCGACTTGACTCTGACACACATTCGTCTAAAACCAAACATGGTCGGGGGGATTGGCGATTGGACTCAGGAGTATGTGGTTGGGTCAGGTGTGGCTACAGCGTTTCAGACGGCGAATCTATCAGGGCTCTCGTTCCTTCCTGTACGGAATGCAAAAACCGGCACGCCACATGAGGGCTTCTCGCAGATCTTCAGTGAATCGATCCTCAAACCAGCCACCATTGATTGCTCGGTGGAACGTATCAACAGCCCCTTTCATGAAGAGAACGGACGACTCCGACACCTCGGGTGTCTGTCGTATGCGGCAGCTGAATTAGAGCACACGGAGGACTTCTCGCGGACATCGGAGCCATGGGGAGGATGGCATGGGTGGCCGCTCTGGGTGGTCCGTGCCAAGGTCAAAGAGATTTTTACTGAACAGAAGCTGCGCGGCTGGGTGTTCGGTCCTGTCCTGAACACGAATACGGACTTGTACGCCGATTACGTGAGACAGTGGGAACGGCTCAGTCGTCTGGTTATGCAATGCACGAAGAGCAAGTTCAGTAGTGGACGGTGGTGAGTTGAGATCGTAGTACTCAGCTGTTTGGTTAATGATAACTTCACACGCTGGACTTCTTTGACGTATTTCAGAGACGGGACAGCAGTTCGCAACAGAGCTTCTGAGCAGAGGTTCGTTCGATGAGCCGCATGGGCTGGTCAAAGCAATCCCATCACCAGTCCAATCCCTACGACAATAAGCAGTGCCGAAACCATTAGCTGGACCGACCGAAACGTAACCTTCCTGAGCATCTGTGCGCCAACGTAGGCTCCAAGAAAAGCCGATAGACAGGCGCCAATAACCAGCGGCCACTCGATGACCTCACCCTGAATCGTAGTACCTGCCCCATAAACACTCAGGCGGGCGATATCCACTAGAACGGCAAGCACCACGCCGGTGGCGACAAACGCTTCCTTCTTAAGGCCTGCTTTGATCAAGAACATGCTGCGGAAGGCGCCTTGATGCCCTGACAATCCACCGAAGAACCCACTGATGACGCCGCCGACCGGGAGCCATTTGCGATCAAGCGCCGTCTTAGAAAAGGTTGGGGAAAGTTCCAAGGTAACGAAGGAAATAATGAGCACCCCGATGACTAACTTGAGTAGAGAGACCTGCCGAATGCTCCCAAATGCATAGTACTCATAGATCGGGTTGAGTTCCCCCAGATACGTCAGCAACGCGGCTCCGGCAAAGGAGGCCACAATTGCTGGTAGCCCGAACTTCATCAGGACAGAGAAGTCGGCCTTTCGTCCGAGCAACCCAATCTTGAAGAGGTTGTTGGCCAGATGGACCATGGCCGTCAT
>JAHBWR010000130.1 GCA_019636875.1 Nitrospira sp.
GCTGGCGAGCGCGGCTATGGCCTTCAGCTCCGTAAGCGTCGTCATGAACAGCCTGCGGCTACGGAGAGTGCAGATAAACTGATCAGATCACGTGTAGTGAGTAAGGCGCCGTCATGTGAAACAGGATGATTCGTATTGGCAGGCTTCGTAGATCATCTCCCGTCTGCGTTCAGTTGCTCGGTCTCTCGCAGGTGGGGAATGCGTTCATTCAGAGCCTCAAGGAAGAGGAGACAAGCCTCAAGTCGCGAGGCTGAGGAGAAAGAGCCGTGGTGCGATTTACCGCAGATGGGTGATGTTGTGTTGTCCCTAAATGCCTCAACACGAGTACACGTTGAGATTTCTGAACCGTGTTTGAATATCCGTCTAACATGTTGAAACGGCAGGTGTAGGAAGACGATGTGCCGATAGAAGCTTCTCTGGCACTACCCATGCTCTCTTTTTACATGAGCTTGGGCAGACTTGACGGCCCCCTGCGATTATTGGAAACTATGCCTGCATTTGAGCAGATCATCAGGAGATTTATCGCTCGTATGATCCGGCGAGAGCCTACCAAATATGTCGCCTTGCTGCTGCTCTTTACCTTCTGTCAGGTGATTGGGTCGATGTGTGCCTTGGTCGATCTGTCGATGGCAGAAAAGGGTACAGCTTTAACAGCTTTAGTGGAAGAGCACATGGTTTGCCCCATGGACGGGACAGTCATGTGTCCGCCGTCACTCACCTCGTCTCCCGAACGCCAGAGCAAGCAAAGCGTCGTCGTCAGGGATGTGACGCCCGCGACAATGTTGCTTAGTTCTGGTGACGGACTCACGCGTTTGTCAGCGTCTACGCAGTGCTCTTGGAGCAACGTTTGCTCTATTGTGCCTCTCTCCATAGATTCTTCCCCGGTCCTCCGGATCTGATCCCATGCCTCCAGTGCTGCCGATCGCTGCTCGGATGAGCAAGCGATTGTCTCTATTCTTTCACGCACTGTGGAGGTGCTGCCGTGACACCATCTATCGCCAGAAATCCGATTTGGTCTTTTGCATTTTTCTTCTTTTTCATCGTGCTGGTCTCACCATGGTCAGTTCGTGCCGAGGAAGATCCTGGGAATGTCCCGTCTAATAGCACTATTCACAGCTCGCAGGGGGAGCGTCGCATTGACCTTGCGAGTCTGATTGCTGAACTGGAAGGCGTTAATCCGGAAATCAGAGCAGCCCGTCAACGTTGGGAGGCGGCCAAGGCTGTGGTGCCGCAAGTCCAGACGCTTCCCGACCCGAGACTCCAGCTCGGATATCAACGCATGCCGATGACCGATCCACTCCAAGGAGCGATATATGGATTCGGACAGGAGATTCCCTTCCCCGGTAAGCTGAGTCTGAAAGGCGAGGTCGCTCAACGTGAGGCCGAGCGGATGGAACAGGAGTTTAATGCCACTCGGCTGAGACTCATTGCAGCCTTGAAGGAGGGGTACTTTAACCTGCATTTCGTGCATAAAAGCATCGAGATTGTCGAACGCAATAAGGCGCTGTTGCTGCAGTTCGAGAAGACTGCCAAAGCGCGGTACAGCGTGGGGCAAGCCGCCCAACAGGATGTCTTCAGAGCCCAACTCGAGATTTCACGAGTTTTGGATCGGTTGGCAGTGTTAGATCAGCAAAAAGAAAGCCTCCACGCCGCGATCAACCGTCTGGTCAACCGTCCGCCAGCCGGTCCACTGGGAACACCAGACGAAATCCACACCACGATTCTCACCATCCCCTTGCATGAGCTCAGTCAGCGGGCCGACGCATTCTCGCCCGCGCTTCTGGCGACGGCCAAGGGCATCGATCGCTCCGAGCGATCGCTTTCGCTCGCCAAGCGGCAGTATTACCCCGATTTCGATATCACGGCCTTGGGACTTCGGAACGACCGGATCAACGACAACGGGTATCAGGTCATGCTCGGGATAAAGATTCCGCTGTTCTATGAGACGAAACAGAAACAAGGGGTACGCGAAGCGATGGCCGGCCTTGAAGGTGCCCGCGAGGAGTTCGCGGCAACCCGACAAGATGTGTTGTTTCAGGTCAAAGATGGGTTTGTACAAGCTCAGCGGGCTGAGCGTCTCATCACCATTTTGCGCGACGCGATTATTCCGCAAGCGACATTGGCGCTTCAGGCGGCCCAAGCTGGCTATGGGGTGGGAAAGGTGGATTTTTTGACGTTGCTCAACAGTCTGCTGACCCTGCAGGACAGCCAACTCGAACTCCATGGAGAGATGGTGAACCATGAGAAAGCCCTCGCACGACTTGAAGCGGTGACTGGGGGACCGTTAAGTGGCGGACGGACGGAAAGGAAGCCTGGATCATGAGTCATCGCGGACTTTTTGCATTGAGTATGCTGATCGTTTTCGTCTTGGCAGGCATTGTGTTGTTGTGGTGGCCTCAGACGTGGCTTCCGACCGTCGATTCAAGACAAGACACAATGCCGGACATGCCGGGTATGGCATCCCAGTCCAGGTCGACCATTGAGGAGCCCAGGCCGAACCCTAACCCTGAATCTTCGGCAGGCCCTTCTGAGTCGCCGGGCGTCGTCAGCGTCCCGATGGAGCGGCTGCAGATGATCGGAGTGAAGTACCAACCTGTAGCTCGACGGCCACTGGAGAAAGTGATTCGGACCGTCGGGCGGGTTGCCGTCGACGAACGAAAGCTGGGGAAGGTCACGATCAAGTTTCACGGCTGGATCGAGGAACTGTTTGTGAGCGCGCTCGGTGATCATGTGAAGCGAGGACAACAGCTCTTTACGATCTACAGTCCAGACTTGGTTGCGAGTCAGGAAGAATATCTGCTCGCATTGCAGGGACAAAAACGATTGGGAACTAGTGAGTTTCCCGAGGTCGCGCGCGGGTCTCAAGATCTGTTTGAGGCGACCAAGCGACGGTTCCAACTATGGGATATCACCGAAGACCATCTTCGGGAGCTTGAATATACTGGAAAAGTCATGAAAGCGCTTCCGATCCATTCACCCATCACCGGGACGGTCATCAGAAAAGAAGCGCTGGCTGGTGCCCATGTGGATCCAGGCGAAGAACTCTATACCATTGCGGATCTCTCTCATCTGTGGGTCTTGGCGGATATCTATGAGTATGAACTGTCTTTCGTGAAGATCGGGCAACAGGCAGCTGTGACGCTCTCCTATGATCCGGGGACAGTCTTGAAGGGAAAGGTGGGCTTCATCTATCCCACACTTGATCCCAAAACTCGCACCGCCAAAGTTCGCTTCGAGCTCGACAACCGGGATGAGAAGCTCAAGCCGGATATGTATGCGAACGTGGAGCTTCGAGTTGAACTTGGTGTGAGGCTCGCCATTCCACAAGAATCTATCATCGAATCCGGCGCGAAGCAGGTTGTGTTTCTCCATCTTGGTGAGGGACGGCTTGAACCGCGTCTCATCAAAACAGGTGTGAGGGCTGGGGAATGGTCGGAGGTACTGGATGGGCTCAAAGAGGGGGAGCACATTGTGACTTCGGCCAACTTCTTGATTGACAGCGAAAGCCGGCTCAAATCCGTGGTCGAAGGCATGGGTGGCATGCCCGGCATGAAGATGAAGGATTAAGCACCTATGGTTGAACGGGTTATCGAATACTGTGCAAGAAACCGCTTCATTGTTTTTTTGCTCGTCTTTTCGTCGGCCTTGGGTGGGCTCTGGGCCATGAAACAGACTCCTATTGACGCCCTGCCGGATATCTCGGACACACAGGTGATCGTGTACACCACTTGGCCGGGTCGGTCGCCCGATCTCGTGGAAGACCAGATTACCTATCCCATTGTCACGGCCCTTTTATCGGCTCCCAATGTGACCGTTGTGCGGGGGGTTTCCGATTTCGGCTATTCCTATGTCTACATTCTCTTCAAAGATGGCACCGACATCTATTGGGCCCGCACACGAGTCCTGGAGCGTCTGAGTCAACTTGGTGGGCGGATGCCGGAAGGAGTTATGCCCCAACTCGGCCCTGATGCGACCGGCGTCGGCTGGGTCTTCCAATACGCCTTGGTTGATGAAACGGGACAGCAAGACCTGGCATCACTCCGCAGCTTTCAGGATTGGTATCTCCAATATTGGCTCCGCGCCGTGGAAGGCGTCGCCGAGGTGGCGAGCGTCGGCGGCTTTGTTCGCCAATACCAAGTGAACGTAGATCCCACCAAAGTGCTGGCCTATCGCCTGTCCATTCCCTCGATCGTGGAAACCATCCGGCAGAGCAATAACGATGTAGGCGGACGCGTCGTGGAATTCTCGGGAATCGAATATGTGGTCCGGGGGCGCGGGTATATCAAGAAGGCCGAGGACATCGAGGAGATGGCGGTGGGTGTCAACGACAACGGGACGCCAATTCTTTTGCGCGACGTGGCCACGGTCAAACTTGGGCCGGACATGCGGCGCGGTCTGGCCGAACTCGATGGGAAGGGCGAGGTTGCAGGCGGAATTGTGATCATGCGCTATGGGGAGAACGCGCTCACCGTGATCGAGCGAGTCAAGGCCAAGCTCAAAGAACTTGAGCCCTCCATGCCGAAGGGTGTCAAAGTAGTCACGACCTATGACCGCAGTGACCTTATACACGAATCGGTCGCGACGGCAAACGCGAATCTGGCTGAAGAGCTGATTGTCACTGGTGTCGTGATCGTTGGCTTTCTCCTTCATGTTCGCTCCGCGATCCTTCCGATTCTTAGTCTTCCCTTGGCAATCCTGATTGCGTTTACCTTTGTTTACTTCCTGGATATTGGATTGAACATCATGTCACTGGGCGGCATTATCGTTGCCATTGGGGACATGGTGGATGCCCCGATCGTCATGGTGGATAACGCGCACAAGCGGTTGGAGGAATGGGAACAGAACGGCAGAGTTGGCGACCGGACGCAGATTCTTATCGATTCGGCCAAAGAAGTCGGACCGGCAATGTTCAGTTCGTTACTCGTGATCGGAGTTTCCTTCCTCCCCGTGTTCGTGCTGGAGGCACAAGAAGGCCGGATGTTCAAGCCATTGGCCTTAACGAACTTCCTGGGCATTGCCGCCTGCGCGGTGTTGGCCATTACGTTGATTCCGGCGTTACTGCCAACCTTCACTCGCGGCCGGATCTTTCCTGAACAGAGGCATCCCGTCAGCCGCCTCTTGCAGCGTCTCTATGCGCCCATGCTACGGACCGCTCTCCACCACCGGTGGCTCGTCGTGGTCTTGGCGATCGTACTGATGGCCAGCATTGTTCCCGTGTATCAACGCATGGGATCTGAGTTCATGCCGCCGTTGTATGAGGGCACCATTCTCTATATGCCCACAACACTTCCCGGCCTGTCGGTCACGGAAGCCAGTCGGTTGTTGCAGCTCATGGACCGGAAGCTTCGAGGGTTTCCCGAAGTCGAATGGGTCTTTGGCAAGGCAGGGCGGGCCGAGACTTCTACGGACGCCGCACCATTCAGCATGATGGAAGTCGTGGTCGAACTGAAGTCGAAAGACCAATGGCGACCGGGGTTGAGCTATGAGGGCCTCGTCGATGAAATGGATCGGGCCCTGCAGTTCCCGGGGGTGACCAACGCCTGGACGATGCCGATCAAGGCGCGGATTGACATGCTCACCACGGGTGTGCGCACTCCCGTTGGGATCAAGATTTTCGGGTCCGACCTCAAGGAGATTGAGGGCATTGGCAAACATCTGGAGATGGTTCTCCGGGACGTACCCGGCACGCGCAGCGTCTATGCGGAGCGTGTCTCAGGCGGTTACTTTCTAGATTTCGACATCAACCGTAAGGAGATTGCGCGGTATGGCCTCAAATTAATGGATGTCGGCCGGATTATCGAGACGGCTATCGGTGGTGAAAGTATCGCGACCACCATCGAGGGCCGGGAACGTTACCCGATTAATGTGCGCTATCTCCGCGAACTTCGTGATGATCCAGAAAAACTGCGGCGGGTGCTGGTGGATACACCGACCGGTGCGCAAGTCCCTCTCGCCCAATTGGCCACGCTCCGGTTTGTAAACGGACCTCCAATGATTCGGGATGAAAACGGCCGGCTGGCTGGCTATGTCTATCTGGACATGGCTGGACGGGATGTGGGCGGATACGTGGAGGATCTCAAGAAGGTCGTGCGCGAGAAGGTGCAATTGCCACCGGGCTATACGATCACCTGGTCGGGCCAGTATGAGTTCATGGAGCGGGTCAAGGAACGGCTCAAAGTCGTGGTGCCCCTCACGCTGGTTATCATTTTCGTCATGTTCTACTTTACCTTCAGCTCAGTGGCCCAGACACTCATGGTTATGCTGGGGGTGCCGCTTTGTCTGGTAGGCGCCTTTTGGTATCTCGCCGAACTCAACTACAACATGAGCATCGCGGTCTGGGTTGGAATCATCACCGTGGTCGGGACAGGAACTGAGACCAGCGCGGTCATGCTGGCATATCTGGATGAAGCGTGTCAGCGGCGTAAGGCGGCAGGTGGACTCACAACCTTGCATGATCTCATTGAGACCGTCCAGCGAGGGGCGGTCGAGCGTATCAGGCCAATGATGATGATTGGGGTTGTCGACGTCGTCGGGTTGATTCCGGTGATGGCAGCCTCCGGAACAGGGGGGGACGTGATGAAACGCATCGCCGCTCCGCAGGTGGGAGGGGTATTTTCAGCCATGATTCTGACGCTGTTCGTCATTCCCGCGATCTATGTGATTTGGCGGTGGTGGGACCTGCGCAGAGCAAATCAGCGGAGGGAGACGGCGCTATCAGTAACAGAAAAGAGCGCATGACAGGAAGAGGAATAATGCCTAGGAGGAACAGGGAAGGACAATTTATCGAGGTACCAAAACTGGCGCCGGGCAATAAAGTGATTGGAATGCCCCCGCTGGGGGGTGTGAGAGTTCGGGGGAAGGAAGTTCCGGAAATGTCGTCAGATGGGCATAGGCGCCCTCATCTGGCCGAAAGGGTATGCACTTGCCTAGCAGGTAATTGAAACGCGGCAAGTACTTACGCGCGCAGTGAACTGGTTCACCACTGAGGAGGGAGGGGTATCATGTTAAAGCGTGGATGGGCGGTCATCGTTTCCATGGCATGCTTGGCAGTCTCACTTAGTGGATGTGCGGAGACATCTACTCAACGAATGATCAACGCAAATGATCATGTGGGCCTGGCCAATTACTATGCCCAGCAGCACAAGAGTTGAGAGAGAAGGCGAGAGGGTGGGAGACGACGGCCGAATTTTATGAAAAGCATACGGAGCCGCAAGGAAAAACTGAACCCAAGGAACATGCTGCGCATTGCCGGACCATTGCGCAAAACTACATGAAGTCGGCGGACGAAGCGGATGCACTCGCTCACGAGCACCGGGCGATGCGCCCGCATGGCATGATTCAGTAGATGGCTTCGGCATGCCGTTTTTGAGGCGCTGCCAAGAAGGACAAGTTGTTTGTCGCAAATGCCATGATCATTGCGAGCGGCGTGAGGGAGATGTGTGCGCGGCATTCTTCCCGGTTCGCCTGCCATAGAAATGAGTTCTCGAGTTCACCCCATTATCGTGTTCCTGGTTGAGTGGTTCTGTGAAATGGATGTACCTACTTAATCTGGCAATGGTGGCCCGAAGGCAGCCATTGAATGTTGGACTGATCGATAGCGAGATATTGATCTTCTATCCAAAAACTCCTCTCGCGAGATAATTAGAGCCATTCGGACCTATGTGGAGTTTTTTGGCCCTAGGGCAAATTTTTGTAATATCTCTGCCGATTTTTTGATTCTCTCTACCGCCATTCGACTCACTCATGGTTCCAATCGCCCTATCATTTCCTTCAAAACCATCGGACACGAATATCTGAAATACTGCGTCTGGAGCGGCATTGGCCCTTCTCTTATACCTAGCATCGATGTCTGACCACCTTCTTGCATAGCTGCTGCCACTTCTATTGTTTCGTCACCCTTCGCTCTCCGTCTGTACAACGTAGTGTCCCTTAGTGTCCCCTATTGTCCCCTAGTGTCCACGAACGGGCCTCTTTCACCACGGCACGCCGATGCGTATGGTTCGCCAAGATATCGAGCGCTGCAACACAAAGGAGATGTGATGGAACAAACATGGTTGACCGTCGATGAGTTGGCCGCTGTCCTCAAAGTTAGTCCAAAGTCAATCCGACGGGCGTACCGCAAGGGCGAGATTCCCGTGGATCGATTCTGCCGATTTGTCCGTTTCGACCTGGAACGAGTGAAAGAAGCGCTGCAGGCGAAGGGACATAGGTCGTCCTTGCGTCTGCCTCAGAAAAAGGAGGCAGAGCGCAGCGCGCAAGGCGGCGATAGCCGGCGGCGCGCGCAGCCGGCCCGCCCCCGACTTGGTAAGACGGGGGCGTCTATCGCACAGAGCCCAAGGAGGAAGAAATGACAGGTTCCGGAGGATTCACCCAAACCATCGATTGGCTCGCCTTCACGCTGCCCAAAGCGGAGATCGCCGACGTGATTGCGCTGATCGGGGGTGACTGGTTCCAGAGTGAGACCGGCTTTCGCGGGTATCCCGTGGCGCAACTGATGACGGAAGGCAAAACGGGCGTCGGGAAACTGGGGACGGGTGCTCCTCGCAATCCAAAGGAAGTGCACGTGGATTTGTCGGCCGGGATTGTCTCCCAGTGGGACGAGACGAAGTTGAAGACCGTGTTGGCCTGGATCTTTGCCCAG
>JAHBWR010000131.1 GCA_019636875.1 Nitrospira sp.
ACTGGAATGCCTTGGTCGGTCGTCAGCCACGTAGCAGGCTGAGACTCCTCTCCCTGTTGATGTAGTTCTCCACCGTGTTCGACGCCGACCTCACGCGCTTGCTGCATGCCCATTTCTCCCACCTCCTCCATGTGTTGTTATCGAGTCGTTCTTGCGGTTTGTCCTCGTGAACTCGTGGATTAAACAGTCGGCTTCTGTTCGGGAAGCGGCGTGTCTGTTTGTTCCCCGGGGTTATGTACGCGTGAGGTACTGCGATCCTCGTTGTGACCGAGGAGTGCGGTGATCTGTTCCAATGCTTTCTCCTCGGCAATATCGCGGGAGCTCCAAGGACCGCTTGTGATCGTCTCCTTATTTTTATTGTCCCCAGTTCCGCTGGCTACCGTTCCGACTACGGTCCACTCGTTTCTCGATCGGAGATACACCAGATGAACGTCGAGCCCGGCAATCTTGATGTCCTGCATTTCTCGTGAGTCGTGTTGTTCCATGGGCTCCTCGCATTACGATGCCGGCGGTTCATCATTGAAGCCGGATTCTGACGCCTCCCAATTAACCACGGACAGCGTGAATTTCTACCGGCACAATTCCTAGGGGACATCTAGTCCTGTTCATATGCCTGTCGGGATCAAAATTTAGACAACCAGGGGTATTGCCAGGTTTCCTGAGGTGGGGGTGAATCTTATCGTGTAGTCAGGACGAAGGAAGCAGCGGTGCCGGCGTCCTTACATGAATTTGATAGGCTCAGTCCTCAACTTTTCAAACACTGTTAGGGAGAAGGGAGACTCATTATGAAGAAAGTCGTCGCGTCGATCACGATGAATAAGGCGTTAGGATTGACACTGGGTGGGGTGTTTATCGCAACCTGTGGGCTTTCGTCGGCCTCTGAAGCCATGCCGACGGGTGGGGTGAATGGTGCTGAGCGCTCGGCCATCGTCTTACAGTATGCCATGGGTTCTGGTGCAGAGATCGCGAGATTGGTCGGTACAAGGGATCATGACGAGGATCCGACTCCAGATGGTTCCACGCAGCAGATGAACAATCCAAAGAAGAAGACGGATCAGTCCATGAAACAAGGATCTGATTTAAAGAGTCGAGCTGGTCAAGGCACTGATGGGCATATGAGCACGAAGAAAAATAAATCCCCCAAGCCTGGTCAGCAGGAGCAAGATGGGGATCGCCCGGATGACCGGCGGCAGGGTGGAAACATCGACCCAAAACCATAAGCACAAATGGGCTGAAGCCCTCCTCGCTTGTCTGGCTTGACCGACGCGTGAAGCCAGACAAGTCGGGGCCAACTCTGCAAGCTCTTCCGGCACACCTTACTTGCTGGTCTCAGGCGTGACGTCAAGTCAGCCAGGTTAGCGGTTCTCCGTTCAGGATCTTGTTTCGATGTGGCAATTCAGAATGTGAGGGAATAGCCTAGCAGAACTCCAATGGTATTACGAAGCGGTGTGACAACCGCACGTCACGTATAGAGCAATTCGATCGATCTCCTCTCTGCAGCACCATTGTCATGAGTCGCGCCTCCTTCCTTGCGAGACTTGAATTAGATCCGTCCCCTGTTCTGACAATGAGGACGAGCGTGGAGGTCGCTACGGGTACAATCGCACCGGCTTGTCTTCATTGCAGTGCGAAAACGATGGCCAGCGAGCAGAGCGCCCGTATGGTTCAATAGTCTCACCGCGTCGGTTATGACTATCGCCAGGCGTACAGCCACCCATAGGGACAAAGGGAATCTGATAGTCATCAGACTGGATGGATCATTCGAGATCGTTTCCGCCTTGTCGCTCACAAAATCTTGGTCTGAGCCACAAGGCGGTCAACAACTCAGCATCATGGTCCGCTTTGTTCGCCGCTTAGGACCACTCTATCCTCAGCGTTCGAGATACCGGTTCAACGAGGATGATGTCTACCTTCAAGTTCACCTACTGGTAAGGAGCGCCAGCTTCTCTCTCCTTTAAAGGTCGTGCACGTTCTTTCTGCACCAGCTCTTTGAGCCAGGCTCGAAGGGCGAATTTACCGATGTCGATGAGTTCATCCGTCAGATGACTCACTGAACCGGCAACCACAGGCTTCAGAGAGCGAAGCACCGATGAGCGCTCCGAAGACTGCGGACGTGCAGGCGAGCGGTCCTCATCTGCATGAGGGTAGAACGGGTAGACGCCCTCCCTCCCTGTCGTGTCTTCCCCGGAAGAAGGCATGACATTTGCCGCTTGTGAACCGGGCGGGTAGTAGGGCATCACCCCGTTTTGTCCTTCCCTCAGCAGTCGTCCCACTGCGAAGCCCACGATGATGGCTCCGCTGACTACCGCCCACGGATGGTTGGAAACCAACCGGGATGGATCGGTCGCTTCCTTGACCGATCCCATCGTATCTTCGAACATGGACTGTGTACGCCCGGCAAAATCTTCCGCCATCGTCTTCGCTTCTTGGACAGTGGACGTAAATCGGTGCTCGAGCTTCTCGAGCTTGTCCGCGATCGCCGTGCGTGTCTCGACGATCTCCTTCACGTCCTCGACGATGCGATCCATTCCTTTATCCATTGAGCATCCTCCTTCACTGTATGAAGCGTACGGACCGGAACGACCCTCAAACGTTGCATCTGCCCTTTGAGGTAGAGCAAGAGACCTCCGGCCACAACCATGAGGGCAAGCGCGACCGCACCACAACTCATCCAGACTGCAAGTCCGACGATTTCATGGAGTGCGGCCACTGCCGTGAGTAGGACGAACAGTAAACAGAGCGCACCAAGAATACCGCTGATGATCGCGGTCAGAACAATCCCAACTGCACGGGCGCCTTCGAGCTGAAGTTCGTGCATCGCCAGTCGGACCTGTTGACCGATCAGTCTTTTCACATCCGCTACGATCTCCTGGAGCAACTGTAGGACTCCAGAAGGCGGAGGCGCATCGGGTTGTCGTGACTCATCGTACCCTTGTTGTGTTGTTTCCATGGACGACGTCTCCTAACGTGACCGCCCTCGACCCAGCAGGAACCCAATCCCGACGCCGAGGAGGACGGCATGAATCGGATATCGTTTGACGAGTACGGCGACGTCTTCGACCACATCCTCCACACTCGAATCCTCAAGGTACTGAGCAGATGACCGGACTTTTTCTGAAACGGTATTCACGACTTCACCCACGCCTTTTCCTGTTTCCCTCAGTTTATCTTGGATCTTACCGGATGCGTCTGCGATCTCATCACCGACACGCTCAGCTAGGTGACGGGCCTTTTCCCCACCCCTCTGGGCCATGTCGCTGATATCATCAGAGACCTGGCGAGCTTTCTCTCCAGCTCTCTGCGCGGCGTCTTCCGCCTTGCGTCCCATCTGCTCTGTCGTTTTTTCTAGTGAATCAGTCTTGTTCATGGCTCCTCCTCCAAATTAAGTATGAATGGGTAAAGGTGTATGTGAGTGCGAGGCTCCCTTACTCATGAGCGCATCATCGTTGGTATGTTGCCGGCTGAGCGTTCATTGTGTCTGTAATCTCGCATCACGTTCGCTGGTGACCTTACTACGAATTCTGATTGCTCACGTACCGGATAAACCCCTAGTTCTGCCTTGGGATCCTCCTCACTCAACAGTGAGCGTGCTCGCTCGTGCGAGGCCCCGTTTGAAGTAAGCAGTTTGACGATGACGTACGAGCTGACCATGATCTGGCCCGCCGAGTTTGTATAGGCACTCACCATGTCACCGAACTAAGTCATGACGGCATGACCCACTAGGAGTTGCACTAGTATTGATAGGTGATAGGAGCTGATAATCTCACTCGAACTCGTATTTGACCATCGGCTCAACAAGCCCAACAACACAAGGAGGATAGTATGAAACAGCTGCTCATGGGAGTGACGATCGGCGTGGCGGTTCTAATGGGTGGTGTGGGTGAAAGCGGAGCGGGTGAGGCCAAGGCGCAATTGGAAAAGGCCAAGGGAGAAGTCAAAGGAGCTGCTGAAGAGGCAAAAGGTGAAATGAAGGCCCTGAAGGAAGAAGCCAAGGGCAACGACGTCAAGGCAGAATATGAACGAGCGAAGGGTGACGTGAAAGGGTCGATGGAACGAGGAAAAGGTAAGGTGAAAGAGCTGACAGAAAAGATGAAAGATTAGGCCGCCGCCCATTGGCTGTGTGATCGCAGGTCACCGTCTGTGACCTGCGATCTACGCAGTGTCTATATCGCCTCGATAGATTTTGGCCAAGGTTACGCGTCCTCTCCACCCTAAGCCCTAGTCATGCACGTCCGACAAGTCGCAGATGGCCTGAAAGCGCGCCTCAAGGGTCCTCCCGCCTGCCTTAGTAAATAGAACGTTTACACCTAGGGAATGTGCTAGGGCTTCCGAGGGTGTCCGTTATCATACCATCCCTGAACGATGATGGACCGGACATTCCTCCGGTCCGGCGAAAGGAGAACCCATGATCACCTCAGTTCGAAGCACTGTCCTACAGACGGTTATGCTCTGCTGTATTGCCCTTGGAATCAGCGCGTGTGATGCCACCGTGGAACTCGTGAAAGCCCCATTCGATGCGACGACAGCGGTCTCCAATGGCACTACTCAGGGCGCTTCCGAGTTGACCCAGCCCACGAAGGAGTTTACGTCCAGCACGACGCCAGGATCACGTGTTGGGAGTGAGGATTTAATACGCGCCAAACAGCGACTGCACACCTTTGCTGCCTACAACTTCAACAACCTTCAGCACGACATCGCGCAAGGGCGTGGGGAGTATCTGAATTCACTCCTTACTTTGGCGAAAATACCTCACGCAAACCATCCGCAGGCACTACACGACCTACAACAACGTTATGTGACCTTGTATCCGGGGGATCAATCGCCGGCGGAATTGACTCAGCGCCTCGTTGACGTGGTGTGGCTCGCACCCCTCGGGACACATACGGAATAGGCAGAACAGCGAAGCTCGCCATACACGAAAAGATTGTGTAGCCAGTGGGGTCACGTTTCATGAATCCAGAAGCGTGACCCAATTTACTTATCCCAGCCCTGGTTATGGATGTAGGGACACACCTTTTTCTAGGGAAAACTCCAGGTCATCTCAACCTACCCCCGTTGTACCATAGATAAAGCGCCAAAGAGGAACCTTAGGCGCGACCATCAGCCGAACGTGAACAGAAAGGAGAGCCATTATGCCGAACACGAACGCTTCGTTTGCTCCCTACACTCGGAGTGATGCCATAAAGTCCCAGCTGGACATCTTGGATTCGATGGACACTCAGGAACCGAACCAGCAAGAGCTGGAGTCCTTCGATACCCAGACACAAGAGGTCCTTGCCAAGCTGTATGGGGGATCCCATCAGTATCTGGAACTTTACAAGTACGCTACCCTTGGTGAGGCCGAGGCACTCGTCAACTTACCGGAGTCCGCACAGGAACCACAGTCGAGGGATCGTGAAAAGAAGAGCCTCCAACAGAGGAGGCAAGCACTGCTGGGGATGCTCCTGGAGATGCAGGCATTGGAAGCTCAGGAGACAAAGGTCTTAGCCGGTGAGGATCGAGAGGATCCACCCAGCGTCTAGGACCTGTAGGGAGAGATCGACATGATCCTGGCATCCTTTTTCCCAGGGGCCGGGCGTTCATATCCGACACGCCCGATAAGCCTGTGTGGCTTCCTCAGGATGATCCAGCCGTCTCACGTCGCATTGAGCGCAATTCCTCATGCTGTGCGACGATCGAGTTGACGCAAGCGAGCAGTTCACAAGCGCTCAACGGTTAGATGACCCCCTCGTCCGCCCCTGTCCGTCCTGTTTCACCGTGCTTCCTTTACCGAATAGGAATGCATCGATTCTATCCCGTTGGATTGGAAACCAGCCGCTTCCTCTTTCGTCTCCTGGGAAAAGGTCTAGTTCACACGAACTGACTGATTCGTTTAGGGTAGGACAAGAAGCACATGGCCAGAGGAGGAAGACCATGCAAACTGGAGCCATCGCAATCAATCGTGTTCAGGTCACGGAGGTTCTCACCGCGTTGCAAGATAGAAAACATCATCGCCTGGATGAACTGGTCGATCTCTGTCCCAATCAGACGCGGCAGCAAGTAGAAACGGCAGTCGACTTTCTTATCCAGAGCGGGCAAATCTGTATGGCATTAGATGCAGAGGGGACGTACTGGGTTTGGGATTAGAGCTTTGGAAGGATGATGACGTGATGCCATGCAAGATGGTGATATTGATAGAGTGGTTCGATGCAACCAGACCAGCCAGTCTCTAATTCATCGAGTAGGTGTTTGGTCCAAGCATTTGATGGTGTATTCGTGAGCCATTAATGGAAGGACGGGCTATGGAATCCGTGTTCTCCGGGAGCGCCCGCACGACGGCGGTGCGTCGAGCGATCCAAGAGAGGCAAGAAAGCCCGATCATTCTCCCCAGCCGTTATGCGATCAACTCCAAACAGTGACGAAGTGGAAGAGATGAACGTCTGTGCACGATCTTCCCACCGGTCCGCAGTGTGCCCATAAATATGGGCGGCGGTTCAATACCATCAAAGGGCTCACGCACTTTGAATCCATCGGTAATATATGGACCTAAAAACCATAAGGATTCATCTCTATCTCAGCTCACCAAATGCAGGACTGAACATCTACAGTAGTTGGAATATATAGACCGCTCCGCTATCCGAAGCATTGTTATCCGCTTGGTTCCCGTCGATCCCTGTGGCCGCACTACGTTCTTCTATAGCCCCCACGGCCAGCGTATCACCGTCTACAGCGACGATGCCGAACCTATCACCGGCCTCCGCGTTGGAGGCCTTCACATAGGCCTGCTGGCTCCAGACTCCGCCGGTGCGGGTGAACACATAGACCGCTCCGCTGTCCGGAGCGCTGTTATCGGCTTGGTTTCCGTTGATCCCTGTGGCCGCACTGTCCTCAAAGCGAGCGCCCACGACCAGCGTGTCGCCATCCACGGCGATGTTAGTCCCGAACCAATCGTCGCTCTCAGTGTTAGACGCCTTCACATAAGCCTGTTGCTTGAGCGGAGCGACGGTCTGTGGCACGGTTTGGGGAGTCTCATCCGAGCCACAGCCCTGGATCATCGTGGGTCCTAGACTCAATAACGCCAAGATCGGTATTCGTAAGACCCGTCCCAGTTTGCCAGGTGGGTAATCAGTAAAGCGAGTTGTTGTAAACATACGATAACCTATTTGCTCACTTTGGCATGAAGAGGAATATGAGTGGAACGGGCATTTTCCCTAGTAGGCTGTTGGTCAACTCCATCCTTATCCACAGAGTACAGACACGGAAACTAAATTCTGACACAGGTGACATGCCATAATGGAGAGTAGGAACGGCTTGGTACTTGCAAGCTAGTCACCCAGGCCAGCGGCATGCCGGAACGCCGTGGTGTCAGAGGTGGTGTTGAGAAAGAAGGTCTCACGACCTGCTCGCGTTGCCTTCAGCGTAGAAAGCCTGTGACGCTGCGGAACACGTTTCCTGCCTGTAAGCGAAGACGAGTACTCTTCACATTGCCATCAACGTGCATGTTGTAAAGATCGGAAACGGCCCAGGATAGCCATCGACCGGACATACCACTTGGCATATGTTCTAGCCCTTATTGCAGGGTAAACGCGAAATGATTTGGCCTCCCGTGTGGATGAGGAAGCAGTATGGCTCCACGAGCAAGACGAAACACCGAGGGGCTGACCAGAGTCGCTGCCGACTTTCTGCCCAGCCAGACCGCATACAATCTTTTGGAATTCCCAAACGGCTCGGAGAAGGGTGAGGTTTGACTGATGCTGCAACTCCGACCTGATCGATTAGGTACAAATCACTTGTCTTCTAAGAATTAATGCGCCGCGATCGCGCAAACAGAAATTGTCTTCAGAAGTACAGGTTTGCAGCCAGCCTACTAGGCGATAAGTGAGACCCAACCGGGGTTTTGCCTAGGCTTATCTCGCCGGTATTCGGTTATTCTGGCCTCATCATCATAGGGAGGCACATATGCTAGGCCGATTCTGCACCGTTTCTGCCCGTAATCATCAAACCGATGTTTCTTGCGAGGATCCCGAGGCGACAAGAGGCTGTCTCTCGGACTATGCCTGCCCCGAGTGCGGTGCGCAACAGTATCACCTTGTCTTTCGGGTCGAAGCATTGAGTCATCGCGTGACGTTGGCGATCGCCTGCGACGCCTGCAGCGTTCGAACAAACTTGCCGACCGATGGTCGTGGTCGTAAGAAGCCGTATACCCCCGAGATTGTTTCTGGCCAAGATTTTGACACCTCACACCGCTGATACTCAAACAGGAGGTTCTCATGAAGACTCATATGCATATCGTTCTCACCG
>JAHBWR010000132.1 GCA_019636875.1 Nitrospira sp.
TAGGCCCCCTAGCCCTAACTGCTTGAGATTCAGGCCCATTTACCACCCGTTGCCTTGACGGAGGAAGAGGCGGAGCCGTATAGTACTGGCTCAACCTCGAGAGTGTATAAACGGGATCACTATGTCTACGGCAGCAGAACCACGCCTTGTCCAGCAGATTGAGGGAGCCCCTTGGGAGATCGAAGGGTATCTCAAGGTTGGCGGCTATGATGCCTGGAAGCGTTGTGTGAAGGAGCGGAACGCTGGTCAAGTGATTGATGAGCTGAAGAAATCAGGCCTGCGAGGTCGTGGCGGCGCAGGATTTCCGACGGGCATCAAGTGGGACAAGGTGCTCAACCATCGGGTGAAAGAGCGCTATTTTGTCTGTAATGCCGGGGAACACGAACCAGGTACGTTCAAGGACCGCCAGCTATTGAAAACCTTGCCTCATCAATTGATCGAGGGCTGTTTGATCGCGTCCTACACGGTGCAGGCGAAGGCGTCCTTCATTTACGTGAATCATGAGTACCATGAGGAACAGCAGAATCTGAAAAAAGCCCTGGCCCAAGCAAGAGAACGTGGCCTCCTAGGGAAGAATGTGCTTGGCAGCGGGTTTGATATTGAGCTGGAAATCTTTGACGGCCATGGTAGCTACGTGGCCGGTGAGGAAACGGCGATGCTCGAGTCGATGCAGGGCCGGCCGGCCATGCCGAGGCAGAAGCCTCCGTTCTATCCCACGGACTTCGGCCTCTATGGCAAGCCCACGCTCGTCAATAACGTGGAGACGCTCTGTAACATCCCGCGGATTCTCTACAAGGGCGCCTCATGGTTTACGCAGGTGGGGACGGAGAAATGTCCCGGCACGATGATGTTTTCACTCAGTGGCTCGGTCGTTCGTCCCGGGGTGTATGAGATGCCGATGGGTGTAACGATCCGCGATCTCATCGAGCAATGCGGCGGTGGCGTGCCAAACGGTCGCAAGATCAAGGCGGTGTTTCCTGGCGGCCCGGCTTTTTCCATGATCACGGCGGATCAGATCGATCTGCCCATGGACTTTGATTCGTTGAAGAAAGCCGGTACAGGGTTGGGGTCGGCCGGGGTGATCGTCGTCGATGATGCGAGCTGCATGGTGGCCAAGACGCTGCACTACTCAAACTTTTTCAAGGGTGAGAGCTGCGGCCAGTGCCCTCCCTGTCGGATGGGAACGATGAATCTCGCTGCACTGATGACGAAGATTGAGGCGGGCCAGGGCACGCAGAAAGACCTCGACAGCATGCTTCAGCTCTGTGGGTTTGTGAAAGGGACCGGATACTGTACGCTGGTCACCGGTGCATCAGTATTGGTGCAAAGCAGTCTGAAGTTATTCCGCCAGGAATACGAGGATCATATTCGGTTACAGCGTTGTCCCTACAAGGAAGTTCCGGCTGGAGTTGCTGCGCAGTCGTAGGAGACGCCATGCCACGAGTGACCTTTCTCCATTCAAACGGGCGTAGCGGAGAGGTGGAGGAGAACATTTCGCTGCTTGATGCGGCAAAGGAAGTAGGGTTTCGATTGAACCACGACTGCGGAGGGAATGCCTCCTGCACGACCTGCCGGGTGGAAGTTCAGGCAGGGCATGAGCATCTCTCGGAAATTGATTTTGACGAACAGGACCTACTGGATCGCGAAGCGTTGACCGACCCGCAGCATCGCCTAGCCTGCCAGGCGCGTGTGTTGGGTGATGTCGTTGTGCGTGTTCCAGAGGCTAAATGGGAGAACCAAAGGACGACGACGACCGAGGCATGGGGTTGATATTCGAGAAAGAGGTGTTAGACTAACAACCTAGCTAGCCCGCTCGTGCGGGTTGGACTGATCCATAGAGGAGGGCGACAACATGGTTACTATTACCCAGGTGGCGGAACAGAAGATTAAAGAATTGATGGCCGAAGAAAAAGATGTCGTCGGGTTGCGAGTCTACGTGCGTGGCGGAGGCTGCCACGGCTATCAGTACGGGATGGCGTTTGAATCCAAAATGGCCGAAGACGATACCATCATTGAAAAGGGCGATGTGAAACTTATCATGGATTCACAGAGCGCTCCGTTGCTCCAGGGCGCGGAAGTCGATTACGTGGACAGCGTGCAAGGCTCGGGCTTCTCAATCAAGAATCCACAAGCCAAGACGACGTGTGGCTGCGGCAGCTCGTTCAGCGCCTAAGCGTGGCGACAGTTGTCGTAGGAATATCTGTACAGGACCTCCAGGCTGGGATTGCTTGAAACGCAAGCGGTTCCAGCCGTTTATTTTACCCCAAGAGAACTGGCTCGTATGTCACAAGTGCATGTGACTAGGCGCTATCGTTTTTGCGCCGCCCACAGGCTCCACACAGAGCAACTCTCTCCCGAAGAGAATTGGGCGGCATTCGGCAAATGTAATAATCCAAACGGGCATGGGCACAATTATGTCGTGCTGGTCACTGTTGCGAGCGGGGGAGCACAGGATTCGTGTGATCTAGACCGGCTTGATCAGGTGGTCAACGAGAAGATCGTCGAGCGCTTCGATCATCTCGACCTCAATCGTGATCCTGCTTTTGCCGCGCTCACCACTACGGGAGAAAATCTTGTCAAAGTGATTTGGGATATTCTGAAGCCGGCCCTGCCGTCTGACTCTTTGCGAAAGATTGGTGTGATTGAGACGAGGGACAACTACTTCGAATACGGGGGAACGGCATAAGTACGAAAGGGACTCCAGTGAAGAAGCACCGGACAAAAGAACGAAAGGGAGAATCGATAGAAGATACGAGCGGAAGCGGAAAGCCTGCGGATCTGCCGGTTCTTCAATCACTGGTCACCGAAATGTTGCTCGCGCTCGGGGAACAGCCCAGTCGCAATGGCTTGCTCAAGACGCCGGAGCGTGTGGCCAAGGCCCTGGCGTTCATGACGCAAGGCTATCAGCGCGATATCGACCACCTGTTGAACGGAGCCCTCTTCCCGATCGAATACGACGAGATGGTCATCGTGAAGGACATCGATTTCTTCAGCATGTGTGAGCACCATATGCTCCCGTTCTTTGGGCGGGTCCATGTTGGCTACTTGCCCAACAAGAAGGTCGTCGGTCTCAGCAAAATTCCGAGGATTGTCGACACGTTTGCGAGAAGGCTTCAAGTTCAGGAACGTCTGACGGTTCAGATTGCCGAGACCTTACGATCCAAGCTGAACGCGCATGGTGTTGGGGTAGTGGTCGAAGCGAGACATCTCTGCATGATGATGCGTGGGGTGGAGAAACAAAACACCGTTGCCGTGACCAGCTCCATGCTGGGAGCCTTCCGTAGTCAGTCACAGACTCGTCTGGAATTTCTCAAGTTAATCAGGCGTGGCAGCATCGGCGATCCGGACTGAGATCTTCAGGGACTGTGCCCTTATCTGCTCGCTGCGCGAGTCACATCCAAGGCAAAACTCCGGATCGTTTCATTGAACTGATCAGGCCGTTCCAAGTTCGAGAGATGAGCGGCTCCTGGAATGATGGTCAAACGGGCGCCGAGAATCCTATCGGCCATAAGTTTGGCGTCTGAAGGCGGAGTGGGAAGATCCAACTCGCCGACGATAATCTGGGTGGGGCAGGTGATCTGCTGCAGCAAAGGGATGGAATCGGGTCGTTCAGCCATCGCCATCAGGTCTCCCGCAATACCGCTGACTTGATTGCCTTCGATCATCGCACGCACGCGTCCCACCAGCTCTGGGTTCGTCTGGACAGTTGCAGGGCTTAACAATTTCGGAATCATGATGTCGGCGATGGCCGATGGTCCGTTCTTGTATGCGGTCTGCGCCATCTGAAACCGCCCTTCCTTCCCTTCTACGGTGTCAGCCTGCGCTCGTGTGTTCGCGAGCACCAAGCTCCGTACCCGGTCCGCATATCGCCGATAGAGCGCAAACAGGATGTACCCACCCATCGACAGACCGACGAATACCGCCTGTCGAATCGAGAGGTGATCGAGCAGTCCGATCACATCGTCAGCAGCTTGGTCGAGAGTATAGCGCCAGAGCGGCGCATCGGATTCGCCATGCCCGCGCAAATCGATCGTTAGAACCCGAAATTGGGATGACAATGCCTGTTCTTGCTCGACCCACATGCAGCGGTTCAGTGGAAACGCGTGGAGAAAGACCAGAGGGACACCTGTCCCTTGATCATTGAACGCGAGGGTGATGTTATGAATCTTAGCTTGCACGGCCTGCTCCGTCGGTTGTCCAGTTCGTACCATCGGGGGCCGACATGGTCAAGAGGCTGTTTGCGATCAGGAGAGACGGCGTATACAATTCCCGCTATTCTCAGGGGGTGAGATGCCACGCGCTCGCGATGAAACACCAGACTTATTCACGCCTACCGCTCGCGAGGAGAAGGTCCCCGCTCCGCTCGCCGAACGGATGCGGCCCCGTGCGTTCGTGGACTTTGTCGGGCAAGACGCCATCACCGCGCCCGATCGGCCGCTGAGACGGGCGATCGAGGCTGATCAACTTTCGTCCGTGATCTTCTGGGGTCCACCCGGTTCAGGGAAGACCACCCTGGCCCACCTGATTGCCCAGCATACGAAAGCCCAGTTTGTCCCATTCTCCGCCGTCACCAGCGGAGTGCCTGAGCTGCGTGCACTCATCAAGGTGGCAGAACAGCGGCGCGCGATGAACGGGCAGCGGACGATTCTCTTCGTCGATGAAATCCATCGTTTCAATAAGGCACAGCAAGATGCGTTTCTCCCTCATGTCGAACGCGGCACGATCATTCTCGTCGGAGCGACCACCGAAAATCCGTCGTTTGAAGTCATCAGCCCACTTCTGTCCCGCTCGCTGCTCGTGGTGCTCAAGCCACTTTCCGATGAGGCCTTGGGGCAGATTCTTGATCGTGCACTCGTCGACGTCGAGCGGGGGATGGGGAAATGGAAGCCGCGCTTCTCGCCGGAGGCCAAGCAGCAGTTGATCGTATTCGGGAATGGTGATGCACGAGCGCTCCTCACGTCATTGGAGTTTGTCGTCATGCAGACGGCGCCTGGCCCTGATGGCGTCCGGGTGGTTGACGAAGCAACCTTGGAGGCATCGCTTGGGAAGAAGGCCCTTCGCTATGACAAGGCCGGAGAGGAACACTACAACGTTATTTCGGCGTACATCAAAAGCCTCCGTGATTCTGATCCGGATGGAGCCCTCTATTGGCTGGCCCGGATGCTCGATGCCGGGGAGGATCCGAAGTTTATCGCGCGCCGGATGGTCATCTTTGCCTCGGAAGATATCGGCAATGCCGACCCAATAGCCTTGGTGGTCGCCACGTCGGTGGCACAGGCGGTCCAGTTTGTAGGGCTGCCGGAAGCACAAATCAACCTGGCTCACGGCACCACTTACCTGGCGTCACGGCCAAAGGACAACGCGTCCTATGTCGGTCTTCTGGAGGCCCTCAAGGATGCAAAGGACCATGGCAATCTTGGGGTCCCCCTGCATCTCCGCAATGCCGTGACATCGCTGATGAAAGACATGGGGTACGGAACGGACTATCGCTATGTCCACGACGACCCGTCGGCTCGCGTTGAGCAAACCCATCTGCCTCCGGAGCTAAGAGATCGACGATACTACCGCCCAAAGTCCCTATAAATAGGGCCGATTGCCCTAGTTTACATTCCGTTCTAATCGGTTATACTTAGAGAGTTATGAAGCGAGGCGAAGCGAAGCAATCGGCAAGCATGACCGCCCTCAGTGAACGACGAAAATTCGTCCGGGCGACATTGGTGGGGTCCGTTTTGATGTCGCCGAAGAGCGGGGGGCGTGCCAGTACCGCGGTTCTCGACAATGTGAATAAGATCGGAGCTGGGCTCCACACCAAAGATCGATTTCCGCCGAACGAGCGAGTCACCGTCTCCCTGGCATTTCTGGATTCCGATCGAGTCGAGCAACAGGAAAAACTGGATGGGACCGTCGCCTGGGTCAAGCCATGGGACAAGAAAGGGTTTTTGGTCGGCGTGGTGTGGGATGACCTAGTCACGAAAGAAAAGAATCGCTGGCTCTATTATTATCTGGAAGAAACCCTCAAAGCCTCTGTCTAGACCCTATCCCAAGGCCACGAGCTGCTGCTTCACATTCTCCAATTCCGCCGAGAGTGACTCCCAGCGCGCAGTGAGTCGCTCTAGACTCCGTTTCCAGTCTTCCTGCTCTTGATGGAGGGCGTTCCACCGGTCGAACGCTTCATAGAGTTTCGGATCGGCCAGCTCCGCCTCGCGGGTCTTGATCTTTGCTTCAGTCTCCGTGATTTCCCCCTCCGCACGGGAGACCTGCTTCTCCAGCCGCGCCTGCGTCTTGGTTAAGTCACGACGCTCACCTCCTCGCCCTTTCTGCTGGACCTGCTGTGTCATCGCGCGAGTGGGGCCTGACGTAGCGGATTTTGATGCCCCGTTGAGGTCCTCGCTCGATTCCTTGATCGATTCGAACTCCTGCGCCTTCTTCCAGAGATAGTACTCGTAGTCACCGATGAAGTTGCGAGCCTGACCCTCCTCGATTTCCACGACTCTGGTGGCGATACGTGTCAAAAACGTCGGATCATGGGAAATGAAAAGGATGGTCCCAGGAAACTCGGCGAGGGCGTCTGTGAGCACGTCCACCGAGGCCGGGTCCAGGTGGTTGGTCGGCTCATCGAGCAGGAGGGTATTTGCAGGTTCCACGAGCATGCGGGCTAAGGCGACCCGGTTCCGCTCACCCCCGCTTAAGGCCTTGATGGGTTTTTTCTGATCCTGGCCTGAAAATAAGAAGGCGCCGGCGATCCCACGCAGGAAATTCATCTCCGCATGTTTGGTGACTTCTTCGAGAGATTCGAGAATAGAATGTTCCGGGTTCAGAGTTTCGGCTTGATGCTGGGCGAAGTAGTGCAGTGTGACGCCATGCCCGACGGATCTGGTGCCGGTATCGGGAGGAAGCACGCCGGCGAGCATTTTGAGAAGCGTACTTTTTCCCGCACCGTTTTCTCCGACCAGAGCGACCCGCTGTCCTCGCTCCACAGAAAAGTCGAGTGTCTTATAGACCACCTTTTCGCCGTAGCGCTTACTGGCTCCGGCGAGATCCAACACTTGGCGACCGCTCGTCGAAGGCAACGGAAACCGGAACTTGACGCGCTTCGGATCCCGCTGGATCTCGATCCGCTTGACCTTTTCAAGCTGCTTCAGGCGCGATTGCACCTGGCTCGCCTTGTTGGCCTGGTACCGGAAGCGATCGACGAACTTTTGAACCCGCGCAATCTCCTTGGACTGTCGAGTGGCCGAGGCCTGTAGCTGTGCGTCTTTTTCCGCTTTCAGTTCACAGAATAGTGAATAGTTGCCACGATACTCTTCGATGGTATGATGCCGCAGTTCCCAGATATGGGTGACCACTCGATCCAGAAAGGCGGTGTCGTGACTGATGATCAGGAGCGTCATGCCGGATTGGAGGAGAAATTGTTCGAACCAACGCTGAGTGGGCTTGTCCAAATGGTTCGTCGGCTCGTCGAGCATCAGCACGTCGGGGTTCGACAGGAGCAGATGTGCGAGCGCCACCCGCATCCGATAGCCGCCTGACAGTTTCTCCACAGGGCGATCGAAATCCCCTTCCGTAAAACCCAATCCCATCAGGATGCGCTTGGCCTCGTATTCAGGGTACTCATCGCGATGGGCCGCATCGAGTGCCGTCTTGCCGGTGATGGTTTCGAGTTCCTGAGGTAGATAGCCGATCCGAAGCCGCGGTCGCTTCCGGATCGAACCCTTATCCGGTGATTCCTCACCAAGGATCATACGAAAAAGGGTAGTCTTACCGGCGCCATTGGGTCCTACCAGGCCGACCCGCGAATTCGGACGTAGATGCGCCGAGGCCTCCGTGAGGAGCACTTTCGTCGAATATTGTTTATGGATCGATTCGATTTGGAGCATGGACACAAACCTTCCGTGCGAAATGAACCAGTGTGAAGCAGCCGAGACGAACTCGAACAGAGGAAGTGACTAGGAGGTTGGGAGTCGTGGCAGAGCGAGGAAATTGAAAACGGCGAACATGCTAGATCCTATAAGAATGCTGGAGGCGTTTATGCGATGATACACACGAGCAATAATAAAAAAACACCAAACATGGGTTGAAGACTCTATCCGATCGCGCCAGTTACGATACGACAAAAAATAGCGATCGGTTCAACCGTCGTATCGACGAAGGAACAAACACTTGTGGGTTTTATCCGTCGGCTCAGTTACAAAAAACCCTAAAATAGCCGACGGTACGCACGAAGTGCGG
>JAHBWR010000133.1 GCA_019636875.1 Nitrospira sp.
TTCATTGATACCTGCCCCCACTATTGCGTTATAGAGAAATCGTGAACAATCTCTATATTGATACTGAAACTTCTAACTCGTACAACACGCGCCCCCTAGGGAGGCCAGAAAGATATGTCATATCAGAGCGAGATATGGCTTAGCCGCCAAACGATCATTCGGGCCTTGGGGGCAACGACCTTTCTCCTCCTGATTGCCAGCACTTTAGGACAGGTAGCACATCATATATTTGGACGTCCTGGACTAATGGGATTTGTCCCCCTGTTCTACGTAGACCAGGAAGGCAATGTTCCGACATTTTTTTCAGCTTCTTTGTTGCTGTGGGCATCCCTGCTTCTTGCAGTCATCAGTCGATTAAAGAAACAATCGAGTGATTCTCGTTGGCTCCAGTGGACAATGCTCGCACTCGCACTGCTGTACATGGCAATTGATGAGGCTTCCGGAATCCATGAGTTGCTGCAGATACCAGCCAAATGGCTGATAGGCCGTGAAAATGCCAAAGGTATCTTGACCTATGCATGGGTCCTGTTTGGCATTACCTTTATCGTAATTTTTGCACTTTCCTATTTGAAATTTTACTTGAGCCTTCCATCTCAAACACAACGGCAATTCTTTGCAGCTGCAGCGGTTTTTCTTAGCGGCGGATTAGGTATGGAACTGATGGAAAGTTACTATGTTGGGACGTATGGTAGAGAAACCTTTGGACAGGCCCTACTGGTAACCATAGAGGAAGGCCTCGAAATGACGGGCGTGATCATTCTCATCAACGCCCTACTAACTTACATTCATAGCTATCACGGGGAAGTGCGTCTGCGATTCGCTGAACCTAAGGAAAGTCCGTCTCCCATAGCTTCTCGTGTCTATCAAATCACTGAGCCTACGAAATCGTAACCTTGGCAGGCTCATGCAGGATTCTACAGTAGAAATGCGATTATCGTGAATCTCCTGGCCACTTGGACACCGGCTGATCTGAGCTGGTGATGCCGTAACACTCACCCCTGTCACTCCAGTACCAGCCTAAAACATACGATTCCGGCGAAACAGCATTGACCAGCCTCCCACTGCCTGAGTATCCTTCACTTTCCTCGTGGAACGCGACTCAGGAGATTTAGAGTTCTATGCGATTCGACCCAGCACTCGCCGCTCAAGACGCTTTCCACCAAGCCGAGGTCGAACTCGGCTCGGATTGGGATACGGCTGTTGAGTTAGAGGACACCTTTTCGTCCAATGCCGGGACGACCGCACGCGAGGCCTATGAGGGTTTACTCACAATGGCTCAACGTTGTCCTAACGCACACTCATTTCAGGCGTTCTGTATTTACATCACCTGGCAACAGGTGACGGAGGAGACGATCGCGCGTCACTTTGAGACGGGATTGAGATTGTCTGAGGCGTACCTCGCTTCTCGAGAAGGCAAAAGCCCTCGAGACATCGAGTGCATCACCGAACTGCATCGCTCATTCCGAGCTGGATTAGGTCTGGAAGAGCAGGACGAGCTCCAGATAGAATTTAAGCGAGACACACCGAAAGGCGGAGACTAGGAGGCTCCCTAAGGGAGCCTCCTCCCTCACCGCGATCAGCGCTCCGAGCAAATATCCCGTCATGTCGGACAACGATAAACATCGAGCCAGGATCTTTCTCCATCGGGGAGATCTCGTGCAGGCTCGCGCGGCATGGGAAGCAGCCGTGGCCGATGACCGAACTGCTGGAAAGCCACAGCTCCTGTCCGCGTCGCTCGGAAACCTCGGGAACACGTGCGCGATGATGAACGACTTTGCACAGGCAGAAGCGTGTTATCGCGAAGTGCTCCAGATTCAACGGACTGAGCGTAATCTCACAGCCGTTGCCCATACGCTCGTCAATCTCGGCAACCTGCATATCGCTTCGGAACATCCTGAAAAAGCACGCCCCTACTATCTTGAGGCCATGGATCTCCTGCGCGAGTTACAAGACAACAGAGGTCTCGGTATTCTGTATGCGAACCTTGCCCTGCAGGAAGCTCGTGATGGTCAATGGGACCAAGCGGTCTCATCGTTTAAGCAAGCCCTTGACTACCATCGAGCGGTCGGCAACGAGGAAGGGCTCGCCGTGACCTACAGCCAACTCGGCAAATGTTTTCTAGACCAAGGCGATCTTCTCAGAGCGGAACGCTGCTTGAACAACGCCTCGGAACATTACATCAAGCTTGGGAACGAGCCCGCCGAAGCTGCCGTACTCCGTCTGCTGGCGACCGTCTATCAGACACGTCAGGACTCTACCTCAGCGTTGCGCTGCCTCGAACGAGTGGTGTCTCTCGACGAACGCTATGGGTTGCCCGAGCGACAGACCGATTCGGAAGACCTCACAAGGCTCCGGCGAACCGAATAGCTGACCCTCCATCCATCGAATACGTTTCCGTTCGATTTTCCGACAACTCCGCGAACGCCTGGACAGAATGCCATCCTCTGCTAGGCTTTGAAGCGTCTCGTCCAACCTGCTCTTGATCAAGTTTCATCCGACAGGAGCCGACAAGATAGTGACGTGGAGACAGCATGGATCGTTGTGTTCGCAGCTTCACCATCATAGGACTCGCCGCTGTCTTGGCTGTACCCAACGTCCAGGCGGATGGTGGTGTGCCGACCATTACCGTCGGGACACAAGAAGTCGGACTCACGGCCGGCTATATGTTTTCACACCGGCTCACAGAACTGCATACCACCAAGCAGCACGGCCCAGCCGTCATGCCCTCATGGATGATGACAATCACCGATCCCATCGGGGACAGCTGGTACCGCGGACAAATCTCACTCGGAGCAGAAATGGTCTACCTCGAGTTCCGAGAGCCTTTAGTGACCCATGGCATCGGGTTTACCCCGAGAATCAAGTATACCTTCGTCGCTTTGGGTCGGCTTCGCCCCTATCTGGAATTCACCGGCGGCCCATTCTGGACAGACCTCGGTGGACGTATTCGGGAGCAGGCGAATGAATTCAACTTCGTCCTGTCAGGTGGCATAGGCCTGTCGTGGTTCCTCACGCCGCAGCTCGCAGTCAATGCCGGATATCGCTTCCATCATATTTCCAACGCGGGAACGGCGTTCCCGAATCTTGGGTTGAATGCCAGCCTGCCGTTCGGCGGCTTTTCCTTTTATTTCTGAGGAGACAGCGATCATGACGAGATATACCTTTCGCCGCTCGATCGTGGGTTTCGCTGGAGTCGTGCTCTGCTTGGCCAACGGTTGTACGCACTCCATCGAGGTGAAATCGGTCGCGACGGAAGCGCAGGCCGCCATCACTCACTCGATCCCCAGCGACGAGCGCGTTCCCTTCGTCATGAATTCGTTTCAGCTGTCACGAAACGGGGCGCCGCAAGATCCATCAAGCGACGTAGAGCGACGGATCCTCAACCGGGTGCAGGAGACCAGTCTCTTCGCAACATTGGTTCCTCTCGGAGGACAGGCTGATGCGCTTGGGGGAAAAATCATCTCTGCACGCCTCATCATGAGCGAAACAGTCGAGCCACATTCTTGGCTCTCGGCGTTCAAAGGCATCATCATCGGCGGGTCCATGTTCCTCCTTTCACCGTTGATTGACTTTGATTATGACTACTCTGCCACAGTCGGCCTCGAGCTTGAACGGTGGGATGGCCAGGTGAAACGTTATGAAGCCAAGTCCTCAGGCACGGTCCAGTATAAATTGTTCAGCGCCACACCAGTGATGATTGAAGAGTTGAAGGGCCACGTCACTGAAGCCTGTCTCACTGAACTGACAGGTCAACTTGTCCGAGACACCGCACAGTACATGGCCAGCAGCGCCCCATCCACACAGTCAGGCATCCGCACCGTCACCGTCAAATCCAAGAGACCATCCGCTTCGCAACCTACTCTGTCCGTGGTTCCCACGACCTCCCAGAAACCCTAACTCAATCTCACGTCCCACCAGCCAATTTTCTCATCTGGCCGATCCCTCGGGTCCAATGCTATAGTACCAATCATACATCGGAGCTATGCATCGTGGACATTGACGCGTTTCGCCAAATGGTTACTAAAAATCCCAAGGGTTTCCTTGGTCGCTATGGACTCGGCAACAAGATCCTTCAAGAGCACGGGAGTGTGGAAGAGGCGGTCGAGCATCTGACGGTCGCCACACAATTGGAGCCGACCCATGCGGCCTCACATCTAGCCCTTGGACGTGCGTTGGTCCAACTGGGACGGAATGAGGAGGCCAAACCGGTTCTCACGGCTGGAATCGACGCCGTCCTTTCAGGGCGGTCCAACGGAGGGAAGGACCTCGTGCCGGACATGCAGGAGCTGTTGCGTTCCCTGGGATGAATCATTCACTGTAGCAAGAAGGAGTGCCCCCGTGAACCTCGATGATGCCAGAAAACGAATTGAATCTGCCGTCACGCAATATGGCCAACATGCGGCTCCCGCCATTGACCTCGTCATGGCCGAAGTTCGTTCCGACATGGGAGCCGGTGCATTCAACGAACTGGTAGATGAGTTCGATCTTGAGTTGATGTACAACATCGCCCCAATGGAATCGGACCACTCCAACAGTTGAGTAGATCCTTCCTCTGCATGTACGACTCATGACCCTCATACGCTTTTGCCTATGCCGCTGATCTGGGCCGCCATCTCCGGACATGGATACGGCCATGCCGCGCAAGTCGTGCCGGTGCTCAACGCCTTGGGCCGTCTTGTCCCGGACATCCGAGTTCTCCTGCGTACGACCGTCCCTGCCACCTTCTTCAAGGATCGTCTGTCGATTCCTTGGGAAACGAGCTCGGTCCAGCAGGACATCGGCTGCATTCAACAGGATCCCCTAACGATCGACGTAGAGGCGACCTGGCTCGAACATCACCGATTTCACAGCACCTGGCATGAGCGTCTTCAGACGGAAGTCACCGCCATGCGTGCTGGAGCTCCAGCCCTTGTCTTGGCCGATACTCCCTACTTGGCACTGGCAGCCGGAAAACACATCGGCATTCCCACCGTCGCACTGGTGAGTTTTACGTGGGACTTGATTTTGTCCGAGTATCAGGCTCCTTCATCAATCGATCACCAAGGACTCATTGAAGCAATTCGTCGGGCCTACACCCAAGCCGATCTTGCCCTCCGCATCGCGCCGGCTCCTCCGCTGACGATCTTCAAGCAGTTGATCGATGTCGGACCGATTGCAGAACCGGCTCATTCGGCGCGTAAACAACTCATCGAGTTTCTCAAGCTACCGTCTGGAGAGCGCACCGTACTCATCGGATTCGGCGGTATTCAGTTGGACTCGCTCCCGTTCGACACATTGGAATCGCTCACCGGCTATCGATTCCTCTTCGATGGGTCTGTTCCGGCAAACAGCAAGCGCTTCATCTCCACCAAGTCTCTCCCCTTCTCATTCAAAACATTGATGGCTTCTGTCGATGTCGTCATGACGAAACCAGGCTATGGAACATTGGTGGAGGCCGTAACTCTGCAAACTCCCATGGTGTATGTTCGTCGCTATAACTTCGCGGATGAACAGCCGTTGGTGGACTATCTCCATCGGCATGGAAGAGGTATCGAACTCTCCCATCCTGATTTTCTCAATGGTCGGTGGCTGCCGGCGCTGGAGCAGGCGATCGATCTTCCTCTTCCTATCGCGCCTCCACCTCCAACCGGCGCTGAGGAAGCCGCCAGGGAGCTCGTGAAGTTTCTGTAGCGCCTTCTATCCCTCGTAATGGCAATATCGAGTCATGCCCCCTGCCCTGACATCTTGACAGGATTCGGACAGATGACTATCGTGAGGGCTCAGTATTCCTAATATCCAAGGGATGGTTGATGCGCCTTCGCGTCGCAGAGAATGTGGTCTCTCGTGATTTAGCAGACGAATCTGTCTTATTGAATCTCGACACCGGAACCTATTTCGGGCTCGATGCGGTAGGGACCCGCCTGTGGCACCTTCTCGCAGAGTACGGGTCACCCGAATCGGCCATTGAGACGCTTCTCACAGAATATGACGTGGACGCGCCGCGGCTTCAGCAAGACGTGGACACGTTGATCGACCAGCTTATCGACAAGAAGCTACTGACTACCGATGCTGCGCGCACTCCGTCGAGTCGCTGATCTGACTCTCCTCGAATTGGCAATTCTTCTACAATTCATCGCATTCTCCCTGTGCCTGAAAGTCGCGCTCTCTGTCGTCTCCCTTCCTCGCCTCGTCTCATTCCTATCCGGAACACGGTCACATCGCGTCCGGAAACTCGTTGTGTTCCTCCAGGAGGATTCCGAACCAGCACAGCTCTTCCCCCTGATCGATCTGGCCACCAGAGTCAGTCACGGCGTCGGTCGCTGCCTGCCACGCTCCCTTTTGCTGTTTTGGCTGTTACACGCGAACCACCGATCCGTCTCGGTCTGCCTTGGAGTCAGCAAGAGCCTGACTGCCTTGGAAGCCCATGCGTGGGTGGAACAAGATGGCGTCGTGTTGGGTGACGCAGTTTCGCTTATCGACCGCTATACACTCGTTCTTCGGTTGCCTGCATGAGCGGACTGGCTGGAATCTATAATCTCAATGACCAGCCGGTACATCCCGTGCTTCTCAATCGGATGATCGATCGGATCGCCTACCGAGGGCCCGACGGCTCAGGCTGTTGGCTCAATGGGCCGGTCGGCATGGGGCACGTCATGCTCCAGACGACACCACAGTCTCTCTATGAACGGCAACCGTGGTTGGATGAGTCGGAAACGATCTGTCTGACCTTGGATGGCCGGATAGACAATCGCGAAGATCTTATCCTCTCCTTGGAGGCTGCTGACTTCCACCTTCGCATCGACACAGACGCTGAGCTGATGCTCCGTGCCTATCAACGTTGGGGCGAACATTGCCCTGAGCATGTCGTTGGCGACTTCGCGTTGGTGGTCTGGGATGGGCGACATCGGCAATTATTCTGCGCACGAGATATTCTTGGTCTAAAACCGTTTTATTACTGCCTACAGGACGCCAGTTTTTTTTGGGCTTCGGAAATCCCACCGCTTTTCGAACATGAAGCCGCTGTTCGTCGCCCCAATGAGGCGATGATCGCGGAGTTCCTGAGTGGAATGGTCGTCACCAACACGGAAACCCTCTACGAAGGCATCTCCCGCCTCGAACCGGCTCATACCCTCGTCGTTCGAACCAACCACATCGAAACACGACGCTATTGGACGATTGATCCTCACCGTCGAATTGAGTATTCGAACGACGAGGACTATGCTCAGCACTTCCTCAATCTGTTCAGCACTACCGTCCGATGCCGACTACGGAGCCACAAACCAATCGGCCTCGAACTCAGCGGCGGCCTGGACTCTTCATCTGTCGTAAGTTTTCTCCAGTTCTCGTCTCATACTCATCCGGAGGACCATGAGCGCTTTCAGACCTTCTCACTCGTGTTCCCCGGCTCACCCTGTGATGAACGTGCATTTATCGATGACGTGGTCGCGCAGGGCCATTTTGGTGCTCATCACATCACGCCGGGAACCCCGAGCGTGGCTGACTTCGTGGAAGACATTCTTCACTCCTACGATTTTCCAGACCACCCCAACGGCGTCATGAATGCCCCGCTTCGGGCCTTCGCCCAACAACAGGGTTGTCGCGTGTTACTCACCGGCTCTGGGGGAGATGAATGGCTGACAGGTAGTTTTTTTCACTATGCCGACTTGCTCCGCAATCTCAAATTCCGTTCGCTTCTTCATCGGCTACGCGCCGATCGCCGGTGGTACGATGAAAACTCTTCACTTAGCCTGTTATCCCTCCCACTGGTGCAATTTGGTCTGCTCCCCCTTATTCCACGGTCTTATCGAAATCTTGGGAAGCGGCTTCTAGGAAGGACGACCCGGCCGGACTGGGTCTCGCCAACATTGTGGAAACGAGCGCAGATGCAAGAACGTATCAGTCTGGCCTCCTACAGCCCTCCTGGTTGCGGGCATGCGCAGCAGGACCTCTTGGGGTCGACAATACATGGTGGCGGTATTCATGGGAACGAACTGGACGAGCGAGCCACATCGCGCTTCGGCCTTGAAAGCCGCCATCCATTCAACGATCGACGACTCATCGAATTTGCACT
>JAHBWR010000134.1 GCA_019636875.1 Nitrospira sp.
ATGAGTACCGCATAGTCCTGCTTCGTACAGCCCTCGACCGGAGGCATTGTTCCACCTGGCGCAACGGGAAACGCCGACTGCTTGGCATTGGCCGGTGAGCATAAACCAGCCGCGGTTGCCGGTGTATAGCGCGCGGAACGGCAGGCTAGGTGGGTGACGTCGTAGAGCGTCGCGCCTGAATCGAGCTCCCAGCGTCTGTCTCCCTGGCTGTCGGCGGGATGAATCGTCAGCACAGCCGTCACCTTACGGCCTCCCGTGACTAGATATTTCCCGGGAGGAAGCGGAACGGTCGGTGGCTCCATGATCAAGCCATGTTCTTCCAACCACCAGTTGGTTTCGTCGAATTCCCAGCGCGCCGGGGCAACGCCACCGGAATCTTGTAGTGATTGATAACGGTTCAGCTTGACGCCTCGAGGGCCTGGGTCCAGCGGCCACAGACCCCATAGTTGCGCGCCGTTTCCGGAGGTCGCTCCTGGATCGCCCAAAGCTGCGATGTACTGCGTCGCGCTGCGCTTAAACTTCGCCTGACCCCCGCCTGCAGCGTATCCCGTCTGAACCAGGATAGCGGTCATCACCAACCACATGGTTGCCATGCCGGCACAGCGCAGGAGGCGCTCCGTCTTCCGTTGGCACCGCGGCGTTTTATCTTGCGGCATGTGAGTGCTCATCCCGATCACGCCCAGTGATGATAGGGGCGTACGACGTTCCTTTCAGGCCAGGTCGGCGGCTGACTCATCGAGTCAGCCGCCTTCTCTGAAGATTATTGTTGTTGAATGGCGGAGAGCAGCCACCGTCCATTCTCCACGCGCATGAAGGTCCAGACTTCACAGGATTCGGTCGGTGTTTCGTCACTGCCTTCGATGAGGAAGCCTGGTTCTCCACGTGGAATCGTTGTCGAGACGGTATAATCACGAGCGTTCCAGCGTAGGTCCACGGTCGCATAGTCTCTGTCGCCTTCAGACCAGGCTTCACGCACGTCTCCCTTGAGTAACTCCACTCCTTCCACGTGATTCTGCACGCCTCGGCTATGGTCCTCAGCCAAGGCGGTGCTGAAATAACTCAGCATTTCCGGTGTCACAAACTGGCGCAACGCCGCGACATCTTGCGTGCTCCAGGCTGATTGAATATCGGTAAGTCGCTGTTGAAAGGTGGTTTTGTCTTCCGCCGTCACGGTGTAGGTTCTTGTGTCTTGCTCATCCGTTGTGTGATTGGCTGAGACGTCCAGGAGACTCCCTCGTGCGGTGGTGCCGTGCGACAGCCCTGTGAAGACCGGTGCTGGGGTCTGCTTGGACCGTCTGAAGAAGTACAGTGCACCGGCTCCGATGGCCATCAGGAGGAGGATAAATCCAAAGGAGTTCCCCGAAGTAGATGCTGCTCCCGATCCCGACTCCGTGTCGGTTGTCTTGGCCGTGCTTTCGGTTGCGCCGAAGAGCATATGGCCGATCCATGTCCCAGCCAGACCTCCAGCAATCCCCGCGAGGAGCGGGTTGCGTTGCCACCATGACGGTGACGTGGCTGGCGCAGGTTGCCCCATCGGCTTGTTGGCCGCTGTAGGTGGCGGCGCGGTCGACGGTTTCGCGGTGGTGGACTGCTCGATGGGCTTGGCCCCATTGTTTTGATAGGTGCGGGAACCACGGCTGCCCATGCTTCCATACCCTCCGCTTTGTGAGCCGCGGGAAAATCCGCCGCCGCCCCCACGAGCCTTGGCAAACGACAGCGTCGGTGCTCCGATAAGCGAGGCAATGAGACAGACTGAAATGAGGTGTGAACGTTTCACCATGAGTTTTCCTTTCACAACAGGATAACGCCCTGATACGTACATCCGCATATTAGCAGTTTTGGATTTTGAAAACCTGACATTCGTGACCCATTCCGGACAGACAGATGTGTGCGACCGGTTTGGCCTTTTCGAATTTCTGTCGGCTTGGTTTGCACCGCACGTTGCGAATCTCCTACAATGACTTGCCGAGTTATCAGCCCGTTTGTTCACGAACAGGTCGTGCGGATCATATCAATTGTTCTTCTCTGTGTGAGGAGGCTTCATGGATTCAGATGTGGTGGCGCAGCTTGGTCCGTTGGCTACGCTGGCGGGTGTGTGGGAAGGCGACAAGGGGGTGGATCTGGCTCCGTCGGATGAGCGGGGAACGGAAGAGAACAAGTTTCGCGAGCGGATCACGTTTGAACCGATCGGGCAGGTGCGGAATCATGAGCAAGTGTTGTATGGCTTACGCTATGCGACAGTGGCGAGACGAATCGGGGAGACTGACCCGTTCCATGAGGAAGTGGGTTACTGGCTCTGGGACCCTGGCGAGCGGCAGGTACTTCGCTGCTTCATCGTCCCGCGCGGGGTGGCGTTGATCGCCGGTGGTACGACAGAGCCGACCGCCACGACCTTTTCTCTCGTTGCTGAAGCGGGATCGGGTACCTATGGAATTTGTTCGAATCGTTTCCTCGCGAAGGAATTTAAGACGGTGCGGTACGAATTGACGGTGACGATTCTCGACAAAAGCCGATTCCACTACCGAGAGGACACACAACTTCAGATGCCGGGCCGGTCGGATCTGTTTCATCATACGGATGAGAATACCCTCACACGGGTGACGGGCTAGCTGCGGCTGAGTAGCGGCATCAGAAAGTGGAAAAAGCATGATGCCTACGGTCCCACCATTAACCGATGCACAGGCAACTCTTTTGGCGCGCTTTCTCTCATCTCCACAACGGCCTAAAGACACCTTCACCTATCCGCAATTGGCGGGGTTCTTGTTCAGTGTGGCCAATGGACCGGAGTTGATCCAGCCCTCTGAATGGATTCCACTTGTCTTCAACGATCAAAGTGCACAGTACAAAACAGAAGAGGAGGCCAATGACGTACTCCAGGCCATGATGGCGCTCTATAATGACTGTCTTCGGGAACGAACCGGAGGGACTTGGTCACTCCCGCCAGGATGTGAGATGAGGCCGCAACCGATGGACAACCTGACGACTGATGCCCCGTTGAGTCAATGGGCACAAGGGTTTGGCATAGGCTATGACTATCTGGCAGAAGTGTGGGAGGCCTATACGCCGGAGGAGTTTGATGAGGAGCTCGGCGCAGTGCTCATGACACTGACGTTTTTTTCCTCACCAACGCTGGCCGAAGCCTATCATCAGGAAGGAAATAAAAAGCGCACTCTCGATCAGCTGGCCAAGTCCGTCATGAAGATCTTCCCTGATGCTCTGCATGAGTATGCGCAGCTGGGGCGATCAATCTATCGCGCGAGGCTTGAAGCTGGCGACCTGAATCCAGAACCGGCACGTCCCACCAAGATCGGGCGCAACGATCCGTGTCCCTGCGGGAGCGGGAAGAAGTTTAAGAAATGCTGTGGTGGGACAGGCACCGGCCCTGTGTTTCACTGATCCGCACGGTTCCGCGCCGGTGGGATGCCTGAGGCGTTCGGGCAGACAGGGCGGAGCGTTTTGTTTATACTCCAGACATGTCACATCGATCGGGCTCCTCTTCTACGTTGTCGGCTGAAGGTCGGCGGGCTTTTTACGAAGGCCATCGTTCGCTGGCTTTGTTCATGATCCTCGTGGTGTTCGCAGCTCCGTTTGCAGGACTCTACGTGGCTGGACTCTTTGGTGCTGTCGTGGGGGTGCTGGTCTCTGCTGCAGCCTACGTGCTCATCCCTTATCTATGGAACTGGTTGAGTGAGTGATAGTGCTTAGTTCCTGGCCCCCTCGATCAATCCATCGCATGACGGACGGTGAAGTTCCACTACCGTGGGGAACATGAGCGCCGCGAAATCCCAGTATCGCATGCTGATCGCTTCCGAGTGCGTGCCGCCTTCGAAGACGATCTCTCCATCCTGCACGAGCGACCGATCCACATAGACCGGAAGTCCATAGAGCATCCCGAAGGGCGGCATCGCACCAACCTCACAGTCTGGGAAGAGCTCCGTCATCTCCTGTTCGGTTGCCAGCCGCACGCGATGAGTCCCGAACATCTTCCGAAGGCCATGAAGATCGACGGTCCATCTTGCCGGCAGGACGGTGGTGACGAACTGTTCTTTCACCTTCACGATTACGACCTTGGCCATCTGCTGTTCAGGTACGTGAAGCGTTCGCGCGACCTGTAGGGCGCCAAATGTTCGAGAGTGAAAGAGGACCTCGTAATGAACATGTTCACGATCGAGACGGGTTCTGACTGTTTGCGGAATCGGCATGGCATACCTCCTGTCGATGCAGATCTCCAGGCAGAGCTCTGCTGGTGGGCGAGCAAGACTGTCTATCAGGCAGAGAGGAAAGGCGAAGGCTTGGGTTGAGGATCATGACTACGACTCCTCGTAGATCATGACGACTTGAAGCACAGCGCGATTATATCTTTTTGGGAAACAAAAGCAAACTCGTTCTCGCCAATCCAGCAGTACGCCACCTGGCGAAGATCACCGGCTGAGAGAGTGGGTCGTGATGGGTAACCTCACGCGGCGGCAGCTGGTTGGCACTTCGTCTGCTGCAGTCGATTGAGCCCGTCGAGAGCCGCAGTACGATAGCATTCGGCCATTGTGGGGTAATTGAAGACGTTGTGGACGAAGTATTCCACCGTCCCTCCATACGTCAGGACCGATTGGCCGATATGGATCAGTTCGGTTGCTCCTTGGCCGATGATATGAACCCCGAGGAGGGCGTGAGTATCGCGGTGAAAGATCACCTTTAAGAGACCGTGGAGTTCTCCGCTGATGTGGCCGCGTGCCATTTCCCGAAACAAAGCCCTTCCGGTGGCATGCGGGATATCTGCGGCGGTGAGGTCCTCTTCAGTCTTTCCGACCATCGAGACCTCTGGAATGCTGTAGATACCATACGGGATCACCTTGATTTCATGCGCATCAGGAATCTGAAAGGCATGACAGGTGGCGAGACGGCCCTGTTCCATTGCAGTGGCGGCGAGCGCCGGAAACCCAATGACATCGCCTGCCGCATAAATGTGCGGGAGCGCGGTTTGATAGTGGGCGTTGACGGGGAGTTGCCCCTGCTGGTCTGTGTCCAACCCGATGACTGGAAGATTCAACGCTTCGGTGTTGCCGATCCGCCCCATCGTGTAGAGCACCATGTCGGCGGTCACGGTGTCACCATCGTGTAATTGAACGGTCGGGCGGTTCGAGTCATCAATCACCACATTTAGATGCTCTTGCCCCAGCCGGATGGCCACCCCGTTCTCCTCCATCTGCGTTGCCAGCGCGGCTGCAATTTCCTGATCAAGGAACCGCAACATCTGATTCCGGCGGTCAATGAGCGTAACCGTGATGCCGAAGGCGGCCAGCATCGAGGCATATTCAGTTCCGATGACGCCACCCCCAATGACGATGATGCTGGCGGGATGTTTCTTGGTACGTAAAAAGGAGTCCGAATCGCAGATCATCGCATCATCAAAGGGGATCTCCGAGGGGCGGCGTGGTCGCGACCCTGTCGCAAGGACAATGATCGAGGCGCGGACCTGATCGACGGTTCCGTCCGATCGCGTCACGTTCAATGTATGGGGATCGACAAAGCTCGCGGTGCCCTGGAGAATCTCGATCTTGTTGCGCTGCAACTGGTGTCCCACCACACCGACTTCAGTTTCGATGACCTGGTCTTTTCGTGCCATGAGATCAGGAAGGGTCAGCCGCCGCGTGAGCTCCGCCCCCAGTTGGGGCAAGCCTCGCCGCCCTAATCCGTGAAGGTATTCAATGGTGTCCTTGAGGGTTTTGCTGGGCAGGGTGCCGGTGTTCAGCGAGGTGCCGCCTAATTGTTGTGCCTTTTCGATCAAGGCCACCCGCTTGGATAACTTTGCTGCTTGAACCGCTGCTTTCTGACCGGCTGGTCCACTACCGATGACGACCATGTCATACGATCGCATGAAGTATCTCCAGTAGTTCTTTTGTGGCCTACTGCACGTACGATAACGTGGAGCTCTCCGCTCGCCAAGAAAATATCGGATGTGTGAAGCCGACCTCGGTGAGGCTGACCGGCGAGATCCACTCTCCATTTAATTCAAGGCAAGGGGAACGACATCGTGAGGCGGTACCGACCCCTTGCATAGGTGTCGGACAGGTTGTATGGTGTCTGCCTATGGGTCCGATGTATACCATTGCTAGACGTGGTCGATGGTCTCTCGGGATCGGTTTTACAATTAGTATCAGTTTTGGCGCGGTGCTTCCCTATGCCGGTGCGGCCGGTGACAGGCTTTCTGTGATTGCGTCGTCGGATTCCGACATGATGACGCCGACCGCCATCGTCACGGAGACGGACAAGCGGTGGGTCCCGCCAGCCTCAATGCCAGGAGATGGGAAGGTGCTCATCCGGACCCTTCCGAATGTGTCGAAACAAATTTCTGTGGGAGGGACGACGTTGGTACCTTATATCGGCGCGGGGTTCAGGGGGGGCTACGCCACCGACTTTGATCATTTGCTCAGTCCGGCGCTGTCTAGTCCAGTCTCGCCTTCCAGTTCCACCGATGTCGGATTCAGAAGTCTGGCCGGGCAAATGATCCCGAACGAAGTTCAGGTCGGCATCCGGTTTCCATTCTAATCGACCTCCATTCTGACTCCTTCACGTAACAAGCCTACGGTTGCTCTCCGATCACAGCGGATGAAGAACCAAGGAGTGATCGTGCATGGTTTCTGGTTGCTCTCGGTCTGTAAACATGACGTGCACGATTAGGCCTGCCAATCGACAGAACGTCGTCTAGCTCAGGCAGTGGTTCTTATAGGGGAGCTTCGAAAGACAAGCAAGTCGTTTAGGGAAGAGCATTGAGGATGGCCTAGGCGCGGGGGAAGATGACGACGTAGACAGAAATTTTCCTGCCTACGTCGTCTCCTGACACGGTCATTTTCCAACTTTCAGCAGCCAGCCATCGGCCTTATCACAGCCACCGGGACCTTTCGCGAAGATATCGAGCCGAATATAGCGCCCCACCGCGCTCTCCGGCAATTTCCCTTTGACCACGAGTCCATTGTTGATGGGTTTGACGGTGACGGGGATCTGTTCATCCTTGATTTTAGCGGTGATGCTTGACGGAAGGGCGGCTTTGGATATGAGCAGTGAAAACTCCGATTTCGGCGCGACTTCCACATTGTTCTTGTCAACGGAGAACGGGGGAGGCGTGAAGGCGGAGAAGATCACCTGGTTGCAAGGATCGGTACTGCTCGCGCCTGGACTGGCTTCATACGCCCACACAGTGCTGACGGTACCGCAGAGACTTGCTGCCATAACGAAATGAAAAAGCGTTCGTGACATCACGGCTATACCTCTTTCTATGATGCTGATGGTGGATGATCAGATTGGCGTTGATGAATCGGCGATATTGTAACGCCTGAGAGAGAAATTACAACCCCCTTTTCCCACCCAGGCCCATTTCATTGGCGCTGAACAGGATGTCCCAACATCGCGATCTAACTGAGGTTAGGAGCGCTCCTCCACTTCTTACCAAGGTGACGGATGT
>JAHBWR010000135.1 GCA_019636875.1 Nitrospira sp.
AATTCCTTCTCCGTGTAGGCGCGCACGGCAAAGGGCTTGTCGATGGCCTGACAGAATCGCTGGATCGTATATGTCGCGCCGGTGCAGAGGACCTTGGTGTCTGGTTTGAGCCCAAGAAACTGGGGGAGAGACAGATATCGCTCCTGAAACCCGAGCCAGCGCACCGCTTGCCGTATATGGCTATATTGAACTTCATATTCGGTATGCCCGGGCAACTTCACCGGTGCCGGCCAGCCCTGCTCGATACCGAACTCGGTCAGAAACGCCCGGCCGCCCGGCTTGAGGACTCGCCACAATTCGGCGACAAAGCGAATGGGCCCTAGGTTGAAGATGACGGACTCCGGAGGGTCCGCCTCGATCGGTAAGCGAAGCCGTCTGATCCAATCCAGAGCTTCCTGATGTTGTGGCGTGTTCCCGGTTCCGGATGTCAGTTCCTGCCTGTTTAATTGTACCGGCGTCATGTCCGCCATGTTTTCATTGTCGATGACCAGATCGACGGAATGATCGGCCAACGGAAGCGATTCGGCGTTCGCCCTGGTGCCGGTGACCTTCCATCCACCGGCTTGTGCTCGTGAGACTTGGAGCTTCAGGAACGGTTGCGTGATGTCGAGCGACAGGTAGGTGATCCCCTGTTTTTCGAAGGGGAGGAGGCTCTTGCCGAGCTCCTGTGCGACGTACCCCAACCCTCCGCCGATTTCCAGCAGGACCTTTGGTTTGGGACTGAACCAGCCTAGCCGCCGGAGTTGCCGCATGAGAAGCTGCCCGTAGGTCAAGCCAGCGAGGGCTTCGCTTGGTTCACGGAACAGGTGGGAGACCGTGGTTTCAATCAGGTCAAAGTGACGGTCATCTTCTTCACTCTGGGCCAACTCATGGACGTGGAACGTTTCCAGGTGTTCCTCTCCTTCGAACTCTTTTTGCCCGGACCAGCCTTCGCGGACTTGCTGTAAGAGGATGTCCCATTTGGCTTTATGCCGGTGACCGCCAGGGGGCTCGGCTCCGTAATAACAGAGTGAGTAGTTGGGAGTTGCCCATCGCGCCAGGTGCCATTCGCCAGGTTGCCCATCCGGTCCGCAGATTTTTGCCCCGTATTGCTCGACGAGCCTGCCGACAGTGGTATGACCTGTCATGGCTTTCAGCAGATCCAGGCCGGTGTGATTCAGTCGGATGAACGGCAGATTGTCATCGAGAGGCGCCAGCCACCATTCGTCCGAACTGTGTTGATAGGCCACAAGATCAGGGATGTGCCAGGCCAGGAGACCGAGGGTCTCACCCGTGAGATCAGAAGGCTCGTGGATCGCGGCAGCCGGTTTCATGATGGCAGGAACTTCCTGTATCAAATTGGAGCAGACTACAGGAGCCATCAACCGTCCTGCAAGAGAGCGGCGTGCCTGCGCTTATAGTTGGGAGGGTGTCGAAGGACTATCGGTAACGATGAGGTGACCCCGCATAATGGGATGGATCCGGCAGTGGTAGGTATAACGACCGGCCGGTAAGCCCGGCACACTGAATGACGATCCCGGAGAGACTGCTCCGGAATCGAACAAGCACGGGCCTTCATCGTCTACGCAGCCACTATGGGTGACCGTATGATGAGTCGGTGTCGGATTATCCCACTGAATAGGGGTGTGGCTCACGATCGTTGGGGCGATCGGGATATAGTAGGGCGAGCCGTCCTCCATCATAATCCGTATCGGCAGAGACGTGTCTAACGCCATGCCGCTTGAGGCGAGGCCCACCCCTGCGACGATCAGGATGATGAGTATCCGATTCACGAAATTGATCACTCGGTAAAATAAGACGTTCTAGGTATGAGACGCAACAAACGAGTAAAGGATTCTGCCCGGTCTTATTTTGTCATCTTAGCACGTGGTCAAGCCTGGGAGATGTGATGTCTTCACCGGTTTGTGTACAGAAACCCAACCGGGGCGGTGATGACTTGGGGTATTGTTGAATCCGAAGCAATGAGAACGCAGTCGGTCGCTCAAAAATTGGATCGAGGTGGTTGCAAGAGGCTGTTCGTTCATGCTAGATGGAGGCCGTTGCGCCGCGCTGAAACGAAGAGGAGGGATCGGAATGGCGAAGAAGACCAAAAAGGCCGTCACGAAGAAGCCGTCTGGTAAGAAAAAAACCGCATCAGCAGCGAAGAAGAAAGCGCCAAAGAAGACAGTAGCAAAAAAAACGGCGGCAAAGAAGACCGTGAAGAAGCGCGTGGCCGTCAAGAAGTCCAAGCCGGCAGCAAAGAAAAAGCCAGTCAAAAAGCCGGCTAAAGCAGCCTCGAAATCTTCCAGGAAGAAGGCTCCTTCCTCAGCGCCTCGAACCAGCGTGCCGGTGAACAATCTGGTTTCTCAAGAGGAAGATGTCGCTCCACGCAAGCCGGTGGTAGCCAAGCCGGCCATGGCGGTTGAGCCTGAGGACGTCGATCTCGAGGAAGATGAAATGATGGGTGACGAGTTGGAAATGGAAGATGAGATCGATGAGGATGAAGTGCAAGAAGACTTAGACCTTGACGCCGATGACGATGGGGACGAGCTGATCGGGAAGTCGGAAGAGTTGTTGGACGACGATTACCGAAATAATTAACTCAATTGCTTTTGGCCGGATCGTCGGAATCAACGTAGAAAATAGGTCTCATCCAACGCAGCTCATCCACTCGCCCGCCGCTGGAGCCCATGGTGTCTACCGGCGGGCGCCTGATCGACTCAATCATGATTAGGTACTCTTGCCCTGTCATACGGATGTAATTCGAGAGCTGATTCCACCCAATCCTTGTGAAGATCCTAAGTCCGATGCGAGTAGGACGCTGTTGGTGTGGCGTCCTGGTGATCAGTAGTCTAATCGCCGTCGCGTCTTATGAAGCCAGGGCAACCTGTGTCGTCACGCCACGGACGAGTGACTCCTCGGCCGAACTGGTCACTCATCTTCCCCCTACGTGCTCTCCAGATGAACGTGCAGCCCATGTCCTAGCCGGTGAAACGGTGAGCGATGCGATCGCACAAGGGCGTCGGGTCGATCTAGTTGGAGTCCTCATCCGCGGCGACCTCATGTTTGATCGCCTTCCCCTGGAACCCGCTTCGGATCCGAATGAAGTTGCTGATGGGCAGCGAGTTGTGCGTGCGGCAGTGTCGATCAAAGATTCCGATGTGCGGGGAGTGCTACGGCATCGGTCTTCTGAAAATGTCCTTCGGTTTGAAGGGCCTGTGGATTTTCAAGGATCTCGTTTCCGAGAGGGAGTCGATCTCTCACGGTCGGTTTTTCAACAGAAGGTCGATCTCTCCGGCGCCACTTTTGAAAAGGAGGCCCATTTTGTTCGGGGGCACTTTGTCGGGGACACAGCCTGCCGGGAAACGAAATTTGGACCCAGCACCAGATTTCATCAGTCGATATTTCAGGGGCCGCTGGATTGCACGGGCGCACTCTTTGACGGTATGGCGGAGCTCCTTGAAGTAACGTTCGAAGGACCGGTTACGTTTGAGCGGTCGAGGTTTGGCCAAGGGACAGGATTTTCCGGAAGTCACTTCAAGAGTCGAGTCGATTTTGGCGAGGCGATCTTCAGCCGCGAGGCCTTCTTTGGGTTTACGGTGTTTGAGAACGAAGTCCTGTTTGCCGGTGCCCAGTTTCTCGGATCAGCCGATTTTTCCAGCGCGGAGTTCAAACGTCCGGATGATCTCGGAAAGGCCCGCTTTGACCAGCCGCCGATCTTAGCTCAAACAAAACGCCTCGCGCCCGAGCCATCGGATGGCTTGCTCCAAACTCGGGAGGGGCAATATGTGCTGACCTTGGCCTTTCTTGTGGTGGCGGCGCTGCTGATCGCATATCTCATCAAGGTCAAGTGAATGGGGCCTGGTTATCCACAATATATAGATTCGGGCTTGCCCGTCTCTCTATAAGTTGATATAAACACCTTCTGTGGACGCTCACGCCGAAGAACCTGAACAAACTGAACTGCCGTACCAGGTTCGCATCGAGAATTTCGAGGGGCCGCTCGATCTCCTGCTCCATCTCATCAAGAAAAATGAGATCAATATTTACGACATTCCAATCGCCATGATTGCTCAGCAGTACCTGGAGTATCTGGAGGCGATGGAGGAACTGAATCTCAATGTGGCCGGCGATTTCTTGGTCATGGCCGCGACGTTACTGCAGATCAAGTCCAAAATGCTGTTACCTGCAGAGGAGCGGACGGACGATGAGGAGGACGGGCCGGATCCACGAGAAGAGCTCGTTCGACGGTTGCTCGAATATAAGGCCTACAAAGAAGCGGCAAGTCAGCTTGACAGCCAGGAACGAATGTGGCGCGAGATCTTTTGGCGTGAACACGTACCACCGGTCGAGCAGGTTGAAGAAGATCTCCCGTTAGAAAATGTCTCGCTGTTCGATCTGGTTGATGCGCTTCAGGAAGTGCTCGATCGAAATCCAAGCAGCCGGTTGCTCGAAATCGTGCCCGACAATCTCACGGTTCGTGAACGGATGACCCTCATCCTCGAAACACTCGAAGGGAAAGATTCGGTTTCCTTCGCGGCGTTGTTTGAAGGGCCGATTCATCGGGTCATGATCGTTGTCACGTTTTTGGCATTGCTTGAACTGATGCGGCTCCGGGTAGCACGGGTGTTTCAATCCGAGACATTCGGACCGATTCTGGTGTCACGGACATTTTCTCTAGTGCCGGATCCGGCGGAGCTGAACACCGTCGGGGAAGAATGGAAGGGGATATGACGTCAGAAGAGGCAGATTTGGTTCAGGAGACGACCGAATTCAGCGAGATGGATATTGCGGCGAACAATGGACACTCCACCGAAGGAGCCGTTGAGCTTGACCCTGTGCGGAGCGGGACCGAGCTTCAAGCGATTCTGGAATCGCTCCTCTTTGTGTCTTCCGAACCGATGTCGCTCGTTCGACTCACCTCGGTGATTGGGACCGTGACGAAGGCCGAGGTGGAAGAGGGGTTGCGGAATCTTGGCCAAACATTGGAGCAAGAAGGACGTGGGGTGCGCCTGGCCGAAATCGCAGGCGGGTATCGCATCGTGACCAAGCAGGAATATGTCTCCTGGATTAAGCGGCTGGATAAAAGCAAAGCCACTGCGAAACTGTCGAGGTCCGCACTGGAGTCCCTGGCGATCATTGCCTACAAACAACCGCTCGTACGTGCGGAAATCGAGGAAATTCGTGGCGTAGAAGCTTCCGGCGTTTTGCGCACTCTGTTGGAACGGAAGTTGGTTCGGATCGTCGGGCGCAAGGAAGTTCCTGGGCGTCCGATCATGTATGGAACCACGAAGTATTTTTTGGAACACTTTGGTCTGAGCGATCTCTCCCAACTGCCGCCACTCCGAGAATTCAAGGAACTTGGTGAAGGGGAGCAGGCTCTCCTTCCCATCAATGGAGACAGGGTGCCGGAAGAAAATTCGGAACAGGCGAGCATGGAGATGGAGACGATCGAAACAGATGAAGATGCAGCAACCTCAGTCACTGTCGAGGTCCGGTCTTCTCATCAGTTGCAGGAGATGTTCGATCCCCAACCGGCCAGTCACTAGCCGACCCTGAATTTCACAACAACGACACGACCGTATTGTCTCGTCCAAATCCTCCGGATACAGCGCTTCGTGATAGGTTGTATCAGGATGGAGATGTGACGCCGACAGTTTCGTGGAGGAGCCTGACCGTCGAAGCGCGGTGATGGCGACTAGGGGGTTGGTGCGTTCTTAGACTGGTCGCTTTTCAGTCGTTGGAGTTCAGCGCTTTGCTCATCCACTTTCTTTTGAAGCGCCTTAAGTTCTTCCTTAAACGCCTGTATGTCTGCGTCGCTCTTTCCCGGAGGCGAGGATGGAGCAGGGTTTGTCGAATGGGACGAGGCTGCAGCCGGCGAAGCGGCCGGACGCTGCTGCACCGTTGAGGCTGGTTGAGGGGCGGTGAGGACCTTCGTCAAGAGTTGGTAGTCAATCGCAAGCGAACGATCTTCAGAGTTCCCAATCCAACCGGACCGATCGTACACGTCGGGGCGCACAGCAGCCTCGGGAATGAAGGTCACTTCCCGGTCGCGTAACCCATCGGTATCCGGGAGAGGACGAGGCTCTTTCTGGCTGCCGGTAGACTTTTTCCCTGGGTAGTATCGGAATTGAGTGAGCGTAAAGTGCAAAGATAGGCCGTCTGCGAACAGATAGCCTGCCGTAGTTTCTCTCTGTTGGTTGACTTTAGGTTGTTGGGAAATGGCCGGCCCGGAGTACACATGAAAGCCTACCCGTTGATGGGGTGTTGCTTGGGCGAGGGCCGTCGTAATGTGAGGAGCGAGGTATGCAATGTCATCCTCAGAGAACGTACGGATATCGTTAAGGTTCGTGGATTTCAACGCTTTGCCGAGCAGCAGCAAGAGTCCTGATTTTTCCTTCGTATGGACTCCACGCAAGATATCGGCGACCGTCGTCTCCGATAGCTTGATCGGGTGCGCAGCTTGGAAAGATTTGTCCGAGACCTCCTCAAGGAACACTTTGCCGGCAGTAGCCTCGTGAATGGAGGTCGAGGGGCGAGACCCGGCACACCCAATGACGATGACAGCCAAACAACTGATCATGAAACATTGCAGCCGGCGTCTCACGATTGATAAAGCTGGGTCATGCATAGCGGTGACTCGTCACCTTGATTGGTTATTGGTTAGATGAGCGTGCCAGTGTAGCAGGAACGCGAGGCAAACACAAAAAGGCTCCCCCCCACCATGTACTTTGAGAAGGCTTCAGGTTCTTGATCATTCTTTGACCATCGTATGTGGTTAGGTCACTATCAATGTTAGGTTTCGGAACGTCCATGGTAGCGGGCGTGTAAAAGTTCTTGATTACGTATTCACAAGCATGAGAAAGGTAGAGCCCCTTCATTAAGTCTCTCGTTGATGTGTGGAAATCAAGAGGCAAGAGTAAGGGGAAAGATCGATGCATCGGCTGAAAATGGCTCCAGTACATAGATTTTCAGGAATCCATGTCAATGAACTACCCTTCAAGTCAGTTGACACTGTGTGGAATGGCAGTATATAAGTACATCGCCTTTCAGGGGGGGGAATGATCGGCCTGAGATTACGTACAACCTCAGTAGCATCCACGTCGTTACTCGAATCCCGTCCTCTCCCAGAATATACGCTCCACGATATCAGCTCTTTTCAGCGCTCTCTCGTTAAACAGCAATACACCCAGGCGCTTTCTGAATCTTTTTGGAGAAAGGAGGGGGGGATAGGCCTGCTCGAAAGTCATGTGATTCGGTGATACCCCAGTATCAGTCTGATTCGAATCAAGGGCAAGTTTGTACGGGCTGATACGTTCCAGAAAACTTTCTTAGTCTT
>JAHBWR010000136.1 GCA_019636875.1 Nitrospira sp.
TCTATTTACGCGGCGACCAGGTCGAGAGCCAGTTCAGTCTGTACAGGTTGGTTGGCAACAACGGGAGTTTCGCGACCTTCGATCAGATCACTGACTCGTTCGCGGACTCCCTCGGCATAGCGAAGAAACTCGATGCCGAACTGATTGTCTTTGTGCCAGCGCACCACCGAGACCTCAACGGCAAGCGGAGATTCTGCTTGGGGCACCTCGAAATGGAGCGCGAGATAGCTTCCGGGCGTCAGGGCTGCATTGCTCTGCATTCGGCAGCCTGTGGCAGAGAGATCGAAAAGAGTGCCCTCTCCGGCACCGTGGTCCGTTTGGACGCTGGCAGAATACCGCACATACTTTCTTGGGCTATTCCGTAGCCTCATACGTGCCTCCGTGCTACTGCCTGTATCGGCCAAGCGGAAAAAAACTTAAAGGGAGAATGGAGTTTCTCTTCCGGTGATTCTCGCTGGACGAGGACGCTACTATTTTTGTATCGTTCGTAACACTTGCATAGTGGAGGACTAACCGATGACTCGGCAAAATTTTCCCCGCAGCCCCAAGGCTCTTCTCGGTGGGATCGCCCACCTCGGACGGTTGATCGATAAAATTCGCCTTCGCCATGCTGGGCAGATTCAGGACTACAACTACATCACGATAGGGTTTGATAAATATCTCGTTGATTTCCTTGGTGTCGATTCAATGGTCTTCGAGCAACGAGTCTTGTCCGGCGGGACCGATGAAGAATTGCTTGCCTGGGTGAAGACCAATGGCCGCAAGCTATCTAATGAAGAAATCGTGCAGTGGAGCAAGAATCTTCTCGCCTCGGGTCCAAAGGACGAAGCTGCTCGCCAGCGGTTTCAAGGCCGCCTAGAAGAGGTAGCCACCAAGCGTGGTGTGCCGGTCAGCTCCCTGCCTTCGGTGAGCACCTGGGCGGATGTGATCGAGCTTGATGAAGGGCGTCTGTAGTAGCATGAGCCATGGGGAGAGGTGGTATCGCCATTGTTTCTCTTGCGCTGATACTGGGGCTTCCCCTGTTCGGCGTGTTGCTCGCTGGGAAACCGCTCGGGCGCTATCTAGAATTTCCTCCGCGCACCAGTTACGTGGAACATGAACCCTTCTCCTGGCCAGTATTCCTCGTTCTGGGACTCTTGATCGGTCTACTCCCTGGGCCAATCCTCTTTCGGATTCTAGTCTCGCGTCTGCGGAAACGCTTCACGTCTGACGTTTCACGGTTCACGCTCCCTTGGTGGGGCTGGCTTGGAATCGGCTGGACGGGACTGTGGTGGGCCCTGGCCTGGACCCGCGTCCTTTGGATGGCGCCGCTTCAGGAACATACATTCACGCCATTGTGGCTCGGGTACATCGTGACCGTGAACGCCTGTACATTCGCTCGGGTTGGCCGCTGCATGATGGTCGATCGGCCTCGCTATTTTCTTTCGCTATTTCCTCTGAGCGCCGCGTTCTGGTGGTTGTTCGAGTATCTCAATCGCTTCGTGCAGAATTGGTACTACATCGGCGTCGGCGACCTGTCTTCGCTCGAGTACGTTCTCCAAGCGACGATTCCGTTCTCCACGGTGCTGCCGGCTGTCTTTGGGACAGCGGAATTGCTGACATCCTATCCTGCCATCAGTGCTGGTCTGGATCGGCTCAAACCGATACCTGTCCAGTATCAACGCTCGGTGAGCTGGGTACTTCTTCTGACGTCTTGCCTTGGCCTTCTCGGGATTGGCCTTTGGCCCAATTATCTCTTTCCCCTGATTTGGGTCGGACCCCTGCTCTTGGTTGTTTCGCTTCAAATCGTCACTGGAAGCACGAGCATTCTTTCCCCGCTTGACCAGGGTGATTGGCGTGGCGTATGGATTGCGGCACTGTCTGCGCTGATCTGTGGGTTATTTTGGGAGTTGTGGAACTGGAAGAGTCTCGCTCATTGGGAGTACGCTATCCCATTCGTGCATCGGTACCAGCTGTTTGAGATGCCTTTGCTCGGTTACGCGGGCTATCTGCCGTTTGGGCTTGAATGTATAACGGTCGCTAACCTCTGTTTGAGTCGTCAGTTTGCCGGTGGCGTAGAGTATTACCGCTTGCGATCATAACGACGCTTAATCACGAGTGGCTTGTATGCCGGATCGGGACCTGCTCAGACTCCTTGGAGTCATCGCACTGCTAAACGTGCTCCATCTCGTCGACCATATTGTCCGTGGGGACTTTCACTGGCCGATCGATGAGCAGTCGATTGGATTCCTCGTCGTAGGCACAGTCATTTTGGGCGGGCTAGGGCTGGGGGTGCGGCTCTATCGAGCTGGTCGGGTTGGACCACGGTTCTGGACGATCATTGGCATGCTCGGCCTTGGGCTTGGGTGGCTCTCGCATTTCAGTCCGATGACCGACCAGCCTGTGTCGGGTATTTATCAGGGATATGCGACGCCTTGGGCAGGAGCCTTGGCCGTCGGTTGTTTGTTTCTGTTGATGGTGTCTGTGTTGGGAGCGACGCTGTATGCGGGCTATCTCTGGAAGCGGGGGAATTCCTCGTAATCGAGCGACCAGACGCGCTCTTATCTCATTTCTGTCCAGAGGCCCGTTTGCGAGCGGAAGGCCAGTTGGCGCGCTGTTGTGCGGACCACGGCAGCGTCGTTACTCTGGTCGATGGACTGCACCAGCTCATTCGGCGACAGGCGGACCCAGAAGAAGCCTCCCGTAAACGCTGAAATGGCGAGCGCCCGTTCGGAAGTCACCACCACCGTCACATGGCCGCGTCCGTGGAACTGCGTGACCGTTTCATTCGGTCCCAAGGCCTCACTGAACCAGTGGCCGCGACTCTCTTGAAACCCATGGATCCGGCGGTTTGTGTGAACGGTGACCAAGCGGGGCAATGTCTGATGGTGCTCGACATGTTCTTCCACATCCAACTGCACCTCGGTCCATCGATGTAAGGCCGAAGAAAATCCCAGGAGCCGGCGGGAGGTCTGTACAAAACCAGCCGGCCCCTTGGCTGCTGTGGCGACGATCGTTTCATTGACTCCCAGCGCTTCCTCAACCGGGCTTCCTCCTCCCGGCAGCGCGACGACCTTGTCTTTGACGATCGTGACGAGGACTTCGATGGGGCGCATTTCTGCTGCGACAGGACTTGAGCAAAGGGCCACAATGAAGGTGAGAGGCAACATGGGATAAAGTTTTGGGTAACGCATCCGTAGCCTTCGTGAGTAGCCGGTTCGATGTAGCCGTGTCGCGTTCATCATACAGGGAATGCACTCTGGGCGTCTTGGCCTGGTAACGGATAACGGAGGCGGTCTGTGGGGTGGTTCGGATCGAGAAACACACCCGCTGGCCCAGATGGGCCGCTGGGTGTGCGTGGAACTATATGGTAACTCAGAGAATGTTATGCGGATGGCAACGTCAGGAGTTTCTTCATTTCGCAGTGAGCGAGTACGACATCTGGCGCCCTCTGGAGCGCTTCATAGTAGCTCCGCTCATAGCCATCTCCGAATTCTGAGGGGCGAATCAACATCCGGATTTCAGTTAAGAGCATCGCGACTTCATCGATGGTCGGTTGATCATGGCCGTCTAACAGTTCGTCGATACGGACGACCATGTTGGACAGGGGATGAAGCCAGGTAAACCAGGGGTCATTCATCACGAGCTGCAGCAGCTGCCCGGTGGAATCCACACGGCCATAGATGCGCTCATAGGTCAGTTGTTCGGCGACGATCAAGGCTTTATGCAAACCTAGGAGTCCGTGCCGGACATCCGTCAGGGTGCGACGGAGCGGGTTAGTTTCTCGAACATGTGCCTGTTTTGATGAAGTAGCCATAGGATTAATCTTACCAGGTCAATTTAAAAATGGGGGTTGGGTGAAGTATGTCAGCATGAGCACCGTATTAGGTTCCTTATCGGATCGTCGATGCGTCTTCTAAAGTCATGATTAGGATTTAGATGAGGCGTTGAGCTGGCGCGAGTGTCCGATCAACAGGGGGCCGTTTGACGTATCCACGCCCGATCGCATGGTCTTATGGACGCAGTATGGTTGAAACAGACGGGTTGGGAATATCTTGCCGATCCTGAGTCTGCACTATCCTGTCATCTCCAGGGAGATCTTCCCTGGGACTCAACAGGTTCCCGTAAAATGCAAAAAGTTCACCTGTCAATCGGGCGGTATCGGCAGGGTCTGTGAGATGTTTTCGCCGGATGTAGTCGTTAAGGACTCGACCGTCGCCTGTCCTGTGGATATGTGGTTGCTCCAAGTTCATTCGATAGCGCTCAATGGCACTCGCAACGCGGCTAATGAAGACCACGGTCCCGTCCGGCTCCACTTCCTCAATGATGCCGATATGGGTCAGGGGATCATTGGCCTCTCCGTCACCATTAAAATCCCAGGTGTTATCAAAGAAGACGAGGTCGCCTGGCATGACATCCGGTCCCCGATGCAGAACGCCATGCTGATCCACATGGTTGTGGATGAGTCGGACCCCGTTGGCATTCCTCTCTCGGTTCGTTGCCCGGTAGAGATCGATGCCGTGTTCCAGATAGACGGCACGGGCCACTCCGGCACAGTCGTAAGCGATTCGCTTACCCTGACTCGTGATGGTCCGTGCTCCGACCAACCGTGCTGCGGACTGAACGATGGCTGATCGGCTGGGCAACGACGTTAGAACCGGAACCGCGTCGCGTTCTGGAGGTGTTGTAGCGGGAGGTAGAGCCGGTCGGGAGGGTCGAGGGGGAGCCGGTTGATCAGCGGACGTCGATACTGTACGTACCACTCGTGAAGACTTTTTGATCGGTGTCGTACAACCGGTCAGAGGTATAAGGATCATAACGATGATGAGTACGAGGCATCTCATCTGGGCTACCGCACGTTTACGAATCGACCTTCGGCCGTTCGGCGAAGGGTATCAATATCTTCCTGTCTGGTAACCGAAAGGGGAACTGTCTGGGTCACTTCTTCGATGAGGAGATCGGTGGTGAGCGGCGTTTTCCGATGGAGCGCCCGATAGAGTCCCGCCACGACCGCTTGTTCGATTTCAGAGCCGCTGAAGCCGTCACTGGCGCTGACGACCTTGCCAAGGTCGAATTGGGCACTATCCTGTTTGCGTAGGCGCAAGTGAATCTTCCAGATGGTCTCTCGTTCGGCATCGTCAGGAAGATCGACGAAAAAGATCTCATCAAACCGTCCTTTTCGTAAAAGTTCCGGTGGTAAAGACGATAGGTCATTGGCCGTGGCGATGACGAACACATCCTGTTTTTTCTCCTGTAGCCACGTCAGGAACGCACCGAAGAGTCGGCGGCTTAAGCCTGCGTCGGCATCGCCGCTCCCGCCCCCGGCAACCATGGCTTTCTCAATTTCATCGATCCAGAGCACGATCGGAGACAAGGATTCGGCCATCTCAATGGCCTTACGGAAATTCTTTTCGGACTCGCCGATGAATTTGTCGAACAAGCGGCCCGCGTCGAGCTTTAAGAGCGGCAGCTTCCATTCCCGTGCGATCGCCTTTGCAGCCAGCGATTTACCGCAGCCCGGTACCCCGACCAGCATGATGCCGCGGGGCGGGGTGAGGTTGAGCGATTTTGCTTCCTCCGTAAATCCGACGTGTGCGCGCTCCAACCAGGCCTTGAGATTGGTGAAGCCCCCCAGTTCAAATCGGTTATCTTCCAACGGATAATATTCCAACAGCCCCCCGTCCTTGATGGCCTGCACTTTACGTTTCAGAATAGCCTGTACGTCGTCGGCTGAGAGGGTGCCACGTTCGACGAGGCAGTGCGCTATGGCTTGGCGTGCTTGATGAAGTGTGAAACCCTGCAACGCACGAAGAATCGCATCGGCATCTTGGCTGGTCGGCCCCTTGTCCGTTGGCGGGGTCTCATTGATCGACCTCAGCATGCTCTGCACGAGAGTGGTCGATCGCGGGCGAGCGGAGGTGCGAGGTGCCAATGAACGAAGCAGATCGCGCAGCATGGATCGCAGTTCTTCTCGGTCAGGCAGCTTCAAATCGAGTCGTACTGCGGACTGCTCTAATTCCAACGGGAGGGTAATCGGCTGACCGGTCAAGATGCAGGTGGATCGTGATCGACTATAGGCGGCTCCGACCTCACGGAGCTGCCGGCAGATGGCCGGATCTTGCAGATGGGGGCCAAGATCTTTCAGCCAAAAGACCGCTTCGACAGTTAACCCGTGGATGTGCTGCAGCACTGCCAGGGGCGTGGCCGTCATTCTGCTGAGAGTCGGGGCATCGTCGGCACGCGTCAGCCCTCTGGTGACGGACCATTCGAAGAGAGGCATCCGTTCCTGAGCGGTGACTGATTGCAGGAGGGCCAGCACCCGGTCCTCTTCCACCGTTTCGATGACGACGAGAGGGTGGGAGGAACGAATGAGGGTACGGAGATCATGCACCGTGGTCGACAAAGCCATCGCGCCAAAATGCTAGCACGGGGCCTCGGCTGGACCAAGAGAAGGAGTGATTATGACCAATATCTGGTAGCAGCCCTGCAGCTATGATAATGGACCACAACTGATTTAATTCCAGAATGTTTCGTAATGGAAAAGTTAGTGAGTTAATTATGTGATGCGTTGCCATGCTCGTCAGTGGCAAAGGCTAGCAGTGATCTGGTGGTTATCCAATTTCTGAGAACCGCATTGTCCCGATTAACTGACCTTCCCCCGATTTCACAGACACCTCCATAAGTGGGAGAATGCTGAAATTGGAGGACAGGATGAGCACGAAGACACGACGGTCGTATACGGAGACATTCAAGGAAGAAGCAGTGCGTTTAGTCCGGGAGTCCGGGCACCCCGTGGCCCAGGTGGCGCGGGATCTGGGCATTGCCGATCATCTCCTCTACCGATGGCGAGCGGAACAGCAGCAGGCCGAGGGGCGTGGGCAGACCCGGCAATCCGTCCGGGCCGAGCAGGCGGAACTGGCCCAGCTCCGGCGTGAAAACGCGGTCTTGAAGCAAGAGCGGGATTTTTTAAAGCGTGCGGCGGCGTTCTTCGCGAAGGAATCGCGATGAGATACCGAGTGATCCGGGAATACGACCGTCGCTATCCGATCCGCCTGATGTGCCGTGCCCTCGCGGTCTCGGCGGCAGGTTACTACGCGTGGCGATCACGGCCGGAGAGTCTCCGCTCAAGACAAGCGCGCACCCTGCTCTCGGCGATTCGCGTGCTCTACCACGAGTCGCGGGAAACTTACGGCAGTCCCCGCATCTGGGCTGCCCTGGTCAAGCAAGGACATTGCACTGGCGAGCATCGCGTGGCTCGGCTCATGCGTGGGGCAGGGATTCGGGCGAAGACCGTGACGAAGTGGCGGGCCACCACTCAGTCCCAGCATCGGTTCCT
>JAHBWR010000137.1 GCA_019636875.1 Nitrospira sp.
AAGGAACAAATGTTGAGAACAACTCATGGCGGAGCTCGAGTGCTACGTGTATCGCCTGGATCGTCAGAGCGTTTCTTGACTGCGGACGAGGATGGTTTCGATAGCGCGCGGCATGCGGGTTGTGGGCCAGGCGCAATCCATCGGCACGTCGTTCCACGATGAGGCAATCGCTTGTTTGATGGCCTGCGGCGGAGCATTGATCGTCCTAAGGAATGTCTGGTGCGGTCGGTCCAAACGGTATTCCGGTTGTCGTGACGGGTGCCTGAGGTAACGTGCGACGAGATCGGCACGCATCCCATGCAGAATGGTGCCGTGAAAGAGCAGCGCGTTCTTGGTGCGTCGTTGCGCGTTGCCTGAAATCTTCATCCCATCGATTGCGAGATCGCTGATTCCTTGGAAGCTTGTCCCAGGCTCCCATTCATGAAGAGCCGAAGCTATCCGTTCCAGGATAAATCGATTGGTGCTCCGAATGTCCGCGAGGTCGGGATGCCAATTGAGCGGAAGCACCAAGGCATAGGACAGAGAGCCCGGCCCCTGCAGAACGGTACCGCCGCCGCTGGCACGTCGAAGAATAGGGATGCCGTCTCCTTCACAGGCTGCAAGGTCGACCTCATCGGTCAATCGAGAGCCGCGGCCCAACACGACGAACAGGCGATCGCTCTCCCAAAACCGAAGCACAGGATGTCCGCCAAGCTCATCCAATTCCTCCAGCAACGCCTCATCAAGCGCAAGATTTTCGACTGGCAGGGGAAGCGTCAGGTCGAGTAGGCGAAGCGCAGGCACGTCATGATCGCTTTGGAATGAAGAGATGGGTCGGGGAGCCGGTGAACGATTCAGCGGCTTCCATGACAGTCTCGCTGAGCGTCGGATGGGCATGGATGGAAGTGGCCAGATCTTCGGCGACGGCACCCATCTCGATCGCCAAGACTCCTTCGGCGATCAATTCACCAGCGCCGACTCCGCACAAACCCATCCCGAGAACCCGTCCGGACTCTTGGTCGAGGATGAGTTTGGTGACACCTTCAGTGCGCCCCAATGTCGTGGCGCGTCCCGAAGCTGCCCAAGGAAACCGTGCCACCTTCACGGCTTGCCCCGAGGCCTTGGCCGTCTCTTCGGTCAGTCCGCACCAGGCGATCTCCGGATCAGTGAAGACGACGGCCGGGATTGCCGCCGCATCGAAGGTGGCCTGTCGTCCAGCGATGACTTCAGCGGCGACCAGCCCTTCATGCGAAGCCTTGTGCGCGAGCATCGGGTCACCCACGACATCCCCGATCGCGAAGATCGCCGGCTCGGCCGTGCGCATCTGCCGATCGACTTCCACGAAGCCTTTGGATGTGACCGCAATCTTTGTGTGGTCAAGCCCCAGTTGCTCGGTATTGGGTTTGCGCCCCACGGCAATGAGCACGCGGTCGAAGCGATCGGTGTTGGTTCCTTCTGAGTCTGAGAAGGTCGCGACCAGGCCATCATTCTGAGCTTCCAGTTGTGCGACGGTGGTGTTCAGCTTAATTGCCTTGAAGCGGCGCTGCATGCGCTGATGCAGCGGGCGCACGAGATCCGCATCGACGCCGTTCAACAGACGTGGGAGTGCTTCCACCACCGTGACCTCGGAGCCAAGCGCCTGATAGACCGTGCCCAACTCGAGGCCGATATAGCCGCCGCCGACGACCAAAAGGCGTTTGGGGATATCGGGTAACCGGAGCGCGCCTGTGGAATCCATCACGCGCGGATCATCGAGCTTCAGGGAGGAAGGAATCACTGGTTTGGATCCGGTCGCGATAATTGCGTGACCGAAAGAAAGCTCTCTTGGTGCGTCGGGACCGGAGAGCTGAAGCACCGTAGCATCTTTCAACATGGCACGGGCTTGGATGACGTCAACTTTGCGGCTGCCGGCCAGCGTCTTCACACCTTTCGTGAGCTTGCCGATGATCGCGTCCACGCGGCTGCGAAATGCCTCCAGGTCTACACGAGGCTTGTCGAATTGAATGCCCCAGGCTGCCGCTTCCTGAACTTCGGTGAGTAGGCGGGCAGCATGCAGTAAGGCTTTCGAAGGAATGCAACCCCGCAACAGGCAGGTCCCACCAAGTTGTGGATCCTCATCGATCAGCACCGTGCGCAAGCCACGATCCGCTGCGCGAAACGCGGCTGCATAGCCGCCTGGACCGCCACCGATCACCGCCACGTCATATCGCGATTCAGCCATGCGACCTCCTGCCTACCGTATTGACCCTGGATACTTCACGTTTAGCAGTCTACTGAAAAACTCAGTTTATACATCAACCACCGTTGAAATATGACAGAAGCAAGTACGGCACGCTACACCCCAGGATGCTCAAAAAGGCCGTCCAGCAAGGCCACAGCGAGTGAAGAGGCGAGGAGGTACATACCGCACTCCGTGTGAGCCGTTCACTCATCGAATCGATCTTGGTGAACGGATAAACCCCACCAGTGTGACTCCTCCGCACAAGTGAGCCTCTGAGCGATGCGAGAACGCAGCTGGCGGACTTTTTCAGCATCCTGTTAGAGCCCAAGGAACATTCCTTGAAAATCTTCCAGCACTTTGACGATCTCGATGGTAAAGCGCGCGCCAATCGCTCCATCCACCAGCCGATGGTCGTAGCCCACGCACAATTGCAGGACGCGGCGAGGGACGAACTGCCCGTCTCGATAGACGGGCGTCATTTTAGCTTTGCCGACACCGAGAATGCCGACTTGAGGTGGATTGATGATCGGGAGGAACGGACCGGCGCCGATCCCCCCCATGTTGCTCAACGTAAACGTCGCTCCCCGCAGCTCTTCCAGCGTGATCTCCCGCTTGCGAGTGCGTTCGGCGAGATCGGCCAGCTCCAGCGAAATTTGCAGGAGATCTTTCTGGTCCACCTGGTGAACCACCGGTACGATGAGCCCGGCCGGTGTATCGACCGCCACGCCGATGTTGTAATAGTCCTTGTAGATCACCTCGCCGTTGGTGAGATCGAGGGTCGCATTCATTTGCGGATAGAGTTTCAGTGCATGGACGATCGCTTTCAAGAAGAGGCTGCTCAACGTCAGTGTGGCGCCCTTCTTTTTGAATTCCGGTGCATACCGTTTATGGAGCGCCATGAGATCGGTGATGTCGGCATCTTGGAACTGATGAACGTGCGGAATCGTCGTCCAGGCTTGGGTCATATTGGCAGCGATTTTTCGTCTGAGGGAGGGGAGCGGCTCGCGCCGTTCAGATCCATAGGTGGTGGAAAATATGTTGCTGCCCGAGCCTTGTGCCGTGCCGCGCTTGGTCCGCTCCCGGACGAAGGCTTTCACGTCGTCGGCAGTCATCCGTCCACCGGCTTCCGACCCGTTGACCTGTGAGAGATCAACCCCAAGTTCTCGCGCGAGTCGCCGAACCGATGGAGGAGCCGGGATCGTGGCTCCGGCGGGCGGCGAGTGGATCGCTCCAGTCTTCTCCTTCACAGCGGGTTCTACTGGTTCTGGTGCCGGCGCGGTCGGTGGGGCCTCTCTTTGGGGCGGAGATTGTCCGGACTTCGCTTGGCTTGCTTCAGTGGGAGGCGGAGCCTGTTGAGAAGATGGCTGGGTCGGCTTTGTTGATGACGAGGTCGATGCCTGCTTTGCGCCATCGTCAGCTCCATCGAGTTCGAGGAGTGCTTGGCCGACCTTCACATGATCGCCTTGCTGGACCAGCAGGCGCACGACGGTTCCCGCAACGGGTGTCGGGACCGGTACGGTCGCCTTATCGGTTTCGAGCTCGATCAGCGATTGTCCCTCTTGGACGTGATCCCCCTCGCGCACCAGCAGTTGGACCACATCGCCGCCTTCGATCCCTTCTGCGAGAAATGGGAGTTCGACATTCATGTCATATCCCTCTTGATGGATGGCCCTGTCTCCGTCATCGATGCCAAGGAGCCTCCGTTTCAGTCGAGATACCAAGATCGTGCGTTGCCTGCGTCACGAGGCTTGCCTCGACGGCTCCACGGCGACACAAGGCGTAGAGCGTCGCCACGACCAGATGTTCGGCGTCGACCTCGAAGAAGCGCCGCAAGGCCTTCCGGGTATCGCTCCGGCCGAACCCATCCGTTCCCAAGGCCAGAAGCCCGCCGGGAACCCACGGAGCGATTTGTTGGGGAACCAGGCGCACATAGTCGCTGATCGCGATACAGGGGCCATCGAACTGCTCAACGATTCGCTGTAGAAAACTTGTGCGGGGCTTTTCTTGCGGGTGCAACACATTCCAGCGTTCGGTCTCCAGCGTATTCATTCGTAGCTGCTTGTAGCTTGTTGCACTCCACACATCCGCAGCCACGCCATAGCGCAGCAACAATTCCTGCGCACGCACCGCCTCGTTCACCAGCGGACCGCTCGCCAGGAGCTGCGCCCGGTGTTTGGCTTGGTCCGGCGCGGTTTTGAATCGATACAGACCCTCTCGGATCCCTTCTTCTGCATCGGGTGGCATCGCCGGCATCGGATAGGATTCGTTGTAGAGTGTGATGTAGTAAGACAGGTCTTGTTGATCCTGATACATCCGCTTGAGTCCGTTTTGAAGAATGACTGCCAGCTCAAACATGAAGGCCGGGTCGTAGGCCGCAATCGTCGGAAAGGCACTCGCGAATAGGTGGCTCTGCCCATCCTGGTGCTGGAGGCCTTCTCCTTCCAACGTCGTGCGTCCGGCGGTGGCGCCCAACATAAATCCTCGCGCACGCATGTCGCAAGCAGCCCAGATCAAATCGCCGATCCGCTGAAACCCGAACATCGAGTAAAAGATATAGAACGGAATCATGCCTACGCCATGAGTCGCATAGGCGGTGCCCGCCGCAATGTAGGAAGACATCGAACCGGCTTCGGTAATGCCTTCCTCGAGAATCTGCCCGTGCTTCGCTTCGAAGTAGTACAAGAGAGAACTCTTGTCCACCGGTTCATAGAGCTGGCCGACATGCGAGTAAATGCCATATTGTCGGAAGAGCGCCTCCAGCCCGAACGTGCGCGCTTCATCGGGAATGATCGGGACGAGATATTTCCCGAACTCTTTCATACCGAGCAGGCGACTCAGCATTCGGGCGAACCCCATCGTGGTAGAGACCGAACGCTCTCCCGATCCTTCGAGAAATTCTTTGAAGAGGTCGAGCGCAGGCGTCTTGATCGATTCGACGGTGACGCGCCGCTCAGGAAGCGGACCGCCCATCGCCTTGATGCGTTCTGCCAGGTATGCTGCCTCGGGGCTGTCTGCTGGAGGCCGATAGAACGGGGTCGAGGTCAATTGTGCATCCGGCACCGGCACGCTGAATCTTGTACGGAATTCACGCAGTTCCTGTTCATTCATCTTCTTCTGTTGATGCGTGATGTTTCGGCCTTCGCCGGCCTCGCCGAGGCCGTAGCCTTTGATCGTCTTAGCCAGGATCACGGTGGGTTGCCCCGTATGCTCCACAGCGGCTTTGTAGGCAGCGTACAGTTTCCGAGGATCGTGGCCGCCTCGTAGCATTTTGTGGATCTGTTCGTCGGAATAATTCTCGACCAGCTTGAGGAGTCGCGGGTCGGTTCCGAAGAAATGCTCCCGTGCGAAGCCCCCGCCTTCCACTACATACTTTTGAAACCAGCCGTCCACGACCTCGCCCATCCGCTTGGTCAGCAGGCCTTCGTCATCCTTCGCGAGCAACGGATCCCAATCGCTGCCCCAGATCACTTTGATGACATGCCAGCCGGCGCCGAGGAAGACCGCTTCCAACTCTTGGATGATCTTGCCGTTGCCGCGCACCGGACCGTCGAGGCGTTGGAGATTACAGTTGACGACCCAGATGAGATTGTCGAGTCGTTCACGCGAGGCAAGGGAGAGCGCGCCGAGGCTTTCCGGTTCATCGGTTTCGCCATCACCGACGAAGGCCCAGACTCGCTGCTGGTTTGTATCCTTCAGGCCGCGATCCTGTAGGTAACGGTTGAAGCGCGCTTGGTAGATCGACAGGATCGGCCCCAGCCCCATCGAGACGGTGGGAAACTCCCAGTAATTGGAGAGCAACCAGGGGTGTGGATAAGAGGACAAGCCGCCTCCATCGGGATCAAGCTCGGCACGGAACCGGCGAAGCACTTCCTCGGGGAGACGTCCTTCCACGAAGCTACGCGCATAGATCCCCGGTGCGGCATGGCCTTGAAAGTAGATTTGATCGCCGCCTTGGGGCCCGTTCTTGCCGCGCAGAAAATGATGCAGGGCGACTTCATAGAGCGTAGCGGCCGAGGCAAAGGTGGAAATATGTCCGCCGATGCCAGGGCGTTGCTGGTTGGCCCTCACAACCATCGCCATCGCATTCCAGCGGACCAGGCTGCGGATGCGACGTTCTAACTCGAGGTTACCGGGATAGGGCGGTTGTTGGGAGACGGGAATCGTATTGACGTACGGAGTGTTGACTGACTGGACGACGTTCGCACCGCGTTCACCCAGCCGGTCACGAAGCCGTTCGAACAGATAGGTTGCCCGCTCGACGCCGTGGTGCTCCAGGACGTACTGGATGGAGTCCAACCATTCGCGCGTCTCCTGCGGATCTGTGTCGTTCATTCACGGTCCTTCGGAGCTGCGTCCTTTACATCAGAGGAGTCGAGTTGTTTACTGTCGGGAACCGCAAAGATCTGGAAGTGCTGCCGGTCGAGAAGATCATACGCGTTGATCAATCGATAGCCGGCGGCTTCCATTTCGAGACGGACTTCCTTCTTGGTGATTCTATCGTCGAACAGGTCGAAAAAAAACCCACGCGGATGGAAGTCAATGATCGCGACGCGTCCATCCGGCCTGAGCGACGACGCGAGAGCGCGAAAGTAGGCGACTCGATCAGGCATGAGATGATAGGTATTGCAGCTGAACACGAGGTCGACCGGCTCCGGAAATCTGGAGTCGCTCAGCGTGGCGCGGACGGGCCGCACATTCGGAGTTCCGCGTGCGACCATTTCCTTAAAGATCATGTCCAGTGCCGCCTTATTAATATCTACTGCGTAGACCATCCCCCGTGCGCCGACCGCCTTGGCCAGATGCCATGTAAAGTAGCCGCCGCCGGCACCTAAGTCCGCCACACGCGATCCGGGCGGGATCGACAATTGCTCTATGACCCCCTGTGGTTTCTGCCAGGTATCCCGCGCGGGATCATTGAG
>JAHBWR010000138.1 GCA_019636875.1 Nitrospira sp.
ATGAACCTCCGCGGGACGTCAGAGTCCAGGCAAGCGCGATTCAGATCATCGAATCAAACTGATTCATCAGCAGCATGGCGGTATCCCCCGTCGAGCGGGATCTACCTTCCTAATCTCTCCCATTATACTGTTTCGCAATGCCTACCCAGGTTTTTTCCAGTTCCGGAATGAGAAGCCTAAAAGCTTGCTCCTCAGCCTCAAGCCGCTTCGAGTCAATCGTATCCGATGTGCCCCAGATATTGGTTAAGCCAGTCGATTTTGCGGTCGCCTCGGCCAAACCATAGATAAATCCAGTTCGAACATCCGTAAACAAAGCGGATGCCGTAGAGGTTATGTGGGCATCACGATCTGGAATTAGGCCAAGCGATATTGGGGAGAGCGGAGCATACGTACGCCCCTGAATCCTGAAGGATGTATCAATCGTATAAATCAATACCACGTCGGCTTGAACTTTTGCAGCTGGCACTCTCAGATCGTCGAGCGAGTCCATGTTCTGGGATACCAGCAGCAGCCGATTGATCGGTGCCACACCGGCTACAGCTGGCCATTGAGAGATGTGTTCAAGTTGATCTTCGCTAAGCAATTCCTGTGTCGTCACAACACTGAACCGACCATTGCCGTAGCTGTCGGAAGTGTAGGACTTGTATTGAGATGCCTGAACTCGTGCAATGGCCAACCGCGCAGGAAAGTTGGGAGAAGGTTTGCGTGTAGCAACTTCTGTAATGTCACTGCGATTGATGTCCGCAAGATTTACCGACCCACCAGGAGTCACATAAGCTGCACAACCCGAGCACACTGCGAGTAATAACCACAAAAGAGCCTTGGATGGCATGACCCTCTCCCTTTCTTGTTGTTAGCTAACTGGCATTTCATATAATTATTTCCCTAAGCCTCTCTGTTGCCGCGAGAGTCTACTGAATAGATCGAATAAGTTACTACCCTACCATTGTGTTACCGATGTCATGCGGGGCTATCCCCGCATGGGATGATGGACCCTCGCGTCCCCGCATCCTGCACCGGCCTTGTCTAAACACGTAACATCTTAATTGTCCTCACAGTTTTCATAATTTTCCGTCGATCTATTTTCGGCATTTCCATTGCTCAAGCAATCCTCCATCGGCGTGAGTCACGCAGATGGCCGGGAAGGAGGTGATCCAGTTCAACGGCCGCACGGTGCGCTCCGGCGTCTCACATTTAACCTTTCGCGTTCCCGAAGAAGGAGGATTGCCATCATGTCACAGAGTTCATCACAGCTATCGTCAGGAAATATCACCCCGAAGGTCATGGGGCCGCAGAGAGAGATGAAAGAGACTTTTGCCCTGGCCGGAGTCGTTCTGATCATCGGATGGCTACTCGCCGTGTTCTGGCTCTATAGCCAAGCCAATACCCCAGTGAAGGCCTCTCCCACCACAAGCAAGATGCAGCATGCGGAGGTGACGGATCTGCTTAAGAAAACCGCAGCCGTGAGCCAAGCCGACGCATCGACCACCTCCCCCACTCAAATTACGACTTCAGTCGGCTCCACACCGGACATTCTGCATACCGATATCTATTTCGAAGTCGGTCGGAAGGGGGTGACGGATGCAGGGAAGGTTCAACTATCGGCTCAAGCTGCCATGCTGAACCAGCATGAAGATTATGGCGTCCTCATCCAGGGTTATACCGACCAGCAGGGCTCAGCCACCTATAACAAGCAACTTGGTATGAATCGGGCTGAAGCAGTCAAAGCAGAGCTGGTCACTGCCGGCATCGCGGAACACCGGATCAAAACGGTGAGCTTAGGCGAAGAGGGAGTGTTGTGTGTCGATGGTAGCGATGTTTGCCGACATATGAATCGACGAGTGCATCTTGAGCTTCGAAAGATCGGCCAGGAGCACATGGTGCTGCCGCTTGCCCCCGTCACGACCTCCGAGTCGTCGGAGTCGCCGATCGAGTCTTCCTCGCCCATGGAGGATGGCGACTCGGCAGCAGAAACGGCTCCCTCCGTTCTGTCTGATCCAACCCCGACGTTGGAGCCAGTCAGCGGGAGTTAATTGTCCTCCCAAGACTCCGGATGGGCATATGCCCATCCGGAGTCTCGACGTCACGAACCAATTACGTGTACGACTGCCTGAAATCGTCCATTTGGATCCGGCCTTGAGACGGTGGTCCGTGGTCTTTTTCGAAACGCGATGGAGCCGTTATTTCTTCGTCCTCCCCCTTGACAGATACGGAACTCGCTCCAGGTGCAGAGAAGATCATCCCCAGAAAATATTGAAACCTGTGGATAACCGTTGGATATGGTGGCAATAGTGTGAACCACCGTGAATGCTACCGATCATGTCAAGAGTTTATTTCTAGGAATATGCAAGAATGCATGGAACTCAGGCTTGTATCACAATTACTTGTGGGTCTAGATCGACGAGGCAGATGCCTAAAAAATAGGCACTTTGATAAATATACGCGCCATTCGTGCCGTATTTTTTGAAAATCGAGATTTGCACACAGGGTTATCCACAGAAGATGGGGAGTAATATTTTCATGCCAATCATTCTGTTAAGGGCAGCACTATGCGCCATGATTTGGAGCTCTTTGCTTTCTACGGGATTGGAACAGCGCTCAGAGTTGTTGAATGCCAAGGAGTACTACGTCCGACAGGAGGAGCCTCAGAAAACGTGAGAAGGTGCGCACTCAACGACCGTGGGGAGCAGGCTTCGTCGGTTTCCACTTCCATGGTGGAACGGGATTAGGATCCGACCACAGCCCTTTCTTTGAAGCTCGAGCCAGTTCTTCCATATCCTTGAGGCTCTGATCGCGAGATGCTCCGGGTTGTACCCAGGCCAACCCTTCTTTAACTAGTTCCTGGGCAATCTGACGCCCATCTCGAAGCAGGATATCAGCAATCATCCTCCCCTTCCGGTCCTGATGCAGCTCCCGCACAACGACTTCACGATTGGCGATATAGGCAGCCGTCGCATGCTTCGCCTGTTTTCCATAGGGCTGTTTCAATTCAGGGCAGTCCACATCGCGGAGAGACACCATATCCTTTCGGCCCTGATGATGAATGGTCAGACGATCTCCCTCGTGAACCGCAATGACCCGTGCAACGAACTCAGCTCCTGCCATGACCGGGCTGGGTGCAACCAGCATCACGCCTAGAAGGAGGGCCGAGATCTTCATACGTTCCTATGCTACCCATCTCGGATCGTCTCGCCAATTATTTCTGGATTTGACGCACTGGTGACGAACGCATGATGGAACGGTGTGCGCCCTCTTGACCACCCTACTCGCAGGGCGTAGAGTGAAATCTCGATACCGCCTCATCTTTCTGGGAGGTGGTGCCATGTTCGTCATTGGGAAACGACCTTTACCCAGTACAACATGGTTCGTGCGACCTTCTCTCCTCTATAGCCCTTCTCAATCCTCTTACATCGTTGTCATAGAGAGCTGTTGCCAGGCACAGAGGCTTGACGACTCCCTCTCGACGCAACACATCGCCACAGATGCAATCGCTCCATGGTGGCAAGGAGGTTGATATGTCTTACCGCTATAACACTATTGATATTCTCGTGGGTGTCGGAATGTGCGCCACGATCTTTGGAGCACTGTTCTTATTCATTGCGGTCAACGGAACTTATCAGGTGAGCCTCCATCAATCCTTTGCACTGGAGGAATCCACGGGTATCGAGGACGGCATCAGCGTGCTCCAACCGGTCCTTGGTCGAGCCATCGTGGACCAAGCGGTCTTCGACCGCCACACCGATCACACTGTGGCTCAATCCGTCTCTGAATGGAATCGCGCCACGATGTCGTATCGGACATGGCAATCCGGTTCTCGCGGCCTGCTCGGAGCAGTCCTCAACGAGGCAAGGGCCATCCCAGCCACTCACATCACACGCGTCGAGGGTGTCATGGGACGGGCCATCGTCAACTTCACGACATACGGTGTCCGGCATGGCTTGTTGTCGGCGGATCGGGATGGCACCCTGTACAACATGAAAATGATCGGCACGATTGAATCTCGCGGGCAGCGCCTCCGTGACGGATTCACCTCTACATGGCAAGCCACGATCGGACGCCGCATTGTTGAAGCGAGCCAACACGACCGGATCCAGGCTGATGCGATCCAAGAGCGGCTTGGGTCTGCACTGGTGCGGGTCGCGCATGCACAGCTGAACGCCGAAAAAGGACAGGCAACACAACAAGAGCGGTTGGCAAGCTTAATATTCGCCTCGGTGCGCCACGAGGTCCCAGCAGGTCACACGATGGAGCCATCTGTGATGGCTTCTGCAGCGATACCCTCTAACGACGTCCCCGGAGCGTCAACTAAACTGACGTCATGGCCGGAGATTCCGATGAGCTACCTGATTGCCGCTGGGCTTTTGTTGGCCACTGTCTTTTTCGGAGGTCTTTCCATGGCGGTGCAGAGCAGAGAGGCACAGGCGCTGGCTCAGCTGAGACGCGATGCAGACCGCTGGACATTTCGCATGGCAGCCTGAGGAAAGCATGAAGGGTTAGGCCGGCGCCTAACGACATATGGTTGGTTCTGTCGGGCGCCGGCGAGGTTATGAGTATGGGAAGTGCGGGGCATCGAATTGATCGCGAGATCCACGTAAGGCCCATCCGATTGCTTCTAGTCGAAGCTCAGCGACTGTTTCGACAGAGTTTGCGGCTGCTGTTGGAACGAGAGCAGGATGTTACCTCCGTTCTAGAGGCAACAGATGGACACGAGGCCTACCAGCTAGCGCTTGAACATCAACCCGATGTCGTCCTCCTGGACGTCGACCTCCCGAACCTTGAGGTCGAGTCGTTCACCAAACTGATCCGTCAGTTCGTACCCGATACTCGAACACTGCTGCTGGCCAGATATGACGAAGACTCACGGATCGTCGCTGCCGTGCAAGCCGGTGCATTTGGCTATATCTTGAAGGATACTGATCAGGCAGATTTTCTTCGCATTATCCGTGCTGCGGTTCGAGGTGAGCGCGTCCTGGCACCGCTCATACCGGACCATTTCCTTCGTACCGTTCCGGGCGCAATACGACAGCCCCATGAGGAACACCCAACACTACCCTTTAGCCTGACCGATCGAGAGCGAGAAATCTTGGTGTGCGCCGCCGCTGGTCGGAGCAATAAAGAAATTGCCGATCAGTTGTGCGTTTCGGTCGAGACGGTCAAAACTCACCTGCATCACATTTATCAAAAGCTCTCCGTCGGCAGCCGCGTAGAGGCCATTCTGACCTACCTCAAGCCCCATTGATCCGTCCTTTGGCGCTTACCGGTTCCCTCACCCATTCGATGGAGACGCAAATTCAATCTTCTGGGCGATGGCGAAGGAACGATCCGTTGATTAATCTAAATCCAGCAGAGAGGACGGTCTAGGCACTCCGAGATTGAGGGGAGTGAGGATGTGTCAAACAAGGAGGTGGCTACGATGAGTGAACTACACTTAAAGGACGTCAAAGATGAGATAACTCATGAGCCTGGATGGGTGTATCTGTATGGAGCGATTCTTGTGGGGATCGTGGCATTTGCGATTTACATGGGCGGTTTCATGTGATGAATGATTTCTGTCGAATTTCCACCGTGGAGTTGCAAGTGAGCGCATGCCTCCCACCAGGACGGGATCTCCAGCCGGAGCCGTTCTTTAACGGCTCCGGTAGTCCCATCCGCGCATAAGAATTTGAACGCCCCACCAGGAATTCCCTTCATTCCTGTTCGATGGTGATGACCAGTAATCTTTAGATTTCTCCACAGGTGAGAATTTTGATAGAACATCATCATTGGCTGTCCCCAAATCACCGTCGGCTAGTTGCGACAGCTCGTTTTCTCGCCTTCCAGCATTCAACTTCACACTCCGTCCCTGAAAACGACGTTGGTGGTAATCTCGGCCACCCCTGTGGTAGATTTCTGCCAGAGCGCTTCTGATCCTCGGGCCTGCCCCCTCCGGGTCCATTTCAGCGCGATCGACATAATCAGTAGAGTGTGGGTTCCTGCGCGGATCCGGTTACTTACCGCTATATAGCGAATGACCGCACAGGGTGTATTAGGGCAGAACAGATCGATTTCATTTGGAGTGAATGTTCATGAGTACCGATAAGTCCAATCAGCTGACATCGATTGAGCAGTGGGTCCGTATCCCCAATGGCACGAAAGTCCGTCATCGGACCGAAGCCTATGAAGGTACGATTGACGGTTTGACCGAGATTGTCTCAGGCACAGATCGCAATCCAGACGGGAAGACACAGTATCGCGTGAACGTGGGTGACAGCACTCGCCTGCTCGTCTCAGAGGACCACCTCAATATCCTCCTGGACGATAAGAATTTAGTTTTCGTCGGCCGTGAATCAGAACTCTATCGCCGCTCTGTGACCAACCGCCTCCGGGCTGTCTTCTCAGAAGACCGGTTTGTCGCGACTGTAACGAAACGTCGCGCCTCATCGGATAACTCATAAGGGTCGGAGCGTCAAGATTCACCACGCTGCCTCGGTCGATAGGCAACAGCCTTATCGTCCCACTGCAGAACTGCTCCCCTACCTTCGGTAATTGAAGGCCGCTTCAATCGGCCTTCAAGCCCTTGTTTACATCAGCCTCAGCTACCTTCAGTAGCCATCCGTCACCACGCTCACATCCGTGCGGGCCTTTTGCCGCGATATTGATTCTGACGAAGGTACCCTTCTCCTGGCTGGGAAGATTGCCCGTTACGTGATAACCGGCGTAGTGAGGGGTCACTGTAATGGGAACTGCTTCATCTTTGATCGTGACCGCGATGCTCTTGGGGAACGTTTCCTTCGACGCGAGAAATGAAAACTCCGACTCTGGAGACACCTCAGTATTGTTCGCCTCCTGTGAGTATTGCTGAGGAGTGAATTCTGTAAATTGTACATTGCGACAAAGGGCTGAGGTGGGATCGATCGCACCTGTTCCCTCATAGGCCGACACATGGCCACCTGTACCACACATACCCACTACAAGAAACGTCCAGAATATGTTGCGTCTCCCCATGACATCCCTCCATGGTATTTCCAGTATTGCTCTAAGGCCCTATCGGCAGCGTACACGAGACTTGCACCTCGCCATACTAGGAATAACCACAGTACGCTGGTAAAAATTCCCTGGGCCACCCAGGATAATGGAG
>JAHBWR010000139.1 GCA_019636875.1 Nitrospira sp.
TACCATACAGCGCCGTTCCAGATTCGATTGGGCCAGGCCCCCGAGGCGAATCTGAATGAAGCGTTCTATCCGACGCAGTTCTTCACCCCTCGATACAAGCCGATCCCGACAACGGCCTACACGGCGGTGCCGGGCGAGGAGGTGCGGTTCCGCGTCCTGCAGCCGCATGGTCGTGCGAGACAGCATGCGTTCTTGCTCTACGGACACGATTTTGAGGATCTCTTACCGTACTATGGATCGCCCCATAGCCCGCTCATGTCGGTCGGCAAGGCGATGACGGTGAAAATTCCACGTGCCCACGAAGGGTACTGGTTGTATCGAGATGGACCTGCCCAGATGTGGTCTGGGGGGCTCTGGGGCAGTTTCCAAGTGGGTGAGCCGAAGCTATCTGGTCAGTGATTCACTCGTGCGACCGGGCTACCGATAACATCGGAAGCCCGGTCGGTACAGATTACCTGTATCGTTTCAGATCCACCTCGTATCCAATTCGATACCGCAATGACTAAATACACCTATCTACTTATGCGTTCCCCGTTCCATGGATCGCACGATACATCAGTCTTATGGCGGTGTTTGAGCATTCTTGAACCACTTGGCAGTGTGTGGCACTAAGTTTGCTCATTCCTAGCGCATGGTATTGCTTCGACTGAGGTTGAGTACGAACTCTAACTAATTTACTGCTGGGAGGAGGTTTGTTATGCGCCAGTCAATATCTACGAGAAGCCAGATCGAGCGAGTGTCTCATGCGAAACGGCTTAGAGAGTTGGAACAGGAAAATGACCTGCTCAAGCTTCTGTATTCTGATCTCCTGCAAAAATTCTCGGCGATGAAAGATGGCATTACGAGAAGGGCAGGGGTTTGCTAGTACGGAGAGGAAGGGTGGACGGGTACTCAGGCACACAGGGCTATTGAAGATGGTATTTTGCCATTCGGTATCGCAGTGTGTTGCGGGTCATTTTGAGGAGACGGCTGGCTTCTGAGACGTTCCCTGAGGTCTTTTGCAGTGCTTCCTCGAGCATCTTTTTTTCCATTTCTTGAAACGACAGTCCAAAGGTTAAGAAGGACGTGGCTGGTGTGTGGTCTGGGGGATTGGTTGTTGGAGTGATTTTTACGGATGTCGGTAAGTGGTGTGGTTGGATCACGTCTTCTTTACAGGTAATCGTGAGCCACTCCACGACATTATGTAGTTCTCGGACGTTCCCCGGCCAATCGTGGTTGCGAAGCACGGCAAGGGCCGATGGTGCGATAGTCTTAATACGGGATCCGCGCTCCTTGCGAAGGCGTTCCAGGAAAATTAGCAGAATCGGTTCAATGTCGTCGAGCCGTTCACGCAACGGCGGAATACGCAATTGATAGACGTTCAGCCGATAGTAGAGATCGAGTCGGAACCGACCGGCTTTGATTTGGGCCAGGAGATCCTCGTTTGTCGCGGCAATGATACGGATGTTGACTTTGTGACTGCGCGTGTCGCCCAGCGGATCGATCGTGTGATTTTCGAGTACACGTAAAAGTTTGGCTTGAGCCACCGAGCTCATTTCACCGATTTCGTCCAGAAACAGCGTCCCCCCCTCCGCCAGCTGGAACCGCCCAGGCTTCGCTTTCTTGGCATCGGTAAAGGCACCTGACTCATAGCCAAATAACTCCGACTCCAAGAGGTTCTCAGGGATACCGGCGCAATTGAGTGCGACCAAGGGACCGGCGGCTCGTGGACTCGAACGGTGGATGGCCTCAGCGAAGAGTTCCTTGCCGGTTCCGCTTTCACCTGTGATGAGGACGGTAGCATCGGTCGAGGCCACCTCTTGGGACAATTGCTTCATCAAGTTCATTTGTGGTGAGACGCTGATGATGGAGACAAAGGGATCGTGCGAGACGGACGGGATTGGGGGAGGAGAGAGATGGAGTACCCGGACAATCGCGGCCTGCAGCTCATTCGAACGAACAGGCGTTGTCAGATAATCGACTGCGCCGGCACGCATGATTTCCACTACCTCTGTGACCGAGTGCTTGTTCCCGATCACGAGTACGGGTACGGGTGGTGTCCCCTGCCGAGCGTATTCGAGCAAAGGGGCTATAGTATGGTAATTGCCTTCGATGATGACCAGAGTAGGGGAAGCCTCTGCCCAGAGGCTCAGCCCTTCCGATACGGTGGCAGCTTCAACAATATCGGGATGCAGAATAACCGTGCGGAGGTGTTGCTTCAGGTCGGACTCGAGGCAAACCAGGAGGAATCTATGAGGGTTCATCGGAGTGCTCCCTGACCTAGCCTCCTATCGAACCGCGAAACCGTTTCTAGCCTACACCTCTTTCCATGAAGAAAGAAAGTGGTCGTATTGAGTCATCTAAAATCTTACCGGGCGACAGATCGTTGCGCCATTTGGAAATCTTACCCTCCACACCTGCATGGGGCAGGGCCAAAGGAGGGCGAGGATGGAAGGTGGCGGCATGGCGCGACGTTCGAAGCAGGAGTATCTCGGGCTGATGTGGAAACGGTATCAGCGTGCGGGGCGAGCCGAGCGCACGGCGTTGTTAGATGAAGTGACGCGGATGTGTGGGTATCACCGCAAGTATGCGCTGGGGCTATTGAATCGGCGGCAGCCGCCTCGACCTCGCCCACGACGCGTGCCGCGTCGGCGACCGATCTACAGTGCGGAAGCCATCAGCGTGTTGGCGTGGATTTGGGAGGAGTCGGGCTATCTGTGTGCGGCGCGCCTCAAGGCGGCGCTCCCCCTGTGGCTCCCCTGGGTCCGACAGCGGCGCCCCCTGAGCCCGACGCTGGAACGCCAACTGCGGACCATCAGTGCGCGGCAGATGGATCGGCGGCTGCAACCGCACAAACACCGGTTGAAGCGACGGCTCTACGGGACCACGCGACCGGGCACGTTGCTCAAACAGCTCGTCCCAGTCAAGACAGACCACTGGGACGTGACCCACCCCGGCTATCTGGAGATTGATCTGGTGTCCCATTCCGGCGCGTCCGCCGCCGGGGAGTTTCTGCATACGTTAGACGCCGTGGATATTCACACAGGCTGGGTCGAGCGGCAGGCGGTCATGGGCAAAGGCCAACACGGCATCCTCCAGGCACTCACCACGATCGCCCGGCAGCTGCCGTTTGCCGTGCGGGGGCTCGACTCGGACAACGGCAGCGAGTTCATCAACGGGCATCTGGTGGCGTTCTGCGCGAGTCGGGCCATTCAGTTCACGCGCTCGCGGCCCTATAAGAAAGATGACAACGCCCATGTGGAGCAGAAGAACTGGACGCATGTGCGCAAGCTCATCGGCTGGGATCGCTACGAGACCCGGGAAGCTCAGCAGGCCCTCAATGCCCTCTATGCGGATCTGCGGCTCTTCCAGAATCTCTTTCAGCCCTCGATGAAGCTGGTGCGTAAGGAGCGCCGCGGCTCCCGACTCCTGCGTCGATACGATGGGCCGCAGACCCCCTTGGAGCGAGTCCGGGCCTGCACGGAGGCCGATGCCACGAAGGTGGACGCCCTCGAGCGCCTCTTCCGGTGCACCGATCCGTTTGTCCTCGCGCGACAGATTGCCAACCAGCTGGAATACGTCGCGACCCTGCAGAGTCGAGCTCCGCAGGCCGGCCCTCGACCGGGTGTCCGCTGGCGCGGCTGGACCTTCAGTCCACGGGCACCCCAGTCGCGGATCGCCTCGGCTGAACAGTTGCCCCCCACAATTGGCCCAGGAGCCACGAGCGGCCCTGCAGCCAAGGAAAAGGTAGGGCGGACTTCAGGCCCGACACCAGGTCCCCGTCCCGGTAAGAATTTCACATGACGCAACGAGGATGCCTTGGGTAAGAAATTCAGATGGCTTGATAGGGTGGTGATGATGGCGGCTGGCTGACAAAGTTGGGTGGGTTGATGGTGGAATTAAACCGCCTACTGACGTGGACGGCGAGTTGCCCCTTGAAAGCTCAAGGAACAACCCGCCGTCAAAATGGGTCAGGCGCTATTCGCTGGTGTCCTTACAGAACGATCGTTCGTACGCGATGATTGTCCAGGCTTCTTCCTCGGTGATCATGCCCCCCTTCACAAGGCCCGGCATACCGGTCCCCGGGCTTCCGTTCTTGACGACCCAGAACAGTTCCCCGTCCTTCCGCTTCTTGTGGAACTTGCAGTTCGTGAAGTTTCGTGGGCCAGGCGCTAACAGCATGCCGCCCGGACCGGTGCCATCTCCGTTCACGCCATGGCAGTTCGCGCAGGTGCCCTTGCCTTCGTAGAGTTCTTTGCCTTTGGCGAGCAGTTCAGGTGTGACTTTTACCGTACTTTCCATTTTTCGTGCTTCGCCACGTTCTGCATCGGGGACACGTGGTTTCAATGGATCGGCTTCAGGCGCCGTCCATCCCACAGTGCTCCACGAGGCAACGGCCACGAGGCTACAGGCTATCATTAACAAACGCGTCCCTCTCATGATTCCTCCTTGGTGAGTACCTCTGATATCGCGGCTGGATGGCTTCCTGAGCCGCGTGGCCAGAGGCCAAAATTCTGCACGTATCATACCACGAGATTGTCCTAAGTGGCAGTGCCCATGTCCCGTTGAAGATGATCAGTTCGAAGTAGAGTCGGAGGCTGGTTTATCGTATCAAGTTGAAGATATTGCGAGCCAGAAATTTAGCAACCCCTGGCTCGCAGAACGGACTCGGGGACCCGCAACGTTTCGTTGCGGGTCCCCATCGAATCCTTACTTAGCTTCGACGATATCACTCTTCATTGGACCAAGGATGCCGAGCAACTCATCCTTTTCCTTCTTTGGCACGTTGAAGGTATCCAGTGCACTGACCAGATCTTCAACAAGCGCACCGAAGGCGGCATCGGTGACCTTCATGCCCTTGTGGGTGGTCTTCATGTCGCGCCCCGAGTAGGAGCAGGGCCCGCCAGTTGCCATACAGACTTGTTCGACCAAGAGCTTGTCCAGCTTCTTCAGATCGGCATTGGCAAAATAGCCAACAATCCGCTTGTCGCCCTTCACGTTATTGATGAACTTGGTGACAACGGCTTGGATCGCGCCTTGCCCACCCAGGCGTTCATAGAGCGACCGGTCTGCGGCAAAGGACGTCGAGGTGCTCAGCGTCCAAGCGGCTGCCACGGCGACCGCCGCACAAACAATCTTCTTACTCAGTGTCATATCGTCAACTCCTTTGTGTGAGTAATGAACTGACCTGCAAGACTTCCGTACCCCGTCCATTCGTTACGGATTCCACGGGGTGTTTGGCATCAACTGACCCTTATAGTCTTTGGGATTCTGGTTCGCAACCACCACCGCGATCGCACCCCGGAGAGCGCTCGTGAGAGAGTGGGTCACGACCGGATATGCTCCCGGTGATTCAGCGATCAAGTCGAACGTGGCTGCGCTCCCAGGACCGACTACATAGGTCTGGACGCCCGTGAACTTGTTCGCCGGGTTGCCGCTTTCATACACGTTATCCCAGATTTCAGCGATCGGATGGAGCGCAGAGAACTCGTTCGGGCCGGCATTCACGAAATAGATCCGTACCCGCTCGCCCACCTTGACTTCCAGCGGTTCCCCACCAGGCATAAAGGGATGGTGCTTGAAAATACCGCCGTTGAAGATCGTGTAATCAAATTTCCGATCGAACATCGCCTGGACGTTGTCCGGGTTCTGCCACAGCTCGGACTGCACAAGGACGAACTCGCGATCCGCCTTTGGCCATACCTTTGGGTTCTTCGGATCCACGATGATGGCACCGAACATGCCACGGGAGACGTGCTGAATCATTGGGCTCGCGCCGCAGTGATAGAAGAACACGCCGGGCTTTTTTGCCACGAAAGAGAACTTGTGCGTGTCGCCAGGTCCAACCGTTCGGTGGTAGTTCGCCAAGAAGTCGAGCTCGGCCGCGTGAAAGTCCATGGAATGTGGGAAGGCATTGTCCTTATGGCCAATCAAGGTGAAGTTCACGGTATCGCCTTCTGTCACCCGGACAACTGGACCCGGCATTTGACCATTAAAGGTCCAAGCCTTGTACTTCGTCCCGTTCCCGTCGATGACGATTTCAGATTCGGTCGCCGTGAACGTGACATCGTGGACCTTTGCCCCTGCGGATCCAGGCATGGTGATACACCCGCTGGCTCCCAATAGGACGCCAAGTCCCAAAGTTAGTGTGAGTAAACGAAACCTCTGCATAGTAGCCTCCCTTTAGATTTTATGGAAAAGAGACAGTGCACTGGCTAAGACGGTCAAAAACCTCCCCTCCCGAACTTAGCAGGCAGCCGCCGGGTCAACTATCTACCAAATTTCGGCAAAAAAATACATCGTTCTGGGCCGTGGATGCAATTTTTTTTTTGACGTGCCCAGCCACTGCCAGATATGTGCGCCCTCCCTTCCGTCATGTGAAGTTGATGATCACCGGCATGAAGCACGATGTGTACCATCAACTGTTGCCCCAGAGAGGGTGGGTGTAATTTCTTTACAAAATTGACAACCTATCACGTGTTTGGAGGACCTAACCGAGAACGTACGTGTAGCTGGATTGAAATAGTTGAGTATCGTTAGAGAATCCAAAAAGATACACCTCGTATCGAATTAGATCCACCTCGTGGATTCGCGAGAAATCTTAGGCGGAATTCATGAGGAGCTTGTGTTGTGTTTGGCGATCGCTACATTACGATGCAGGCCATGAAGCTTTGCCCGTCGAATCGGGCTGTGTTGAAACCATCTGGAAAAGGTTGATTCGTCCAGCTCGGAGAGCTGGTTGAGATCGGGCGCAAGAGTCAAATTGGTTGGCTGAAAGGTTTCCTCATGAGTCGGCTCACTTCGGAGGTTGAACGGACAGACATCCAGGCAATCGTCGCATCCGAAGATCTTGTTTCCCATGCCCGATTGCAAGTCTTGCGGGATTGCCGCGGCCTCGCCGCGCAGTTCGATCGTGAGGTAGGAAATGCAGCGTGTGGCGTCGACGACGTAGGGCTCAGTGATGGCCTTCGTCGGACAGGCCTGAATACAGAGCGTGCAGCTCCCGCACAGATCGGTCGCTGGCTCATCG
>JAHBWR010000014.1 GCA_019636875.1 Nitrospira sp.
CTCCTCGTTCAATGCGAGGATGGCATCAGGCTCAACGAGTCCGATTACCAGAATAAGATAGATGGCGATCCAATGCATACGTGCATTATACTAAGATCCTGTTGCTGAGCAAGAGGCCATAACGGGGGAGATTCGGATGGACGAAACGGCCCAAGAGAAAAAGTTACTGGTGGCGATACTCTTGTACGACGGGATGACGGCGCTCGATGCGATCGGCCCCTACGAGGTGCTGCAGGTGCCGACGCTTTCGACGGATGTACGTTTTGTATCTCGGGAAAAGGGTATCAAGCAGACCGACTTCGGTCGACTCCGTCTGACGGCCGACTATACCCTCGCCGAAACGCCTAGCCCGGACATCCTGGTCATCCCAGGCACAGCATTTCCTCAGGCCGTAATGGGTGATCAGCTGGTGTTGGATTGGATTGCCCAGGTACATCGGACGACGAAGTGGACCACGTCGGTCTGTACTGGGGCGCTGGGTCTTGCCGCTGCCGGTGTATTGAATGGCCTAAAGGCCACCACCCATTGGCTCGCCCATGATGTCTTGAAACAGTTCGGTGCCATCCCGACCAAAGCACGTGTCGTTCGTGACGGCAAGGTTCTCACGGCTGCCGGAGTTTCCTCCGGGATCGACATGGCCCTAACCTTGGTCGCTGAAGAGTTTGGTGCTGAGGCGGCGCAATTGACCCAACTACTCATCGAGTATGATCCCCAGCCACCGTTCGATGCGGGAAGTCCGGACAAGGCGCCAGCTGGGATTGTGAACACGGCGCGCGAGGAGTTTGGTAAGTTGGTTACGATGCCGTAAGCCTCGTCGGAGATCTGAATAAAACAATCCTCGCCTGTCTTTATCCCTACCACATTCCATCTATTTCTTGCCGATCGCACGTTGGGCAGTCAAGATTTCCTCATCAACAAACCCATATAGACCTAATCAAATGCCGATTCACGAAGGTGTTCGCCATGGCTGAGATTAAACGAGCCGACGACCGGAGCCGAAAATTGGCTATCGTTGCCGTGATTCTGGTGTTGATCGGCGGGGTGGTACTTTGGATGGTCTTTGAAGAGTGGATGGCGGAGGTGCGGAGCTTGCCCGTTGAGGAGGCCAAGCAATCGCTGTCCAGAGTCTTTCTCCTGTGTATGGGTATCATGATCGTCTGTGTGTGCATCGTCGGCTGGCATTCTTGGTGGGTTGGTGAACGTGTTCGGCAAACTCTACGGTTTCCTCCTCCTGATGCGAAAGTTGTTCGAGATACGGTTGTGTTGTCAGGTCAGGCTGCGGCAGCTCGGGGGAGGCTGCTCAAAGTATTCGGGGTGATCTTGATGTTCTGTGCGATGGCCTTGGGAGTGATGTGCTGGTGGGTCTTCACGATGTTTCGTGGTGTTCTAGGCTAGGTCGGGAGGAAGGAGATGTCAGGATGACGGATGTTCGAAACGTGAATCGAGCTCCGTCTCACCGCGACCCTGGACGCGATCCTGGTTGTTACCAATAGGATTGACCAGGTGTGGCGAAAGTCTGATGGTGGAAATCGTGAAATAAGTTGCCGGAAGCCACCTCTCGCGATACCTCTAGACGGCGCGCTGGTTCATGGTACGAGAGTGGCTTCCTAACAACCATCAAGGAGGATGTAACCATGCACATTGTCATCGTGGCAGTTATCGCAGTCGGGCTGGTCTATCTGCTGTGGGAGATACGTCCGTAACCTGGCCCATGCGGCGTCATCTTCCCTGAGAATTGATCAGGCGGCTGATCGTCGAATAGTGTAACCCCAGGACATAGCCAATCTCGGCTAAGGTATAGCCGTAGTCAAGGTGAGCTCGGGAGATGATTGCGTTGCGCCTAGCTTGGTCGAGACGGGGGCGAACACCAAACAGCTGGTGAAGAGCTGGTCGGGCTGCAAACCGTTGTCGTCGAGGAATTTCCTTGAGCCCCTGTTTGTCCTGCAGCATAGCCGCCATGCGTGCGACAAATCGGTCACTCCCGAGTAGCACCTGCCCCTGAAGCTGTTCCCAGGGCGAGCGCTGGCCAATCCCATCAGTGACAAAAGCGCGATACTTCCGCTGGGCGGCTGCCCGCTGTTTCCCGAACTGCGAGAGCAGCCAGTCCACCGTCAGAAAGGGCGGCGTATTCGCGAGCCCCGCCGTGGCTTGATAGCTTGACCACTGATAGGTGTCGGCTTTGCGCGTTGTTTTGGCACGTACTGGGTTTAGCACCACGTAGCGGCAAAGTTCTAGCAGATAGCTGTCTCGGTCGACGATGATCGCTTTGAAGCGGCCTTGCAAGACGTGGCCGACCCGTCCATGACGGCGGTTGAAGGCTTGCGTATAGACACCGTTAAGATGGCGCATGGCCTTCGACAGGTTGGCCTCGGGTGTATCCACCACCAGGTGAAAGTGGTTATTCATCAGACAGTAGGCGTGCAATCGAAGATGAAAGCGGGCGACGACGAGCCCTAGCACCGTGAGAAATCGGTGACGGTCCTCATGATCTAGAAAAATATCCTGCTTAGCGTTGCCTCGAGCGGTGACATGGTAGAGGGCTCCAGGATATTCGATGCGCAGTGGACGGGCCATGGGGGCACTCTAACTCAACGGTATACACAGAACAAGATCTGACCCCATCAATGACCCCATCAATTTGGCTTGCCTCCATCCATTTGTCTGGCCACGACCGACAATGCATTGACGCATCGCACTCGACGACACTGTCAAAGTTTTGGACGAGAGCGATCCCAGGTTAACTACGTAACGCATAAATCATTGAGATACTGCACTCCGATGAATTGGCGCAGGTCTTGCTTGTGTACATTCTTAGCTGTGTACGTAATCACCCTGGGAGGGAGCGATGGATTGTCCGAAATGTAAGGGCATGATGATGCTGGAACGGTTTTCGGATTTCTTTCTCGTGTTTTATGCTTGGAAATGCATCAATTGCGGCGCTATCATCGACCGCACGATTTCGAATAATCGCCGAAAGAGTTTAGCTGTCCGAGCCTCCCAGGCTGGAGCCACGCGGTAAGGAGGTCACGCACATCGCGGAACTAGGCCCCGTGAGAGAGGTGGCCAAGAAGCAAGCCAGCTCTGTCGGTGTGCTCAGGCAAGTCTTTCTTGAACTGCTTCCGACGCTTCGAAGAGACGTGTTGCTACTGTTCGGTTTGCAGGGTGAGTGTCGTTATGGGTATGCACCTCCTGTAATAGCAGAGAGAGGCGCTTTCCGAAGAGCCATCGCACATCCTTCCCTCGGTACGTTATCAACGGTATAGGCAGGCATCTACGGGCAACTGGTTGCCTACAGAAGCAACGGGCTTCTACAATGCGCTCGTGGTCTTGGCTATGAGGGATCGACCGCTGATGTTGATTCAGGAAACAGATCTCATCGAAACGTTGTGTTGAGATAGGGGAAGCCGATGTCGTCATCCAAGAGGCCATGGCTGTCAGCAGGCATGATGATATCTGGCGTTCTTATCCTAGTCGGATGTGCGACTCATGGTGCAGATGATCGGAATCGAAAGAAGCCGGAAACGCTGAAACACCTTCCTACGTCATCAACCACGCAAGAGAAGAAGGCTCAATCTGAAGATGGGGCATTCCGGGATGATGGAAGTTGGCTCTCAACCCAGCGAGGGAAGATCCTCTTCAACGGGAAGGCCTTGTGTTTCGAGTGTCATGGCCAGAATGGTGACATTCACACGATACCGAATGCAGATGCCGGGCGATCGGACCCTGCGCCGACCGATCTCCGAATGCCGACGGATAAATCTATCCGGCAACTCTATTTGATCCTCAAATATGGAATTCCGGCTACAGACATGGCTCCGATCCAGGATGCGGATCAGCTCAGCGATGCTGATATCGTTGATATCATTTCGTATATTCTTATCCTTCAGGGGACTCGACTTTCACCTGATACGATCTCAATTCAGCGGTTCCGTCGCCATACCGAGACCGACGTTGTCATTGAAAGAATGTGTGCGGAAGAATTCATCGCGGGCTCTGATCTGGACGATGACTGCGAGAACCGATACGCCGCACGCTATCGAGATCTTATTATCGGGCGCCCGCCGGATATTCCAACCAACCGATATATACAGATTGAGGCGCGTTGTAAGCGGCAGGCGAAGCATGACTTAGATAGATTGGCGCTCTGTTACCGAACGGAATATTTGGCATTACGACAACTCCGCACAGAACGATCAGTTCTCTCACCAGGCAATCGTGTGTCTGGCCCGCACGAGCATCAGGACCCATCGTGAGAGCATCACAGACTGCAGTAGAATCTTATCCAGACATTCGGCAGGCATGAGCCCATGCACTGTTCCTCTCGTGAACGTTGAGGTAACAGATCTACATGGTTTCTCGGTAAGTTTGTGATCTAGGCTGAAACCTTGAAATCTGTTGCCAGAAAAGCCGTCTCAGGATACCGGTAGACGGGGCGCTGATTCATGGCGCCGGGTCTGGCGATACAACCTATTTCAGGGGAGGATCTTTATGCGATTCATTGTCGTCTCAGCCGTCGCAGGCTGGTTGATGTTTGGGACGGGGGCATTCGTGCAGGCGGATGAATTCAGCAGTTTCGGTTCGGAATTGACGGACGAAGTAGGATCCATGGCCAGCGAAGCCAAGAGCGACATGCAGGCGACGCCGGAGCAGATGGCGGAGGATTTCAAGGCACAGAAAGACGAGATGCAGTCCGAGATGAAGGACAAGCGGGAACAGATGAAGTCGGAGATGAAAGGGAAGCGCGAGCAGATGCGGTCGGAGATGAAGGGGAAGCGCGATAAGATGAAATCGGAGATGAAAGGGAAGAAAGACGCGCTGAAAGCGAAAAAGCATGACATGAAAAAGGCCGCGAAGGCGAAGAAGGCCAAAGCTCGTAAACATGCCGAGGATGCAGTGGAGTCGCTGGAGCACGCCGAACACTAAATGAACGAGTGTTGAGGGGATGATAAGGAGGGCGGTGTGCAATATGGCCTCCAGAGGGTCTCCTCTGGAGGCCGTTCTGTTTTCAGTATCGTGACCCGATGACGACGGCTGGACTGTTGTCGGACGGAATGTCGCTCAGCGTGGTGGGTGGTGCGGCTATACCACTTGTTGGCAGGGTAAGACGAAGACATGGAGTGGGAACATCAGATCACCTGTGGACGCTTCTTGTCCGAGGCGAAACCGCTTGAACCCGTCGATGAGACGTTGAGCCGATTGTTCGGGAACTGCAACGAGGATCATCCGGTTGGTGGAGGGTGCCAGAAAGAACTGGCTGGTTAGTCCGGTCTCTCCTTTTCCAGTGACGTTGTGCAGTTCGCTGTATGAAGTCACCTCATAGTCCTTCAATATGGCATGTACCTGTTCAACGAGCGATTCACGAAACACGATAACCAACATTTCCATATGCGCCGTTCCTTTGTTCCGGTGGGTGCCCCGACTGACGATCTATTATCATTAGCGCCAGAGGCAAATACAAGCTCAGGCGAGGACTTTTTCAGATCGCTGGACTGTGTGGCAGGCCGCAAGACCGGAGAGCCAACTCGACAAGGGTAGCGGAGATACGCTATAAATTATGTCCACAGTGGGCACGTGGTGGAATTAGCGAGGTCGGCTCTATGCAACAACAAGAATATGCGGTGTATTATGGGACAGCCTGTCTAGTCCTATCCGTCTATCTTCTCATCAAGGGGTGTATTTCGGCTGCACGTCAGCGAAGCGCTGATCGTTCCACAACGTTGGTTGCGTCCTATGCCTACGCGGTTGTGGCGTCTGTACTGTTGACCGTTGGGTTGGGGTTCTTTCGACCCACCTTACCGTGGTGGGGATACCGTTTGATTTTCCCTGGCACGACCATGCTCTTTCCCGCCATCATGTATCTTATTGGTCGTCGTCCACCCAAGCCAAGCCTAGATCGCGCCGACGCATGACCTCTTCTGACTGGTGGTACAGCCGATAGCCATTGACGCTACTTTGCAATGGTAATACTCGGGACCCCTGCCCGTGGGACCTCCGTGACCGTCATCTGAAACAATTGCGATAAGAGTTTGAAGGCTTCTCTATTCCAGCGAGCTTGAGGGCCGTTCGTGTTGATCGCATAGTACTGACCATGGGACTTCATGGCGAGATCCAGTCCGGACGGTGCTGATGATGACACGATGAGATCGATCGTCTTGATGGGGTTCTCGGAAACGTCCGGAGTTCGCGCATCCTTATCGACATGGTATTCCGGTTCTTCATCAATCGAGAGTCCCAAAAAGTTCAACATTGCGTTGAAGCTTCGCAGTCGAAAGTCGCCTTTGAGCGGCCAGTCTCCACCATAGTGTCCTGCGCGAATATCAAATGTGACGTCATGGGGGAGCCCTCGGTCGTTCTCGTCCTGTAACCGTGCTCGTTCTTCTCTGGAGAGTAAGTTGGGGTCGTAGTTGGTGATGAGGGTACCGCCTTCGATGAGTTTTCGTAACGTATAGGTCTTGTCTTCTCGATTGTACGAAAGCTGGTAATCCTGCTCGAGCGCTTTGAATCCTTCGGCCGTGACGGAGTCGGCGGGAATCGTCCATGTTCGTTCGATGCTCATTGGTTCAACATAAAGGCTATTGTGATCCTGAATGGCGGAGAGATGGAGTACCACTCGTCTGAACATTTCGTAGCCGAGGGAGTCAGCGGGATTATTCCGATATGCGACGGCTCCGTCGCTGTGATTCACCCGTAGCTCTTTCGCCATCAATCGGAGGAGTAGGTCGATATCGATGCCTTGGCGGAGGAGCAGAGTCAGCTTTGATTCGTGAAACGGAGTGAGGAGGCGTTGCGTAAACTCCTCGCCTTCGATCGGGGCGATACTGATCGTGGGATTTTCAGCTACGCTTCCGCCGAAGACCGGCAGAATGGTCCGGCCAGCGTCCCCGGTAAACGCCGGTGTCGCGCCGGCCGAGAACCGAAAGTCGAAGGTCGCCGCGACGTTGGAGACGCCGGTAAAATGAATCGGTTGGTGATGTTGTGCTCTTGCGATATTGACGAGCAGCTGCTTAGATTGCGCTTCGGTGATGGCGTCATCATAAGCGACGACGGCTCGTGTCAGGGTCACCGGTGAGAGGCATCCCGAACATATCGTCAGAGCAACGAGCGCGAAGATGGTGCCGGGGAGCTTCTGGATCATCTGTCGGTTGCTGCAATTCAGGTGCTATGGTTGACCGATGGCGAGTTGTACCATATCGACCACATGGATGCCCAGAACCTAGGCTGAGGACAGGATGGATCGGTCTACACGACGGCAGGTTCTGATTCGTGGGCATCGAGACGTTGGACGATCATTTTGACGGGGACCTTAGGGCGCAACGTCATAACTGGATCGGGGAGGATCGTCTGTCCATCAACCAAGCGTAGCCGGAATCGTGAGGTGACTGTGGCTAGGATCAACAGGCCTTCCAGTTCTGCAAAGGATTCCCCGAGACAGCGACGTCCTCCGGCTCCGAAGGGAATGTAGCTATAGGGTGTGTGAGTCCGTTTCGCCTCTTCGGAGAATCGCTCAGGGTCGAATCGGTTGGGATCCGAGAACCATCGCGCATTGCGATGCACACTCCACGGGCAGATGAAGACCCATGCTCCGGGGGGAAGTACAGCCCCTGAGGGAAGGTGGTCTTCGGCTCGGCCGACACGTGTATGGAGGCTCCAGGCAGGAGGATACAGCCGAATCGATTCCTCCCAGACCATCTTCGTATAGCGCAAACGAGGCACATCGGCAGTGGTTGGTAGACGGTCGCCTAAGACCTCGTGTATTTCTCGCGTGAGCCGCGCTCGGACCGATCGAAATTGCGACAGCAACAACCAGGTCCAGGTGAGTGCATTGGCAGTGGTCTCATGACCGGCGAGCAAGAAGGTCACCAGCTGGTCACGGATTTCTGTATGAGTCAGCGGGCCCCCATCAGTGTCTCTCGCGGCGAGCAACAGCCCGAGCAGGTCGTCGTGCCGCTCAGATGCGGTGCGCCTCTCCTCAATCCTTCTGTGGATCATGGCCTCCATCGCATGGAGACCGCGGTTGAATGTTCGGTGGACCTTTGTTGGAACCCAGAGAGGGGTTATGCTCGCCAACAACGAGTCGTACTGGGTCTTGATGAGCCCCTGGCCGACGGCAATCGCTTCTCGTACGATGGTGGATTCCGACCCAATCTCTTGGCCAAAAAGCAGACGCCAGATGATGGACAGTGTGAGATGTGCCATCTCACGTTCAATATCGACCGTCGTTCCATCTTCCCAGCCTCCGACCATATCGCGCGCCTGACTCGTGATCAGGTCGGTGTAGGCCGTGACATGGTTTCCGTGAAAGAACGGCAGAAACAGCCGTCGCTGACGGTGATGCAGGTCCCTTTCCGTGTGCAGCACCCCGAGACCGAAGATTCGGGATTCAACAGGAGGAACCATACCCTTCTGATAGTTGTCCTGATTTGTGACCAGCACGTGTTTGATGTCGGCGGGATGGTTTAGGACATAGGTGGCTGCGTCCCGCTTCCGGAGGAGGAGTGCGATGACCAGCCCCATGGGAAGTTTGACCACATCGCCGTAGGTCTGGCAGCGTAAGAAAAATCCAAGGGTATCGCGGCGAAGCTCGGGAAACGGCCCCCACCAGCGTGAGACCGGCGGACCGGAGAGTGTTAACGAGGAGAGTTTCTGATCCGGCATGTGTCGTGTACGTCGCTGGAGGTTTCTGTATGGTTATAGAGTATCGAGTGTGGTTACTCTCGATGAGGCTCGGCCCGAAGCTCCTCCGGCCCTTCTGTTCGTGCCTTCAGAAATGCAAACTGCCGTGTGAGCGTTTGGATTTTCCTGAGATAGGTGCGCACATCGTGGTCTCCGCATCGTTGGCGAAGGGCCAACTGAAAATTGCGTGACACATAGGTGCGGCCAAAGCCGGCGCCGCACAGATGAATGATTGCGGCCAAATCCTGTTTCTGCTGGATCGTTGCCGGACGGTTTCCAACCAATCGAGTCACCTGTCTATCAAGGAACGCGGCGGTCATCTCCATGGCATGCCCTGGGATGACTCTAGAATATAGACTGTTGAACCAGCAAGAGGTGAGATCGTGCCATGGCCCGTCCTCGACGACTTGGTGATTGTGGATGCAGTAACGCTTCCCTTCTTGGAAGGTCCCGTTGGTAATTTGAAACATCCCGACCGCACTCGACGCCGGTTGGTACCATTCCAACGGATTTCGTGAGGTGAGACGTAATCGCCAATAGGTTCGTGCGACAGGGTTCCCGGACCCCTCCGCTTGTGCTAAGGCGGCGAGGAGTTCAGGTGGGACAATATCGGTCGAATGGACATCGAATAGGGCACCATATTCCGCCCAGGTTTCCGATGGGCTTTTGTGGAGCGCTCGTTCTACCGGGAAAAACAATTCTGTCGGTTTATAGTAAGCATGATAGCCCCAGTTGATGCCCATCGACAGAATGACGAGGATCGAAAGGTAGATGCCGACTTGGACCGTCGGCGGAGCTTTTCGCACGGCCTGAAGGAACAGTTTGGCTTCAATCCACCGCCGACGGAGAAATTGTACAGGAGGTGAAAATTGTTTAGGCGGATGGCTCACGCGTGAACGGGAAGAGCGAGTGCGGCGACGACGAGACATGGTCTGTAGAGTAACAGAAAATGTCGATTCCTTCCTCATGCCTGTGCGGGTTATCCGTCTGACTTAGGGCACTCGACGCTAGGATTTTTGAAATGATCTTGCAATGCTCCAAAAACAGCGCCAAGATGACGCCGTGCGTAGGGTCAGGCATTCCATACCGATTGTTCGTCGAGGGAGGAGGGCAGTATGCAACATTCTTTTCTGCTGGGTGCCGTTCTCATGGCGTTCACGATAGCCCCGAGTTTGGCGCTATCGGCGTCATTCATGGACAAAGCCAAGAAGGACAGCGCAGTCGAGATGAACGATGAGGAGCCGGCGATGCAGAAGGCCATGGAACGGGCCCGGACCGGCTTGGACGATTTTCTTCAAAAGGTGGGCTCTCCACCACCGCAGACCGATTATTATTCGGTCAAAGTTAGAGTGCGTGAAGGAGACAACTTGGAGTATTTATGGTTGTCCAACCTCAAAGCACAAGGGGAGCTCTGGTCGGGTCGGATCGATAATGCTCCCATGATTCGATCGGTCAAGAAGGGGCAATCCTATTCTTTTGCCAAGAGTGAAATTGTGGATTGGACCTATATTGATCGGACCAAGAAAAAGATTGTCGGGAATTTCACGACCTGTGCCCTCCTGACAAAAGAGACGCCTGACGTCGCGCAGAAGATTCAGAAACAATATGGTCTAGACTGTGATCGATGAGGGAACCGGTCCTGCTACCCCGACCATCCGCATGACTAATCGATGCAGAGATCACATGGTTGCGGACTGAGTGATTCTGCTGATTTCCACGCAAGCCGTGCCAAATCTCCATCCCGATGATACTGTGGTTCCACGGTATTCCTTGGACAGCTACAGATGGAACCAGCACGACTGTACAGGCTGTTCGCTCCTTCTGACCTAGAGGACTTGGATCCGGCCGAGTGCCGCGATCCGTTTCATCTCGCTCGTCCCCCCAAACTGGATACCAGGAAACAGGCGATTCGAGACCACTTCGATGCCTATGCCGGTCGGCGGGCTTACTGGGAACACAGAGCCGCTGCCTACTATGAGGATCAGGCCCGCTATCACCAATTTCTGATACCGGAAGGGGTGCGTGTGTTGGAGATTGGGTCCGGGCTCGGCAACCTCTTGGCTGCTGTGAAGCCGCGTCGTGGGGTTGGGATCGACCTGAGTCCCGAGATGGTGAAGGAAGCGGCACGGCGACATCCCAACTTAGAATTTCGTGTCGGCGATGCCGAAACACTGAGCCTCAATGAGAAGTTCGATGTCATTATTCTGGCCGGCGTGGTCGGTCACCTGCTTGATATTGAATCGACCCTGAGGGGCCTCCGCCACGTCTGTACGCCACAGACCAGGGTTATCGTCTCGTACTACAGCCATCTATGGGAGCCGATTCTTCGGCTTGCTGAAAGGCTGGGGATGAAAATGCCGCAGCCTGAACAGAGCTGGCTCTCGCCGATGGATATCGCCAATCTTCTGCACTTAGCTGATTTTGATGTGGTGAAGGTGGAACGGCGACTGCTCTTGCCGAAACGAATTCCTGCTCTCTCCAGTCTTTTCAATAACGTGCTCGCGCACCTCCCAGGTCTTCGAGCATTCTGCCTCTCTCACTATGTCGTGGCACGACCACGGATGCGAAGGCCGGAACGTCCATACTCGACGACGATCGTGATCCCATGCCGGAACGAACGAGGCAACATCGATGCGGCGCTGAGGAGAATTCCACGGTTCGGCGGTAGGCAAGAGATCATTTTTGTCGATGGGCACTCGAGCGACGGGACGCCGGACGAGATCCGACGTGTGATGGCCTTTTATCCCGGAAAGAACATCAAGCTGTTGGTCCAAGACGGAACAGGGAAAGGCGATGCGGTGCGGAAAGGTTTCGAAAAGGCAACGGGTGATGTACTCATGATCCTGGATGCGGACCTGACGGTTCCACCGGAAGCGCTCCCGAAGTTCTATGAGGCCATCGCGGGTGGAAAAGGTGAGTTCATTAACGGCTGTCGCCTCGTGTACCCCATGGAAACCCAGGCGATGCGTCTGCTCAATCTGATGGGGAACAAATTCTTCGGTCTTGCCTTCTCTTGGTTGTTGAACCAACGCATCAAAGACACGCTCTGCGGGACCAAAGTGTTGTTTCGAACTGATTATGAGCGACTGGCCGCCAATCGACAGTACTTTGGGGAATTCGACCCCTTCGGAGATTTTGACCTCCTGTTCGGGGCGTCAAAGTTGAATCTGCATATTCTCGAGGTTCCCGTTCGGTATCACGCTCGATCCTACGGAACCACGAACATCCAACGATTCACCCACGGGTGGTTATTGCTGAAGATGACGATCTACGGATTTTTTCGTTTGAAGGCCGTGTGATGACCGATGAGGTGTTGTATCGGCATCGCGCCGTCTGGGCGCAGAAACCTATCCTGCGTCAGCTCTATGCGGATTGGTATCGGGCGATGGTCCCTTGGTTGGTGCCAGGTCCCACGGTAGAGCTTGGCGGTGGGACCGGCAATCTGAAGGAGTATGTACCTGAAGTCTATTGTACGGATGTGGTGGCCTTGCCCTGGCTGAACCTGGTCGCTGATGCGCAGCGACTTCCGTTTCAATTCGAGTCGCTCGGGAATTTGGTGCTCTTTGACTGCTTGCATCACATCGAAAGCGTTGCACAGTTCTTTGATGAGGCCCAGCGGACTCTCAGGGTAGGGGGCCGGATCATCATCATGGATCCCTACCTTTCATGGCTCTCATGGCCGATTTATCGATGGCTACACCCGGAGCCAGTGGATATTCGGGAAGATCTCCTGGTTCGTAAGGCTCCTCGGGCCGGTCGCCGGCCGTTCGATGCTAATCAGGCCATCGCGACGATCCTATTTGAACGAGACCGACCTGATTTCCACTCACACTATCCAGGGCTTTGCATCCAACATCTGCGGCGGATGGCCTGTGCGGCATACCCGTTGAGCGGAGGGTTCGATCATCCTTCACTATTACCGCAGTGGCTGGTGACACCGATGCTTCGGTTGGAACATCACCTGGAGAAGCTTGGTCGATTTCTTGCATTCCGCCTGCTTGTGGTGATCGGGCGTCGAACGTCAGCTGAATAGGAACGGATGACGCGGTCGTCCGATGGGTCGTTCGGTGCTTGCAAGGCGAGAGAGGGCATCCCTATAATGACCGCCGATTATCACTCGCTACCTTAACTGTCTGGAGGAATCATAGACATCATGAGCGAACGAACGTTGGCCATCGTGAAACCAGATGCGGTGAAGAAGCAAGTCATTGGCGATATCATTCATCGATATGAACAGGCAGGGCTTCAACCTGTCGCCATAAAGATGATCCACATGTCGAAGTCGGTCGCGGAAGGGTTCTATGCCGTCCACAAAGCTCGGCCGTTTTTCGGAAGCCTCTGCGACTTCATGTCCTCGGGGCCGGCTGTGGTCTTAGTGCTTCAAGGGGAGAATGCCATCAAGAAAAATAGGGAATTGATGGGAGCAACAGACCCGGCGAAAGCCGATGCCGGAACGATCCGCAAAGCGCATGGCGCCAATATCGAATTCAATGCCGTACATGGCTCCGATTCTCCGGAAACCGCGCAATTCGAGATTGGTTATTTTTTCCCAGGCATGGAAATCTTTCATTGAGATGAGTTTCTGGGAGAGTTGACCTTCAGGTCGTTTCTGCTCAGCCTAGACGACGGAGGAGGCGAGATGGTGCTGGTTCGCTCACCTCTCTCTGTCTAGGGCTTTTCATGGGGATGAAGCAGGTTCGTGAGACGGTGATCGATGATCTTGACCTTCATCGCGACCGGATCGTTCCTTGACAAGGTCAGTCTGGCCAAACTACCATCCTGATACATCAGCACTCAACCGCAGTGTTCTTCAAGAGGGAGCCGATATGATTCCGTCCGATTTGAAATTCCATACCGAGCATGAATGGGTTCGCCTGGCAGGGAAACGAGCCACTGTGGGCATCAGTGATTTTGCGCAGGATGCCTTAGGCGACATCGTATTTGTGGACCTGCCGAAGGTGGGCACTGCGGTCAAGGTCGGCCAGCAGATCGGAGAAGTCGAATCGACGAAAACGACCTCGACCATTTACACACCGGTGAGTGGAACCGTCATCGAGATCAATAACGAGCTGAAGGACCATCCTGAAGTCATGAATTCAGACCCCTACGGCAAAGGCTGGATTACAGTGATCGACCTCGCCGATCCGGGCGACGTTGATCGATTAATGACAGTCGCGCAGTACGAAGCCTTCCTAGCCAACCAGAAAAACGGGTGATGACTCGGTCAACGTCGAGTTTCCCAGTTGCCTATCTCCCGATGCATTCAGCGCAAACTGCGAATCAAGCGGCTCCAGCGGGGAGGCTGGTTCACATAGTCCGAAGAAAGAGCGGGCAATGGTGAAATCGTTCCTCTTCAAGGTCGGTCTGCTCGTTGTCGCGATGGGAGTCAGTTTTTGGGCGATTGCGGATGATCGGCCCAAGGCTCCCAGTGCTGCGATTATGGATGAGCCGTTAGCAGAGAGGCCGCCTCGCCCTTCTGATTCCTCTCAGGAGACCCCGAAGATTCACGAAGGTGTGAGCCAGACGCGAGGGATCCAGCAGGACCAGCACCTGGTCGATCTCAATCAGGCAAGTGCTGAGGAACTTGAAGCGTTACCCGGTATCGGAGCAGTATTGGCCCAGCGAGTGATCGCGTTGCGGACATCAACGGGAGGCTTTCGTGCAGTCGAAGATCTCCGCGAGGTGAAGGGAATCGGAGTAAAGAAATTCAACCGGGTGAAGTCCTTGGTGACGGTGTCGATATCCGGACCCCAAGAGACGAAACAGCGTGAACTATGACAGACGTTCAAGCACAACTGGATCTCATCCTCCGCGGGGCCGTCGAGGTGATTCAACAGGCGGAGCTGGAGGCGAAGCTCAAGCGGTCGCTTGCAGAGAAACGCCCGTTACGCGTCAAGGCAGGGTTTGATCCGACTGCGCCTGATCTGCATCTCGGACATACGGTCCTGATCCATAAATTAAAGCATTTTCAGGATCTCGGCCATCAGGTCATTTTTCTGATCGGAGATTTTACCGGCATGATCGGCGACCCCACCGGCGTCTCCGAAACCAGAAAAGCTCTGACCAAGGAACAGGTGCAGGACAACGCCAAGACCTATCAACGCCAGATTTTCAAGATTCTCGATCCCGAGAAGACCACGATAGAATTCAACAGCCGATGGATGGGGCCCATGACTGCCGATGGGCTGATCGAATTGGCTGCGCACTATCGAGTTGCGCGCATGATGGAACGGGACGATTTCCAGAAACGCTACCAAGAGCAGAAGCCCATCAGCGTGCACGAATTTCTGTATCCGCTCGTGCAAGGCTATGATTCGGTCGCCTTGAAGGCGGATGTCGAATTGGGGGGAACCGACCAGAAATTTAATCTCCTGGTGGGGCGTGAGTTGCAGCGAGACTATGGTCAGGAGCCGCAAGTCGTGATCACCATGCCGTTGCTGGAGGGAACCGACGGCGTCAAGAAGATGAGCAAGAGTGTCGGCAATTATATTGCACTGGAAGATAAGCCTGGAGAGATGTTCGGGAAAGTCATGTCGATCAGCGATCGGCTCATGTATCGGTACTATGAATTGCTCACGACGGAAGATCTTGGTCGTGTCAAAGCGCTTCATCCCATGGAGGCGAAACAGACTCTCGCTGAACTCATTGTGGCCCAATATCACGGAGCAGATGCCGGCAAAGAGGGGAAAGCTGAGTTTCAGCAGAAATTTCAAGAACGAGAATTCCCGGATGAGCCGGATGTTCGATTGCGTCTAACCCAGCAAGATCTGCGGGACGGCCAGGCCATTGGTTTGGTAGATCTTGTCGCCAAAACGGGACTGGTTCCCAGCAAGAGCGAAGCGCGTCGCTTGATCGCTCAAGGTGGGATCGAACTCGACGGACAAAAGCAGCAGGACGCCAATGCGCTACTCGCTCTTGCCGAGGGGAGGCAGTATCGTCTCAAGATTGGTCGACGTAAGTTTGCAACCGTGGAGCGAGCCTGACGGCGTCTGTTCCTTGACTTGTTCTCGATTTCACGCGTAGGATGCATCCCTATGAGCGGGCGTAGCTCAGTGGTAGAGTCCTAGCTTCCCAAGCTAGTTGTCGTGGGTTCAAATCCCATCGCCCGCTCCATACCATGCTTGCCACGACCGCGAGCTCTTCTTCGTTGTATCGTAGTTGTTGCGAGCGGATAAATACCTCAAGTGTTAGGGAACCGGGAAACAGGCCATAGGGCCATCCGGCGACGGAGGGTGGTTCAAATCCCATCGCCGCTCCATACCAATTTGCTCTTTACCATTCGTTTCCGACTCTTCTTCGTGACTAGGTAAATATCTCAAGAATCTCACCCTGCTGGCTCCTCTTACTCGCGTGCGTTCCTAGCGCGGTTCTGGTTGAACTCTGGCGATATTGTTCCATTTTGAACGTACGGATGAGTCGAACTCTGAAGTCCCCATCTTGAGAGGGGTAGGAGTTTACCTTAGCAGACTATTAGGAATACTGCGCTATTGAGTGGATGGTCAGACGCAATTTTCACAAGGAGATTGGCGATGAATAGAAAACGGAAACAGATTCCGGTTTTCGGTTTATTAGTTCTTACCTCTCTTGCAGGGTGTAGCAGCGATGGAGATACGTCGATAGCACCTCCGGCCCCCTCTCAAGCAACATCTGCGGAGGGGATTTGGACTGGGACTACCAGCACCGGGCGTACGGTAACGGGGGTCGTACTCGATAACGGAGTCTATTGGTTCCTGTATTCGGTGGTTGGCAATCCCTCGATCATCGCGGGTGTTGTCCAAGGCGAGAGCAGTTCACAAAATGGTACATTCACCTCTTCGAACGTCACGGATTTTAGTATAGAGCGAGCAACACCCATACTCAACCCCACAGTCGATGGTAGCTATATGATGAAGCAAAGCCTGAACGGCACGATTTCCTATCAGGCCACCCAGGATACGTTCGCAACAACATACAATAGCGAATACGAGCTGACCCCGGATCTCAACACCATCGCGGGGAACTACACTGGGCCAGTCGCTTTGAATGAAACTGTAGATGTTACCGTATCGGCAGCAGGGAATATTATTGGTCAGTCCAGCGCCACTCCCCAGTGTACCTTCAATGGGCTCTTTAAACCACGCGCGCGGGGGAATGTGTTTGATGTGACGATCACCTTTGGCCCACAAGATACGTGCAGCAACAAGAATGCTACTGTAACCGGGGTGGGATTCGTTTATGCAGGAAAGCTCTACAGTGCAGCATTAAATGACGCCAAAACAAACGGAGTTGTCTTTATCGGTACGAAGCAGTAAGGGCACCCCGAAAGCCCACCACAAAAGCTCAGCAGACCGAGCCCCTGGCTATCAATCTGCTGAGCCTGGGACTAGCGCGTTCGCCGATTCCAGCTACCCATTCTGCAAACAGCATTTTCTGAACCAGCGGATTTTTCTTTGCTGCACACGATAGTTGCCGATAGTCAGCAACTCGCATAGGATTCTGTCGTTCCTAAGATCTCCTGGTTCGATATTACGAAAGGATTGGTCATGACACAGAAACAAATAATTTTGCTTTGTGTGGCTGCATTTCTTGGCGGGACAGTCGGAGGGGCGATCAGTCCTCAACTGTTTTCTCCGAGATCGGTCGAAGCGCAGAAACCAACCGGAGTAAATGCAGAGGAGTTCCTCCTATTGGATGCACAAGGGAATGCGCGGGCAGGGTTAGGGTTAGATGCGAACGGGGAGGTCGGGCTTGTACTCAGGAGCAAGGATGGTGAGCGTACCCTAACCCTTTCTCCAGACGAGCCTTCGGTCGTTAAGTTGGTGGACCGTGGAGGTCGGGTTCTTTGGGGAGCTCCGTAATCCTACTGTTAGGAGAGGGAGAGCGCGTCAGACTGCTTTCTTGACCAATCCGGACCGCAAACAACGAGTGCATACTCTGATGCGCTTATGACTGCGTCCGATCACGGCACGAACCGTTTGAATGTTCGGATTGAACACACGCCTGGTCTTATTATTGGCATGGCTGACATTGTTGCCGGAGACCGGCTTCTTCTGACAAATCTCACACATGAGTGCCACGATCGTACTCCTTGCCCTTGGTGAATTCAGACAGCTGTGAGGGGGGATACTATCACAGCGGAGCAAATCGCTACAAGCGTTCTCTCGTTCCGTAGGGATAGATGCAGGGCCAGGATTCTGAATCGTGAACGTGAAGAAATCCGAGCGTGCCTGATTGAGCTTGACAAGGTTTATTCCTGTCTCCTATTGTGCTCTCCATTGTGACTCCTGAGTAAGGGAAGAGGGTGGAAAGCCCTCGCGGTCCCGCCGCTGTAAATGGGGACGAAACCCGGCGACGCCACTGTCTCGTAAGCCTGATTCGTTTAGGAAGGCACCGCATGTTCCGCATGTGGCGGCTGATCGAACGATGCAGGAGGAAGATGGGAAGGCTCGGGGAGTAGGGTGAACCATGAGCCAGAAGACCTGCTCAGAGAGGGTGATCATTGTTCCCTCGAGGCAGGGGAGCAGGTGAGGATGACGCAGCGGGTGCAATCCTCAGGGTCTATCCAGGCCTTGGGGATTTTTTATTGGAATCGATCAACGCGCGCTCTGCTCGTGAGTGCGCTGTGTCTTGTGGCTGTGCTGCTGACCACAAGCTCGTCAGCAGATGGCTGTGATGGGGATGGGTGTAGTGAGATGAAGCGGCGAGGAATTTTGACCGGCATGCCGTTCATGGCGCATGTATCGACTCGGTCGTTTGTCGATGATGCTGGGCATCGGATCTATCTGGCCAAGGCCCCGACTCGAGTCGTCTCGCTCGCTCCGAGCATTACTGAGATGCTGTTTGCAATCGGGTTGGACGAGCAGATTGTCGGCGTAACCGAGTTTTGTGACTTTCCAGCGACGGCGAAGTTAAAAGCCAAGGTGGGATATTCGAATCCGAGCGCGGAAGCCTTGATTGCCCTACGGCCAGAATTGGTCCTGGCTCCCCGAGATTTTCTGCGTCCAGATCTACAGATGAAGCTTGAGCAGCTGAAGATTCCCCTTTTCGTTCTCGACGCTCAAACAGTGGAAGATATCCTCCTGCAAATTCACACGTTGGGAAAGATGTTTGAGAAAGATTCGACTGCCAATGAACTAACTCAACGCATGCGGCAACGCATCGCCGATATTCGGCATAAAGTCGAAACATCACCGGCGCGGCGAGTCCTGTATGTTCTGAATAGCCAGCCGTTGATCACCGTGGGACCAGGAAGTTTCATCCACCAGATGATCGGCCTTGCGGGAGGGGTCAACATCGCGGCAGAAACCGGCATGGCCTATCCGAAACTGAGCATGGAGGCAGTGCTGAAGGATGATCCGGAGGTGTTGATCTTTCCCAGTGGCGAAATTGAAACGGTGCCGCGTAGCGTGCAGCAGCAGTGGCGGCGTTGGGATTCACTCACGGCAGTCAAAGAGCAGCGCTTTCACGAAGTCTCCTCAAACTTATTGAATCGCCCAGGCCCTCGAGTCGTCGAGGCATTGGAACAACTCGCCCGTGCCATCCATCCGGAAATATTTGGTTCCGGTAAAAGTGCCGAGCATTCATGAGGATTCTTTGAAGCAGACGCCTATGACGGTTCAGTCCAGTGCATGTGCCGGAGTCTTACCGAGCGAATCTGGTCGCGTGGTCGCCAAGAGCGGTATTATGGCTCAAGGCGCCATTCTTACGAATACGCGGTGGATGGCGACATTGGCGATTCTTGCTCTCACGGCGATCGCTGCTAGTGTCGTCTGTCTTCACTTCGGCGCGCAGCCGATTGCGTATGCCGAGATTGTAAGGGCGCTTGTTGACACCCTGAGCCGCAAGGAAATCAACGATGGGACGTCCGATGTGGCGACAACCATTCTGCTGCACGTCCGACTGCCGAGAATGCTGCTGGGTTTCTTGGTCGGCTGTTCTCTGGCAACCGTGGGAGTGGCCTTGCAGGCGTTGTTACGGAACCCGTTGGCCGATCCCTATGTGCTTGGCGTTTCCAGCGGAGCCGCACTTGGAGCGGCAGTAGGGGTCTTGCTTGGAGCGGGCACCACGTTTTTGGCAGAAACCGCATTGCCTGCCTACGGGTTTGCCGGAGGCCTCTTGGCGTTGGTGGTCGTCTATCGAATGGCCGCCAGCGATGAACAGTTGCCGATCCACAGCCTGCTGCTGACCGGGGTGATTCTCAACGCCATCTTTTCAGCCTTGATCATGTTTATCACCTCGATCCTAGAGCCGAATCGTTCATACGGGATGATGGCTTGGTTAATGGGAACGCTGACGGCCCCCACCTACGGCGGCCTCGCCGGACTTGCCGTCTATCTTTTGATCGGCCTGCTTCTTCTGTTCAGCCAAATGCGGGTCCTCAACATCTTGGCGTTGGGAGAGGATTCCGCTCGCACCCTGGGAATCGATACGGAAAAGGCGAAGCGGTTCATCTTTATCTTAGCGGCGTTGCTAACCGGCGCGGTCGTGTCCGTCAGCGGTATGATCGGATTTGTCGGTATGGTGGTTCCACACGCCGTGCGCTTGGTCACAGGTGCAGACCATCGGCTGTTGCTTCCCGCATCGGCCCTGGTGGGCGGCACCTTTCTAATGGGAGCCGATACGATTGCGCGAACGCTGATTTCGCCCGCGGAAATTCCGGTGGGCATCATTACGGCCTTGGCCGGCGGACCATTCTTTGTGTATCTCTTGCTCTGGCGAAAGGATCGTTTGGCGTGAGCGAGTTGTCCGGCGGCCGATCGGAGCAAGAAGTCATGGCCGGCTCGGTCGACGTCATCAAATTATCTCCGGCGTACGACGTGCAGGCCATTCGGTTCCGCTACCAGTCACGGGAATCGGATGCGAGCCGATGGATTCTTGATGACCTGTCCTTTGCCGTTCATGCGGGGGAAGTCCTGGGTATCGTCGGCCCCAATGGGTCGGGCAAAACCTCCTTACTGAAAGTGCTCGCGCGGCTTTTACGCCCGGTGCAGGGCCGCATCGATGTGTTCGGACGAGAATTGGCCGCGATGACTCAACAAGAGATCGCTTGTGCTGTTGGTGTGGTTCAGCAAGATACGCAACAACTCTTTCCGTTTACCGTTGCAGAAACGGTCCTCATGGGGCGATTTCCTCATCGTCCTCGTGGCCGATGGACCAGCGGATTCGGATGGGAAAGTCGAGAAGACGTGGCCATCGCCGAAGAGGCGATGATGAGGGTGGATATCGTCCACTTGGCTCATCGTGCCGTGACGGATCTCTCCGGCGGTGAGCGGCAGCGCGCCATGATTGCGCGGGCGCTTGCACAGACTCCAAAGGTCTTGTTGCTCGATGAGCCGACCGCGTTCCTCGATCTGCAACATCAGGTTGATATCTGTTCGGTGTTGGTCCGGCTCAAAGAAGAACGCTGCTTAACCGTGGTTCTTGTGTCGCACGATCTCAATCTCGTGAGCCAGTATTGTGACCGGATTCTGTTGCTAGACCAGGGACGAGTGGTTCGAATCGGATGTCCCGAGGAAGTCATTCGGCCGGAGACGTTGGAAACCGTGTATCGATGCCGAGTATTGGTGGATCGGCATCCGCAGACGGGGTTGCCTCGAGTGACGCTTCCTCGGCACAATCCGGCCGCTGGAATGTGACGATGAGACTGGGCAAGATCGCACTCCTTCATCTTGAGACGGTTCCCGGTGCAATCGAGCGGAACCGGTACGTGATCGTCGAGGCCATCAAGCACGCCGCCGCAACCGGGGCCGAATGGATCGTGACTCCGGAGCTTGCGGTCTGCGGACTGCAGTTCCCCCACGTCGTCGGCTCGGATTGGATACAACCGCAGCCCGATCCTTGGATGCAACAGGTCTGCAAGCTGGTCAAGACATTGAAACGAACCGTCTTTCTCGCCTGTCCGGAGCGGGAGGGCGGTCGGTTCTACAACTCAGTGTTTGTCATCGGCCCGACGGGTGAGATTCTGGGTAAACACCGCAAGATCAACGTGGTCAGCGATTCTCTGTCCTGGTCGAGTCCAGGAGACATGGCCACTCCGATCGAATGCGATGGAATCAAAGTCGGCCTGCTCATCTGCAGCGACGTGTATACGTCGAATATCACGAGGGCTCTCAAGTTCGAAGGTGCACAAATTTTGGTCTCGCCGGCGTCGTGGGGGCCAGGCATTCACGGCCCGAATGGAGAATGGGAGCAGCGGACCCATGAAACAGGACTTCCGTTGATTGTCTGTAACCGAACCGGAGCAGAAAAATCATTGGATTTCTGGAACGCGCCGAGTTTGGTGGTACAAGACGGCAAACGATTGCTCGCACACACGTCTAAGAGATCCGCCGTACTGACGTTCAACTGGGATTTCGATCGAATGGTTCTGCGCTCTTCACGATACTTCATCGATTACATGAGGAATTGATCCACAGCGTGAATATGCGGATTTTTGCATGTTGGTTAAACATGTCATGAGCAGCAAGCTGGCGTGGCCAAGATGAGGCCAGATGAGCAGGACGAGCTTGCACCGCTCTCTTGCTCGAGTTGTAAGGTGCACAACCATCATTCTGGAGGGATTCGTTCGGTCATACCGTCAGCGCCGGGGAAGATGGTGCAAGTCCATCACGGTGCCGCCACTGTAAGCGGGGAGTGACTCTGCTTGATGCCACTGTGTGCTTCGGCACATGGGAAGGCGCAGAGGAGCAATGAGCCGCAAGTCAGGAGACCCAACTGACGGGACACATCCGTACCCTTCGAGCTAAAGGGAGGTTTCCATGCGTCGTGTTCATCTGTGGGTTGTCTTCATCTGGATTCTGTTCCTACCGAGTCTTTTTTTCTACTCTCGTCCCTCATTCGGTCAAGAAATCGCAATGGCCGATCAGCAAGAAACCATCGAAGCACCTGATGTCGTCGTCAGCGCAACAAAAACCGAGATGCCAGCCAAGCACGTAACGAGTGCCCTCGAGGTCATCACCGGGGAAGATTTACAACAGCGGAATGTGAGAACGGTTTCCGAGGCGTTGCGTTGGGCACAGGGGCTATCAATTAACCAAAGCGGAGGCTTTGGCACTGTCGCGAACGTACGAATGCGTGGGGGAACACCAGAACAGACGCTTGTGTTAATCGACGGAGCGATCGTCAACAGTGCGACCAGTGGTGGATATGACTTTGCTAATCTGATGGCCGACAATATTGAACGGATTGAGATCTTGCGAGGAAGCCAAAGCATGCTCTGGGGGTCGGACGCCATGGGTGGTGTGATCAACATTACGACGAAACGTGGACGTGACAAACCCAATGTATCAGCGTTTGCCGAATACGGATCATTCAACACGATTCGAGAAGGGGGTAGCCTGGCGGGCAAGAAGGGACCGATTGATTTTTCTGGATCGATCACGCGGCTTGATACAGCTGGTTTTTCAGCCATCAACTATCGACGTGGTGCAGCCGAGCGTGATGGGTACCATAACTGGCAAGGGTCGGTTCGAGTCGGAGCTGATCTTCCCAGGGATGGTCGACTGGAGTTCAGCTTCCGATGGTTGGAAGGAGTTGTGAACTTTGATGGTTTTGCCTTCAATCCCGTCACCTTCGCCTCAGATCCCGCTGATGTGTTGGGGGCAAGATCAAAAAGTTCCCAGTACATCTTTGCCGGAAACTATACTCAGCCGATGACCGACTGGTGGTCGCAAAAGCTGACCCTCTCACGGTCAACGGAAAACCTGACGAGTGACGGTGGTGTGGTGGAACGGAATCTCGTCAGTGGCGTCACGGGACTGGTAGGTTCCCCATTCAGGTCTCAAATTGAAACAGCCAGTAATCGCATTGAGTGGCAGCACAATATTCAAGTCGGTAAACCCCTCATGCTGACCGCAGGATATCAGTTTCGGGAACAGAAGGGGAGCAACACAGACTTGCTCACGCAGACGCCTACCTTTACGGACAAGGTCCTGAGTAGCCATGCAGGATTTGGGGAAGCCAAGTTGAATCTTTGGGACCGGGTGTTTGGTACCGCCGGTATTCGGCATGACGAATATAATGTTGCTGGAAGTGCGACAACCTATCGCGTGACCGGAGGATATCTGCATCGAGAAACGGGTACGAAATTACGCGGCAGTTATTCGACAGGATTTCGAGCACCGACAATCAATGAGCTGTTTTTCCCTGGATTTGGAAATCCAAACTTGCAGCCTGAGAAGAGCCAAGCGTTGGACGCGGCGATCGACCAAACACTCCCCAATGACTGGGGTTCGGTCAGCGTGGGCTATTTTTGGACGCGTTATCGAAATTTGATCTTGTCGGCTTTTGATCCGACCGAATGTACGGATCCTGGTTCATTTGGGTTCTGCGCACAGAATGTCGGGTTGGCTCGCGCGGAGGGTGTGGAGGTCAGCACCAAGTTGAAGCTGCTGCGTGATAGACAGTGGGCCAAGAGCTTGGATCTACAGATTCAATACACCTACGCGGCGACAAGAGATGTCAGTAATGGTCCGGACACGCGCCTTCCTAGGTGGCCGCTCCATCAAATCTCGACGATCATCAGCTATCAGCCTATTGAGGGGCTGCGAGGTAATTTGGAAGGGCGGTACGTTGGCGAGCGGTTTAGCAAAACCGGAAACCTTGATCCGACTCCATCTTTTGTCGTGTGGAATCTGTCCGCTAGTTACGATGTTACGAAGCAGGTCCAGGCGTACCTTCGTTTGGACAACATCTTCAACGAAAAGTATGAAGAAATCCTCTTCTTTGGCACGCCGATTCGTTCGATTTTTGGCGGTGTACGGATCAATTATGATCTGCCGCTCTAGAGGTACATGAAACCCTATCCACGATTGGTCATGGCCGGCACGCACAGTGGTGTTGGGAAAACGACGGCGACGTTAGCGATCATGGCGGCTCTGCGCGAGCGGGGCCGCCGAGTGCAGCCATTTAAGGCTGGCCCAGACTTTATCGATCCGAGTCATCATCGGGCGGCCACCGGTCGCCTGTCTCGCAATCTCGATGGGTGGATGCTTGGGAAAGATCTCAACCGCTCGATCTTTGCTCATGCCGCGGTTGATGCGGATATTTCTATTATCGAAGGCATGATGGGGTTGTTTGATGGGTCCTCTCCGCTCAACGATCTCGGTAGCACGGCGGAATTGGCTAAGCAGCTAGAGGCGCCGGTTATTCTGGTCGTCGATGGAAGCGCCATGGCTCGTTCGGCAGCGGCCATGGTGGCGGGCTACGCGCGGTTCGATCCAACGTTACGGGTCGCAGGAGTCCTATTCAATCGCGTGGGAGGTGACGGCCATTACCAACTCCTTAAGGCAGCAGTGGAGCAAGAAACGGATGTGGTTGCCGTTGGGTACCTGCGTCCTGACCCTACTCTAACGATTGGAAATCGGCACCTGGGTCTGGTCATGGCCATGGAACAGACCGATGGCCAGCTGTACCGACAGCTCGCCAAGGCCGCGTCGGACACAGTCGATCTCGATCGCATTGAGGCCCTTGCGAAATCTAGCTTGCCACTCAGGCCGCTGTCTTCATCTGGAGTCGCCATGCGCTCCAAGACAGTTCGAATCGGTGTCGCGCAGGACCGGGCGTTTTGTTTCTATTATCCGGACAATCTGGACGCGTTAGAATCAGCCGGTGGTGAAATCCTCCCGTTTTCTCCGTTACATGACGATGCCTTACCGGATGTCGAGATGCTGTATCTTGGCGGTGGGTATCCGGAACTCTATAGTGAGGCGTTGAGCCGGAACATCGCCATGCGGGCGGCCATCAAGCAGTTTGCCGAGGGCGGCGGCCTAATCTATGCCGAGTGCGGTGGGCTCATGTATTTGACGGAATCCGTCCGTGATTGTGATGGGCAGTCGCATTCAATGGTCGGGGTCTTTCCTGCTGAAACGGTTATGCGAAAGACGTGTTTCACATTAGGATATCGAACTATTGAAAATGCTCGTCGCTGCATCCTTGGTGACGTCGGTGTTACAGTACGAGGCCATGAATTCCATTATTCCGCGCTGGTTGCGAGAGAACCCTTGCATTATGCCTGTGCGCTGAGCGACGCCGAAGGGCGCTCCAAGGGAGAGGACGGACTCATGAGCGGCAATGTACTGGCACTCTACACCCATTTGCACGTTGCCAGTCAGCCGACCGTAGCCGTTTCGTTGATTGAATCGGCAGCTCGTGCAGCCAGTCATGTGAGCAGTAGGGCTCGGCAGGGACGAGGAGCGAACGGTTGAGAGGGCCGGTTCAGAAGACCTGTGAGGGATGCGGGCAGGACTTCGAGTGCGAAGGATACCAATGTTGGTGTGGTAACGTCGGTGTCACGGAGCAGCAGATGGATTGGATCTCTGCTCGATTCAGGGACTGTCTGTGTGCCGATTGCCTGAACAGGGTCATGCAACAAACAGCGAATGAGAAGGATCTCTCAATTTGTCCCAAGGAAGGGTAGCACGATGCGTATCACCAAGGTCTACACAAGAACGGGGGACGCTGGGAAAACCAGACTGGCCGGCGGACAACAGGTGTGGAAAGACAGTCTGCGGGTCGAGGCCTACGGGACGATCGATGAACTTAACGCCGTGGTCGGTGTCGTGCGAGTCATGAATGCCGAGGCGGCTGATCGTCAGCAACATGCACAGCAGCTGGAAGAGGAATTACGTTGGGTGCAGAATAAACTCTTCGATGTCGGTAGTATTCTGGCAACGGCAGCTGGGCAGACATTCAAAAACATGCCGCAAGTCACGGCGAAAGATGTGCTGCGTTTGGAACGGCTGATCGATCGGTGCCAAAAGAACCTGGAACCGCTGAAAGAATTCATCCTGCCGGGAGGTGGAAAAGTGTCAGGGTTTCTCCATCAAGCCCGGACGGTCTGCCGTCGAGCAGAACGGTTGTGCGTGGCGCTCTCAAAAACGGAGCCGGTTGATCCGACGATCGTCAAGTTCGTCAATCGGCTCAGCGACACATTGTTTGTGTTGGCCCGGTGGGTCGCTAAGACGCAGGGTGAGCCGGAATTCCTGTGGGAGCGCGATGTCGCTAAGAACACCGAATAAGCGCCAATCGAGGCGACAGACAAAGGGCCACATCATTCTCGTTCTCGGTGGAGCCTCGTCTGGAAAAAGTGAGGCCGCTCTTCGATTAGCCGGCTTAAAAGGGCCACGAGCATTTATTGCCACTGGACAGGGCTTGGATCAAGAAATGGCTACACGAATCGCTCGACATCAGGCGACACGGTCGCCGGATTGGGAAACGGTCGAAGAGCCGATTGATGTGGAGGCATGGTTGTCCACGTACGGAATGAAATATCGTACGATACTCATTGACTGTGTCACATTGTGGCTGAGTAATCTTATCGGAACCGGCGTCACTGAATCGGTAATGCTCGCTCGGGTGGGAACGCTGTTGGAACACATGCGGGGTACAGGAGCGAGGGTGGTACTCGTCAGTAATGAGTTAGGGTTTGGGCTGGTTCCCGTTGAGCCATCGGCGCGGGCCTTTCGTGATCTTTCAGGCCGGGTGAATCAGTACATCGCAGCAGAGGCGGATGAAGCTTACCTGGTAGTCAGCGGAATACCGCTTCGCCTGAGGTGAGAAAAGGAGTCTTATGCTGATCGAAGAGGTCTGTCGTCGAATTCAGCCGTTGGATCTGAGCCTGCAGGCGAAAGCACAAGCTCATTTGGGTCGTTTGACCAAGCCGCAGGGTAGCTTGGGCCGCATTGAGGAATTAGCCGCTTCATACGTGACTGTGACAGGCGAACTGAAACCCACTATTCCCCGTGGAATGGTGTTCACTTTTGCCGCGGACCATGGCGTGACCGTGGAAGGGGTTAGTGCCTATCCGCGTGAGGTGACTCCGCAAATGGTCTTGAACTTTCTTCGGGGTGGTGCCGGTGTGAATGTGTTTGCACGGCATGCCGATGTGCATGTCCGGGTGGTCGACATCGGAGTGGATTATGAGTTCGGATCTATCTCTGGGTTGATTCATCGAAAGATCATGAGGGGCACGCATAATTTAGCGCGTGAGCCGGCGATGACCCGCGAACAGGCGGAACAAGCCGTAATAGTGGGGATTGAGTTGGCGATGGAAGCGGTGAGGGAAGGTGTCGGCCTGATCGGTACGGGAGAGATGGGCATTGGCAACACGACGCCCAGCGCTGCGATTGCAGCAGTGATGACCGGACGGCCGGTGGCAGAGGTAACCGGACATGGAACTGGTATTGAGGAGGCCGATCGCTTGCACAAAGTAAGGGTGATTGAACGGGCGCTCGATCTTCATCGTCCGAGGCCGGCGTATCCACTCGCCGTACTGGCAAAGGTAGGGGGGTTGGAAATCGGTGGGCTGGCGGGGCTGATCCTCGGTGCGGCGGCGTCCCGCATTCCGGTGGTACTGGATGGGTTTATCGCCGGCGCTGCCGCGTTGATTGCGGTTGGGCTTCAGCCGTTGTGTCGTGAGTATCTCATCGCAGCCCATCGGTCGGTCGAACCTGGGCATCGCGTGATTCTGGACCATTTAGGATTGACCCCGCTCCTGAACCTTGACTTTCGCCTTGGCGAGGGGACAGGAGCCTGTTTAGGAATGGATCTTGTCTGTGCCGCGATCAAGATCTACACGGAGATGGCCACATTCGAAGAGGCTGGCGTGGCGAACAAGGGGTGATTGCTTATGGGAGCCGTCGCTCGTCCATTCATCTTTGCGTGGCATTTCCTGACAACCATTCCGTTAAGCAAGGTTCACCATGAACCGACTGCACCGGAACTGGCTGCGTCGATGGCCTGGTATTCCACGGTTGGTCTCATGCTCGGCGGAATCCTGGCGTTGTCGGACAGATGGTTGAACCACATCTTTGTGCTGGAAGTCGTCAATATCTGTTTGATCGTGCTGCTGGTGTCCCTCACTCGTGGACTTCACCAGGATGGATTAGCCGACACACTTGATGGACTGGCAGGTGGTCGAACCGCGGTTGAGCGCCTGTCGATCATGCGCGACCCGAGAATTGGTGCGCTCGGCGCGACTGGCCTGTTTTTGTCATTGCTTCTTCGTTATGCAGGGCTGATGGCGCTTCCCCAATCGCTCCGCATTCCGGTATTGGTCTGTATGCCGGCGCTTGGACGGTGCGCCATGGTGGCTCTGGCTTGGCTGGCTCCTTATGCAAGAGCCGATGGGGGCCTGGCATCCCCGTTTCTGGCTCATCTGTCGGTATGGCATGTGATCGGATCGACGGTAGTCCTGACTGCGGCACTGGTGATCGGGCTAGGTGTCACAACGACAGTTGTGACATTGATTGGAAGCGGCCTGATTATCATAGCGGTACAAGCCATGTGCCGCGCGTTCTTCGGTGGGATTACCGGGGATACGTTAGGTGCCACGAATGAGATTGTGGAAATTCTGTTCCTTCTCTTGGCTCCCCTCACACTTGTTCTGTCATGATGGGAGGGGAACTGTTAGCCGCAGCAACTCTCGATGCCGTAGCTGGAGATCCCCGTTGGTTCCCCCATCCTGTTCGTGGGATGGGCATCGTGATCAACTGGTGCGATAACAATATTAGAAAGATTTCTCGCCATCCCACCACCCTTCGAGGAGCAGGCGTTGCCCTGGCGTTGGCGTTACCGGTGCTTATGTCCGTCCTCAGCCATGAAGCGATTGTCATGGCTGATCGCATAACCTGGTGGTTTGGAAGTCTCGTGACCATAGGGCTGGCCTGGACGACACTCGCGGCACGCGATTTGTGGAATCACGTCCATGCCGTGAGCGAACAGCTGGATCGAGGCAATTTTTCTGAGGCTCGACGGGCGGTAGGGATGATCGTTGGCCGAGACACTGAGCAACTGTCTCAGGAGGAAATTGCTCGGGCAACGATCGAGACCGTTGCGGAAAGTACTAGTGACGGGATTATTGCACCATTGTTCTATCTCGCACTTGGTGGAGTTCCTCTTGCTCTTGCCTACAAGGCGGTGAACACGTTGGATTCGATGATTGGTCATAAGGATGAGCGCTACATCGATTTTGGCTGGGCATCCGCGCGACTGGACGATCTTGCGAACTGGATTCCTGCGCGGATCTCCGCCGCACTCATCATCCTAACGGCTGCGGTGGTCATGAGGGAGCCTCGTCGAGTCAGAACAGGGTGGCACGTCCTGCGGCGCGATGGGAGCAAACATCCCAGTCCCAATAGTGGGCGACCAGAGGCGGCCATGGCTGGTTCACTAGGAATCCGATTAGGGGGAATCAATCTGTATCAAGGAATGCCTCAGGATCGACCTCTTCTCGGAAAGGGCGGACGGCAGCCCGTTCCAAGCGATATCAGAACGGCATCTCATATCATGGTCGGTGTGGGCGCATTCGGTGTTATCCTCGCTGTGGGTATGATGTGCCTCGTCTAGGCAATTCGATCCACGGTGGGGATGTGTATGCGGCCTCACGGGAGCTCGGTCGTGACGTACGCTGTCTCATCGATTTCAGTGCCAGCATTAACCCGCTTGGTCCATCACCGCGTGTTTGGCGGGTGATCGCCGAAGCACGCCGACTCATTACGCATTATCCTGATCCCGACTGTTGGGAGCTTCGCCAGGCGCTTGCACAATACTGGCAGAGACAGGCCGAAGACATTGTGGTTGGAAACGGCTCGACGGAATTGCTCGATGTTCTTCCTCGGGCGCTCAAGATTCGCCATCTCGTGATTGCGCACCCAACCTTCTCTGAGTACGCTGCCTCCATGGCACGCGTAGGTGGGCGTATCACCCCTGTCTATGCGAAAGCGAGGGAGCAGTACGCGCAGCCGATCGAGCATCTCTGCCGGCTGTTGGAGAGACGACGGAGAAACGCCGATCCCATCGATGGAGTCCTCCTGTGCAATCCCAATAGCCCGACGGGGCAAGCCTGCGCCGTTGATGATCTTCTTCGACTGGCAGACGTCGCTCAACGGCGTAAAGTATGGCTCATCATCGACGAGGCATTTGCAGACTATTGCCCGGATAGATCGCTGCTTCCATCAGCTGCGTCGTGGCCACATGTTGTAGTCTTGCGGAGCTTGACCAAATTCTACGCATTACCTGGACTTCGAGTCGGGTACGCAGTCGCCGAGCCTGCCGCGATTGAAGCGTTCCGTCGGTTGATGCCACCATGGTCGGTGAATGTCATGGGGCAGATGGCGGCGTTGGCTGCCATGCGTGATGTGGCCCATGTGCGGAAGAGCCTACGATTCATGGCCAGAGAACGGGAACGGTTCGGAAGGGTGCTGGCCGCTCTGCCTGGTTGTTCGGTGATGCCCACGTCTGCGAATTATTTCTTTGTCGAATTGCCTCCTGGTTGCCATGCGCGTGACATCACGACCCAATTGAGAGGTGAAGGGCTGCTGATCCGGGACTGTTCAACTGTTCCCGGGGCAAATTCCAGGTCCATTCGACTTGCGGTACGTGCTCAAAACGACAATGATCGTCTGATCCGAGCCTTGTCGAGATGGCTCCGGCACCAATACCGTGAATACCAGAACTCGTAACGAGGTCGATACTCCGTATCAGGTGATAGAACGCACACTGGTGATCCGCCTGGGTGGCCGGAAGCGAGTGTTGTCGTCGTCCTCGTATGGGGGTGGGCTGGGGTTCGCATCACAGATTCTTAATCATCAGGTCGAAGAGAATGGTGGGCTCATGAAGCGCTACCCTATGCCTTCGCGCTACCTGCGAGACCTGGCTTCGCGACTAGGACTCAGTGACGAAACCATCGGGCTCATGACGGCGGTGCCCATGACACAGCTGGTCACAGCGCGGACGACTGCGCAGGGACTCTGGGTGGAATGTTTTGCGACGGTCGGGGTGACCAATGCGGTCAAAGCGGGAGAGAGGCCACTCCAATCCACCCGATCTAACGGAGGCACCAGGCCAGGAACGATTAATCTCGTGGTGATCACCAATGCGAGTCTCTCAATCGCTGCCATGGTCGGTGCTGTACAGGTTGTGACTGAAGCTAAGACCGGTGTGATACGGGATCATGGTGTCAGGAGTCGCCGAACTCGGTCTTTGGCGACCGGAACAGGGACGGATGTGGTTGTTATTGCGTGTGCGTCGCGTGGAGAAGGACCTCCTCAACAATACAGCGGGACTCATACGGTGATCGGTTCCCTCATTGGAAGGGCCGTAGCCAGATGTGTGTCTCAGGGTTTGGCTAAGGCTGCGCAGTGGCAGAGGGATTCCCGATGAAAGCTAAGGCACTTGCCATTCTTGGAACGGGTTCTGATGTAGGGAAGAGCGTCCTGGCTGCCGGAATATGCCGATTGCTGGTGCGTGCCAGGATCCGTGTGGCGCCGTTCAAAGCCCAGAACATGTCACTCAATTCGTTCGTGACTCCGGAAGGGGGAGAGATCGGGCGGGCTCAGGCCTTACAAGCCGCAGCCTGCGGAATTCCACCCCATGTCGATATGAATCCCATTCTTCTGAAGCCAGAGTCCGACCGATGTGCTCAAGTGGTAGTGCATGGCCGAGTATTCGGGAAACAGGAGGCCTCGACCTACTTTGATGGAAGACGGATGCTCTGGTCTGTCGTGACCGAGAGTTATCGCCGACTGGCGAGTCAGTACGAGATGGTCGTAATAGAAGGCGCCGGCAGCGCAGCAGAGGTGAATCTTAGACGGCAGGATCTCGTCAACTGGCCGGTCGTGGAAGAGGCCGACGCGCAGGTACTGCTCGTAGCCGATATCGACAGAGGCGGTGTCTTTGCCCAAATCCTTGGGACATTGGATTTACTGGAACCGCACGAGCGGGAGAGAATCTGTGGACTTGTGATTAATAGGTTTCGTGGCGATGCCCAACTATTTGTCGACGGCGTGAGGTTTCTGGAATCGCGTGGGGGGATTCCCGTACTGGGAGTGCTTCCATATTTGCGTGACCTCAGGCTCGATCAAGAAGACAGCCTTGATCAACTTCGAGGTCAGGAAAAACCCTTTGCCTCTGACCGAGTGAATATTGCGGTTGTGTTGTTGCCTCATATGAGTAACTTCACTGATTTCAACGTCCTTGCGGGAGAAGAGGATGTGGCCTTAAGGTACGTATACACTCCGGCCATGGTTATGGATGCCGACGTCATTATTATTCCCGGAAGCAAGAGTACCGTGAGTGACCTTTTTTACTTGCGGGAGCAGGGATTTGTGCCCCTGCTCGATACGCACCTCACCAATCAGCGAGAGTTAGTCGGGATCTGCGGCGGATATCAAATGCTTGGCCTGAAGATTGCCGATCCTGACCATGTTGAGCAAGGCGGGGTCTGTCCTGGATTAGGGTATTTGGAGGTTGAGACAACTCTGACGGGAACCAAACGGACGACCCTTGTTCAAGCTCGACCGACTGCTGAATTCATGCGGGATGTTTGTCTGATCCGTGGGTATGAGATCCATATGGGGGTGACACGACGGGTGAACGAAGCCCCATGCTTCACTCTTCTCGCGACTCATGATGAACGTTGTGATGGCACGATTCGGAAGGATGGGCTTGTGTGGGGAACATACATCCATGGCGTCTTCGACGAATCTAGGTTTCGCCGCAGCTGGTTGAATCGGGCACGCCGCAGGAAAAGACTTCCACCGCTTGAGAGCACTGTATCGGAGATCGTCAGTACGCGTTTCAATACTGAACTTGATCGCTGGGCTGATCATGTAGCTCATCATATAGACATTCCTCATCTTTTCAACACCCTTCGACCTCAGTAGTCCTTCATTAGCTAAGAAGTTTGCCCCCATTTCTGGAGCACCGGATTCTTCCCGTATGCGACTTGGGTTCTAGGGTGACGTGCGGTTCGCAAGTTGCCGAGAATCACCGATTGCTTGCCAACTGTATACAAGACGATACACTGCCTGTGAATAGCCTCAATCGGTGCTCGCGGTTCTCCTGGTAGGCGGGTGCGGTTGATGTTCGTCACGGTTGGAGCGGGGTATTGCTTTGAGACGGTGAACAGCCTGGTTCATGGTCAAAGTGCCGCTGATGTGAGCCTTGCTCATACCAATCGAGGAAAGTCGGTCGAGCAGTCATGTCCGAGTATCAGTCGTTCCTGCATGATTTGTCTAAAGATGAGAAAGGTTTCACCGATAAGTTCCTAGTAAGCCGAATTCCAGGCAAATTAATGGCCAGGACGTGCGTAGACCGTCTTGCCAAGATCGAATTTCATGGAGTGAGGTCCTTCGGGAGGGGAGAGTTGTTTCATGAGTAAGATAGTGGTGGTCGATGATTCACAGGCTGAGCTCCAACTTATCGAGTCATACCTCAAGGCAGCTCACCACACAGTGGTGACATGCTCGACCACAGACAAACTCGAGGAGCAGATTGTCGCAGAACAGCCCGATCTTATCGTCATGGATGTCGTCATGCCCGGTCGGAACGGGTTTCAAGCTTGTCGGGACCTGAAGAATGATGCGCGCTTTATGAACATTCCCATCGTGCTCTGCACGTCAAAGGGACAAGAAAGCGACAAGTTTTGGGGGCAGCAACAGGGAGCAAACGGTCATGTAGTCAAACCGTTTAAAGCCGAGGAACTTCTGCAGGCCATCAAGGTAGCCCTTCGGTGAATTTCGTAGTGCAGAGACAGAATGACGATGAACTTGCCCTGTGATCTACCGTTGCTCACGTCCGATGCTGGACTCGAGCAAGCCAAACCAACAGAGCTTCGCAGGGTGTGCCTGGTGGTTCTAGGAGGCGAGTCATTTGCGATTGATCTTCGCCAAGTCCGCGAAGTGTTCGAGCTGGAGTCGATGACTCCGGTGCCTGGAATGCCGGCCTCGCTGGTTGGCGTCGCGAACCTGCGCGGGGCCATTATTCCATTGGCTGATTTACGGCAGTCCTTAGGTGTTTCGCTATCTACGACCGCGCGATATGTCATCGTTGTCCGTCATGATACCCATCAGATCGGTCTCCTGATTGATGGTGTTCCTGAGATCCGTGAGATCGTGACCGAGGACATGCTGAGCGATTCAGAGGCCAGTATCAAAGGTGGGCATCGCTTTCTATCAGGGCTGGTCAGAGTGGAGAATCGTGTGAGTGGAATGCTGGCAATTCCATCTCTGCTAGCGTCTGTCGAACACGCCGGTATGGAACCGAGTATGTCCGAGAGCTGATGAATGAAGACGCGGATGCGCATGCACCGATGTGCGATCGAGTGTGTTGAGGAGGAAGGATGTTATGCCAAGGTCTAGCAAGGCGACGGTGAAGCCCACAACATCATGGTTTCAAAACCTCAAGACCTTGCCAAAGTTGATCCTCGGGTTTGCTGCCGTGAGCGTCATCATGGTCTCTGTGGGGTTGGTGGGTTTGATGGGGCTTCACAAGCTGAAAGGCGAATTGCAATCGATTTACAACGGATCAACGCTGGCACTGTCGAACGTTGGGATTAGTAGTACCACTCTGGGGCTCTATCATAGCGCCTTCTTGAATGTGGGCAGACAAACACATAGGAGCAATTTTGAAGAGGCGCTAGCTCCACTCGCAGAACTTAAGCGCCAAACCATGGCTCCGCTGGAAATCCTGCAGTCGTCGCAACTCCACGAATCATCGACCGGGCGCAGCGAACGGAAAGATCTTGCGGAGCTCCATCAAGCATTGCAAGAGTATTTTTCTTCAGCCGAAGGTGTTCTGCGCGCGTTTGCGGACAGTTTTGGATCGTCGCTCGCTGAGGAGCAGAAAGAGAGCATGCATAATCTCGCTCAGGCCACGTTATCAATTGAAGTCGCAAACAAATATGGGGCAGCTACCCTGCGGGTGCGAGAACTCATGACGACTATTCAGGAAGTGGCGAAAGAGTTGAACGACAACGGACAAGCAGAGGCCGCGTACCGTACGAACATTGTGTTCATTGGAGCCGTGCTGGCTCTGGTTCTCGCCGGTGCCATCGGATATTTTCTCGCGCGTACGATCGCTCGCAACATCGTTCACGTTGCCGATGTTGCGCAGCAAGCCGCGGCGGGTAATCTTCAAGCCAGAGCTCGGCTCGAGAGTGATGATGAGGTTGGGCATATGGCCAAGGCATTCAATTCGATGCTCGACAGAATTACCAGCCTCGTATCGACAGAGGAAGAGCGGGACACCATGCAAAAGCGTCTCGTTCAATTCCTGGTGCTCGTGTCTGATGTAGGAAAAGGAGACTTGACGAAGCGAGGAGAAGTCACCGCTGATATGTTCGGGAATCTTGCGGATGGCTTCAATCTGATGATTCAACGATTCGCCCAGCTGATGAAGCAAGTGCGTGAATCTGCCGAACGCGTTAACCGATCAGCCGGCGCGTTGCGAGAGAATGCGGGGCAGATGGCGGGGACGGCGAAGCATCAAGCCGATGAGTCGATGAAGACGCTCGGTGCAGTCGAGCAGCTGGCGGCTTCGATGCGGCAGGTGGCTGAAACCGCCGAGGCGTCCTCAGAGTCCGCTCGCCAGGTCTTGAAAGCGACGGAAGATGGTCGCGTTGCTGTGCAAGAAACCGTGCAGGATATGCAGCGGATCCGATCCGCGGTGCAGCGAATGTCGAAGCAGGTCAAAGCGCTTGGCGACCGATCGTTGGAGATCTCGCAGATCGTCTCGACCATTCGTGACATCGCTAATCAAACCAATCTCCTCGCGCTCAATGCCGCGATCGAGGCAGCCGGTGCGGGCGAAGCCGGTGCACGATTTGCTGTTGTCGCGGATCAGGTTCGTAAGCTCGCAGAGAGCTCAACGCAAGCGACACGAGAGATCGCCGATCTGGTGAAAGTCATTCAGGGGGAAACGCAACACGCGGTAGTGGCGATGGAACATGAGACGCAGGCGGTCGAAGCTGGATCTGCCTCGGCTCTCCGTACCGGTGATGTGTTTAAGGAGATTTCAACGATTGCCGAACGCTCTGCGGAGCTTGCCCAGAGCATTGCGGCGGCTGCCGTCAATCAGACTGCGTCGACGGATCAAGTCGGTCGTTCCATCAAAGATTTTACCGGCGGAGCCGTGGCGACACAGAAAGCGACGGACTCGGCCCGTGCGACGGTGGAGGATATGGTCAAGCTGGCTGAAAGTCTCACGGCCTCCGTCGCCCAGTTCAAGTTGGCCTAATCGAGTCGGTTCTGCTAACGCGTCTTCCTCAGTCCTAAGGCAATCTGATGGGATCGGAATCTGATCGGAGCGATTTGGTTCGCGTCTTTGTCTCAGAAACGTCAGAGGGACTGACGACGTTGGCGGAAGCTCTGCGCCTCGCTGCCGAATCGAGTCCTACCCCACACACGCTCCAGGAACAATACATCATTGCTCATCGGATTCGTGGTGCGGCCGCTTTGTATGGCTATGAGGGAGTCTCTCGCGTGGCCGAACAACTTGAGGGGATTCTCGAGCGTGCAGTCGAGCAGCTTCCGTGTGATTGGCCTAGGGTTGCTGCAGTCATGAGAGAAGCCATACAGGACTTGAGTGCCCTTATCGCATTAGTTGGCCAGGGAAATGGTGAGGATCACCATCTGGTTCAGCAGTGTCTGACATCTCTAGACCGTTTAAAAGAATCGTCGATCACCTTGTCGTTGGCCGCCGTGGACTACGTCACTCCCTCACTTGACCAGGAAATTCTGTCGTATTTCATTCCTGAGGCGGAGGAGTATCTGGGTGCCATTGATGAGTTGCTGCGTACTCTTGACCGCACCCCAGACGATGAAGAGGCGATCTTCCGACTCTTTCGTACCACACATACACTCAAAGGCTCCGCCTATACGGTCGGCTTCCAAGTGATTGGGGATGTTTCACGACCCATGGAAGAGTGCATGATTGCAGTCAGGGAAAAGCGGCTGTGCGTTACTCCGGCGCTTCTTGACATGATGACTGCGGCGGCCAGCCTGATCCGTCGCCTTCTCCAAAAGGAGTCGTCGGAGGTGTCGAAACTGCAACAAGAGGTGCCGGTTCTTGTACAACGACTGACGCAGGTATGTGAGAGTGCCACCGAGGTCACTGCGGAAGAAGCTGTGCCGCCGAGTATGGAAACGGCCGATTCGAGTGTGGGACAGCGCGAGGCGGTGGTCAATGTCGAACTGCCCGTCACGGACTTATCCGACGATTACTTGATCCCGGATCTCGACCCAGAAGTCATGTCCTACTTCGTCCCTGAAGCCCAAGAGTATCTTGAACTGTTGGAAGCCGAACTGCTGCGGTTGGAGAAGGATCCGCAAGACAAGGAATTGATTAATCAGCTCTTCCGCACCGCACATACCTTGAAAGGATCTGCCTATACGGTAGGATTTCGATCTATCGGTGATCTTGTGCATCATGTTGAGGATTTCATGGGGGCGGTACGGGACGGTCGTTTCAGTGTGCTACCTGGGCATACCGATCTGTTGCTGCGTACAATCGATGTCGTTCGGGTACTGATGCGAAGAGATCCTAGCATGGTGATCGGCACGCGGAAACGTTTCAGTGAAGCCCGTTCTGAATTGAAGAGGTTGGATCAAGGCATGCCCGTTGAGTCGACGGTGGCACAGCGTCCGGTTGATCTGTCTGCAGGCGCCGATGCTCCAGGTAGTCAACGAGAAGAACCGCACGCTCAGGAGAAACCTCAGGATGCACGGACTGCGGAAGATCGTGAGGTGATTCGTGTCAGCTATGCTCGATTAGAGCGACTCATGAATCTTGTCGGAGAACTGGTCACCGGACGCAGCCGATTAGAACAGCGCTTACGGGTGTTGGAGCAACTCTCGCAGCAGGTCCTCGTTTTCAAGGCGCGCTTGGTGGACTCCGTCCAATCCTTCGGCGAGAAGCACACCTTTACGTATCAGGATGCACCCAGCCGCTCGATATCGGTTCCCGTGCAAGCGGTTCCAGCCTACGGGGATTTTGGTAGTCTGGAGCTTGATAAGTACGACGATTTTAACATTCTCGCCCGACGCATCGGGGAAGTCACCGCCGATATTAGTGAGTCGATGTCACAGCTTGACGGGTCCATTCGACGGGCACATGAGGATATGAGCCAGCTGCAACATCTGACACTCCTCATGCGGGATGAAATTTCTCGTGCCCGTATGGTTCCGATCGGGACTCCGTTCACCAGGTTCCGGCGAGCGATTAGAGAAATCGCTCGTGCATCGAACAAAGAAGTATCTCTCGTGACATCGGGTGAACAGACGGAAGTGGATACGGGTGTGGTCGAGCGGTTAGTGGATCCATTGGTACATCTCGTTCGGAATGCGGTCTATCATGGTATCGAGCCGGCAGTTGATCGGGTATCGAGGGGCAAACCAGCCGTTGGCACGGTCTATTTGCATGCCGCCCATCGCGGTAACTCCATCATTATTGAGGTTGAAGATGATGGTGCGGGGTTGGATTTAGCCAAGATTCGGGCAAAAGCCGTCAGGATGGGATTGGCTGATTCACGTGAGCTTCAAGTGATGTCGGATGAGGATGCACTGCAATTGATCTTCCTTCCTGGATTTTCGACTGCGGAGAAGGTGGGAGACCAGGCAGGGCGGGGTGTCGGATTAGATGTTGTCAAACGAGTCATCGAGGAGATGAACGGGCAGATCGAGGTCGAGTCCATGCCTGGACTTGGGACCAAGTTCACCTTAGCCCTTCCGCTCACCTTACTCATCGCGACCGCCTTGCTGGTGCGCGCCGGGACAGAGCGGTATGCGATTCCTCTGCTGAATATCCATGAAGTGACGATGCCCACCGCGTCTTCAATTCGAGAGGTGGATGGGCGGACCTTCTTGCAGGTCGCCGATGAAACTATTGAGGTTCAATCGTTGTTTCACGTGCTCCGTCGGGAATCCGGACCCGTCGAGTGGACGATGCCGGTGGTAGTGGTTCGGACGGCAACTGGTCCGATGGGATTAGCCGTCGATGCGCTGCTAGGGAGACAAGAGATCGTCATTAAGTCTCTTGGGATGCTCAGGCCGCTTGAACATTCGTTGTTTGGTGGAGCGACGATCGATCCTGAAGGGCGCGTCATTTTAGTTATTGATCCGGCTCGCTTGACCCTACGAGAAACGAAGGATGGCGGATCACCCTCGGTCTTGGCGAAGTCTGCTGATCGATACGAAGAAGTTGTGTCGGAAGAACTGGGTGCTCCTGAATCTCAGGAGACTCGCCTATTGTTGGTCGATGATTCGTTAAGTATTCGGAAGTTCGTGGGGAAAATGCTTGAATCTGCAGGATATCAGGTTGACACGGCAGTGGACGGGGAAGATGGACTACGGAAAGCATCACTGACGTCATACCGCATGATTCTCACCGATCTCGAGATGCCAAAACTGAACGGATTTGAGGTGATTCAAGCGCTCAGGAGCCGCCCTGAGACAAAGCAGACCCCCATCGTGGTGATGACCACGCGCGCTGGGGACAAGCACCGACAAATGGCACTTTCTATCGGCGCGAATTCGTACATTGCCAAACCCGTGGAAGAGCGCATGTTACTGCAAGAAGTTGAACGGTGGGTAGGGCGGACGTCTGTTCCGAGAAGGTAACCTTGCGGAAATATTCGTATTAATTGACGGAACGCAGGTAGTTGCAGAAAATGGCGATGAGAGTGCTGAATATGAGCATCCAGGAACCAGTGGAGTCGGCGCCGGCAACGTCGTCGTTGCGGCACTTCATCATTGCCACGATCGGCAGGAGGTATCTGGCATTTGAGGCTGGATTTACAAAAGCGCTGCTGACCGTTCAAGAAGTGGAACGTGGTGAAAATCCAGAGCTAGGAGGAGTGGTCGACAGAACAGTCGATCTTATTATGCAATTGAACCTTACCGATGTTCCCATACGTCCAGAGACCCCTGTTGTGATACTTGCCGATCAAGGGATCCAATGCAGTATTCGTGTCAGTCATATTCACGGGCGAGTAGAAGTTCAGCCATCTCAGATCCTGCCGCTGCCTGCTCATTTCACCAGTGTCGAACGACAGTGGTATCGAGGCCTGATTCTAATCGAGCACAGCATTGCACTCATCCTCAACCCAGCATGGCTTCTCGGGGAACATGCCGGGTCCGATGCGACTCATGATCAGGAAACCGCTCAGTCCTTTATGGATCTTCAGGACAGTGCTGCAGGTGAGAGACGAGCATGCTGAGGATGGGAGGAACACGGCAGAAACACGCCACACGATCATCGTGGATGCTCTTGGTGTTTTCGATAGGTGGCAGGCGATTGGCAGTAAAGACATCGGAAGTCAGTGGCATTTCAGCATGGAATGCTTCAATCCCAGTTGGTGGTCGCACTCCGTTTATCACGGCGGTCGTTCGCCAAGATCAGGCTGTTCTTCCGGTATTCGATCTGGCCTCGGTTCTGCGTCTTTGTGTGCAAGGCGGTAATCCCTTGTGCCTCAGGATAAAGCATCCTCTGGGAGATATGGTGATCTGCATCGATGAAGAGATGCCGGTCCTTCAGACGCTCGAAGCAACGGCGGTCCAGGCCTATCGAAGCAAAGATATACCGGCAGAAGGAAGTTATGCCAGTGGACTCGATGAGATCCCGATTCTGGCAATTGCACAACTCGGATCGAGCATGTAGCCACTCCTCAGAGATGGAGAAAGATGAAAGGTGCAGGTATGCCGAAGATTCTCATAGCCGATGACAGTATCGCAGTTCGAAAGGTCGCTGAGCGGCTGTTAACCGAGGCTGGACTCGGTGTCACGCTCGCGGCAAACGGCGAAGAAGCCTTGGCCTATCTCACAAAAGAGCGACCGGATGTTGTGGTTTCTGATGTGATCATGCCCGATAAGAGTGGCTATGAGGTCTGCGCGTTTGTCAGAGGGAATCCCACCCTCGCAACGACTCCTGTGCTCTTGATCTCCGGCATCGTCAACGATGAAGTGACCAAACAGGCTGAATCCTGTCGGGCGGATGGGGTATTGAAAAAGCCGTTTCAGGGCACATCGTTGAAAGATCGTGTACTCGAATTGATGGCAAAACGACAGGAAGCTCCGCCAGGATCCTCCTCGGTAGGCCAAGCCGTATCAGATCATGTCGCGGCAGCCTCCGACAACGTTTCTCCGATGGCGAAGCAGGAGCAAGTGAGCGTGCAGCAGGACGTCGGGAAGCTCAAGGAGATAGAAGAGCAGCTTCGGGCAGAACGGGCGCGAACGGAAGATTTGACGAAACAGTTATCTGAGGCTGCAGGGCAGGTAGGGAAAGTCAAGGAGATCGAGGCAGAGTTGGCCACGGAGCGTCAGCGTGCCAGTGATCTTCAAGCGAAACTCACAAAGATCGAGCCTCTAGTCTCGAGAATTCCCGAGCTGGAAGACGCCCTCAAGGCAGAGCAGACCCAAGTGGCGATGCTCAAGGAGGAGACTCTGGGTGCGCAGAAGACGTCGGAACGCCTGACAGAATTGGAATCTGCACTGAATGCAGAGCGGGCAGCCGCAGAGCAACTGGTCCAACAACTTGCTGAGTTAGAGAAAACTTCATCACAGGCTCAAGATGCAGAAGCACGACTGATTGCTGAGCAAAAGCAAGTGACTGAACTCCAGCAGAGAGTCAAAACGCTTGAAACCGAACTCGCCACTGGACAGCAAAGACTCACCGAAACTGTAGGCCTACTGCAGGACATACAGAAGACAGAGACGAAAGTTCAGGAGTTGGAGGGGCTTCTGGTAGCCGAACGTGAGCGGAATGGAGTCCTTTCCCAGCGGGTAGTGGAAACTGAGCAGGCCGCTGAACATGCAACCAAACGGTTCGAAGAGATGGCCCGTAAGCTGGGTGAAATCGCAGGGTTGGCTTCTCAGCTTGGAAGTGGAAAAGGACAACCCTGATGTAACTTTCCAACCAGTGCGATGGCTCTTGTGGTTGGCCGAAAACAATGTCTGTTGAAACCGAAGATGCGTTCCAGAAAGAACTGATTGAACTGTTCGTTCAAGAAGCACAGGAATGGCTCCAGCAGATTCATGTGGCTCTCGATGAACTTCAACAGGCTCCCCCTGCCGAGCGTCATCGGTCCTTGGCTCAGACCATTCAGGTCGGCATCACCAATCTCGGTGGATCTGCAGCGACCATTCACCTGAGCGATGTCGAACGAGCGAGTTTTTCAGCCCTTCCCTTTGTTGAAGCCGTTCAAGAACCGGGTGCATCGATCTCGGCGGATGATTTCCTCGCTCTCTGTAAGCAATTAGGTCATATTCATGGAGCGCTGACACGGGCGACCGGTGTTACCTTTGAGAGCGAGCCCGACCAAACCGCTGTCGAGAGTGCTCCGGCTGTGATTGGCACACAAGAGCTCTTGGTTCGCCTCCGTGCCATTCCTGAGCAACGTATGGCGCCAGAGACCTCCTCGAGGAATTTAGTTCAGACCGTGATGGCTCAGGCAGAGGGACTGATGAATCGCGGGATGGAACAGTGTAACCTTGCCTCGATCCACGAGTTTCTCGACCGGCTAGAAGAAGCGGAGCAGGGGTTTCTGGACCTGGTCCGTCAGGACATCCTCCATCTCTCCACCCTATTTCAGGCACTCCAAAACGGCGGAGCAGCGTCAGCACAACTACAGACTGCCGTGGAGCGTGTTGCACAACTGTGGTCGGCAGCTCAGCAAGTTAACGCGTCCCATGCCATGACGTTTTTCATGGGGCTTCACAGCTTCTTGACGCTTGTGATGGAACAACGGATTGGTGTTGGCACCCATCGGTACGAGGCCGTCCATTCGCGTCTGGTTCAAACTGTCGACAGTCTGGAGGAATGGGTACAGGGCGGACGAACAGAGCGTGCGGCGATACAAGGGGTTTTGCCAAGATGATTGGTGTGCCGACCCGTCCGAAAGTCGTCGGTGTGAAACGAAGTAGGTGAAACGGTGTCTCTTGGGAATGCTGCGTGTGAGGTGTCCGGTATTCAGAGTTCATCGTACGAGCCTTACTGGGGCTTCCAACGGCGTCCGTTTGAAAACGTGCCGGACCCAACCTTCTACGTGCCATCCGTAAAACATGAAGCAGCCGTGGCATGCATGCTGTATGGGATTCAGGCACGTAAAGGAGTCGTGATGTTGACCGGTGAGATCGGAAGTGGGAAGACGCTCATCAGTCGAGCGGTCATTTTGAAGCTTCCTCAGACTCAGTATGAGGTCGGTCTTGTATCTAACCCGACCATCCCCGAAAACGAATTCCTGGGAGAGATTTTATTCCAGCTCGGCTTGGATCCAGGCGGCACCAGAGGCGAACAACTCCGCCGATTGAACGACCAGCTGCTTGCCAACTACCATCAAGGCATCGACACAGTTGTCGTGGTGGATGAAGCTCAAGCGATCGAGCATGACCGCTTATTTGAGGAATTGCGACTCCTCAGCAATTTCCAGTTGAACGACCGGTTTCTCATCACTCTGGTGCTCGTCGGACAACCTGAACTGCGTGATCGTATTGCGCAAATTCCTCAGCTCGCACAGCGCGTGGCCGTCTGCCACCATCTTGAACGCTTTGATCGTGCAGAAACCAAAGCGTACATCGTGGCTCGACTGGCTGCCGTGGGTTGTACCTTGCCGATATTTTCGTCTCCTGCGATTTCCGGAGTGTTTCAACGGACCGGCGGGGTCTGTCGTTTGATTAACTCATTGTGTGACTTGTGTCTGTACTATGGAAGTATCGCAGGCGTGCGTCAAGTGAGTCGAACGCTGGTTGAACGGGTTGCAGGACGAATGGTTTGTGCACGTGCGGCCAACGGCGTGGGGGCATGCGCATGAACGAATGGTATCATCAGGCAGAACAGGCTCTGAACGACACGGCGGCTGCCGTACAAGGTGACCAGTCGTTTGCCTTGTCTTCGCTTGAACGGCTTGCAGCTGATCTGGTCGGATCGCTGCAACGTAATGATGAACTGGTTGTCGAAGCCTTGTCTGGACGAGCAGGCGCCCCATTAATTACAAACTTGATCAATGTGGCGATTTTAGGAACCAAGGTCGGGATAGGACTTGGGTACTACGGTGAGGAGCTGCGGCGATTGGCATTCGCGGGGCTCGTCCATGATATCGGCTTGTTTGCAGTACCCCATGCGTTGATCACCAAGAATGGCCGATTAACCCAGGAAGAGCGGGCCGTGATCGAGCAACATCCCGACTTCGGCGCTCGAGTGATCGAGCGATGCGGTTCCGACTATCACTGGCTGGCAGGAGTGATCGGTCAGGTTCATGAACGCTTTAACGGGCAGGGATATCCCAAGCGACTGAAGGGGCGAGAGATCAGTGAAATGGCGCAGATCTGTGGAGTAGTAGACGTATTCGACGCGTTAGTCAGCGAGCGTCCCTATCGCCGTCGCTTCCTCCCCCATGAAGCGGTGAAGGAGCTATTAGTGACCGAACGCATGACGTTCCCACGCGAGATCCTCAAGGCGCTGGTCGAGCAATTGTCGGTGTATCCGCTTGGGACGATGGTCCGATTGACGACCGGTGATGTCGGCTTCGTGGCCAAGGTCAATAGTCGCTATCCGCTTCGTCCAGTCGTGAGGGTTGATCATGAGCAAGGGAATGAAGGCGCAGAAGGGCGTCAACTCGACCTCAGTCTGATTCCTTTGATTTCGGTGGTTGAGACGATGAATCCTCCTGCCGTCGGGCGTGTCACATTTCAGGCTCTCACACCGCAGACTCGGAGCGCTCTAGCACCGACAGTGGTCTCCGATCATTTTACGGCTCTTCT
>JAHBWR010000140.1 GCA_019636875.1 Nitrospira sp.
AAGCGATCCGCGACACGCATCCCGGTCCTCCGATAGTCGCCCGCATGCTCGCGATCACCCATACCTGTATGTATGACACCTGGGCTGCCTTTGACAGGGTCGCAGTAGGGACCCGGCTTGGCGGAACCTTGAGACGTCCGGTCTCTGAACACACCATGCACAACAAGAAAAAGGCCATGAGTTTCGCAGCCTATCGGGCCCTAGGGGATCTTTTCCCAACCGAAGTGGCAAAGTTCAGTGCTGTGATGACGCAATTGGGATACGACCACACGGATACCTCGACCGATCTCAGCACCCCGTCGGGGGTTGGGAATGTGGCGTGCCAGGCGGTCTTGGACTATCGCCACCAGGATGGCTCCAACCAGAAGGGTGAGCTTGGTGGAGGGGCCTATTCCGATTACACCAACTACCTACCAGTGAACGACCCGAATCACCTCAATGATCCGAACCGTTGGCAGCCTCTCAGCGTCAGTGATGGGCATGGTGGGTTCGTCATCCAAAAGTTCATCGCTCCCCACTGGACCAACGTAATCCCCTTTGCGCTCAAACGACCAGACCAGTTCTCACCGAAAGATCCAAATTTCTATCCCAAGGAGGCGGCACAGTATATGAAGCAGGCCCAGCAAGTGCTGGACTACAGCGCCAACCTCACGGATCGGCAGAAGGTTATCGCAGAATATTGGGCCGATGGCCCCAACTCCGAATTACCACCTGGCCACTGGGCCCTCTTTGCGGAGTTTGTCTCCGCACGTGACCATCACTCGCTCGACGAGGACGCGAAGATGTTCTTCGCCATGACCAACGCAGTATTAGACGCGAGTGTCTCCTCGTGGCATTTCAAGCGGTTCTATGACTATATCCGTCCGGTAAGCGCCATTCACTTTCTGTTTGACGGCCAACCAATACGAGCCTGGGCCGGCCCTGGGCTCGGCACCCGCGTGATTGATGGGGCCCATTGGCAACCGTATCAAGCTTCCACGATCGTGACTCCTCCGTTCCCAGAATACGTGTCAGGCCATAGCATTTTTAGCGCCTCCGCAGCGCGAGTTCTCAAGCTTTTCACCGGTAGCGATCGCTTCGGTCACTCGGTCACGATCTCAGCGGGGCAATCGGTCGTGGAGCCCGGGCTCGTGCCAGCTTCCGATCTGACCCTGCGCTGGAGAACATTCAGTGATGCGGCCGATGAGGCAGGCATTTCTCGGCGATACGGTGGCATCCATTTTGTGGACGGCGATCTGCAGGCCCGCAAAATGGGAAAGAAGATCGGGAAGCAGGCCTGGCGGAAGGCCCTCACCTACTTCCAGGGCACAGCTGGGACGCCACTGGACGACAGCATACGTGACCATGATGACAGGGAGGACGACCACGACGATCGGGACGAGAGAGACTAAGACTGCCCTCAGTTGCCGGTCTCTTGGGGAGGTAGGGATGAAAACCCCTGCCTCCCTACCCGCTCAAACGATCACAGGTCGACAGTAGTCCATTTTCTCTACAGTCTATCGCTCCCCATTGACCACCGCCAACACTCGCCGACCATACCGTTCCGCTTTCATCTCGCCGATGCCTGGGATCTCGAGCAGCGCCGCGGTCGTCCCTGGCTTGAAACCAGCGATCGCCTTCAACGTCTTGTCATGAAAAATAAGGAACGGCGCGACTCCTTCCTCCTCTGCCAATTCCGAACGAAGTTGTCTCAGCCGTTCAACCAGCTGCCGATCCGTCGGCATAGCCTGTGGAATACTCGCTGAGGCCGCAGTTGAGCGACGCAGCTTCTGCAGGGACCCGGCTAGCTGTTGGTCCTCGACTTGTTCCAACGCCATCTCACTGATCCCTTGTAGAACTTCTCGTCCTCGGTGCGTCACATCGAGTGTGGGATACTCCGTCCCTTCAACCTGAAGATGCCCTGAGTTGATGAGGCCCTTCACGCACGCGGTCACCGACGGTTTCGTCTGTGCACGGCAGAGTCCATAGGTCGGACAGGTGTCGGCCCCACAAGCCAGCAACGCTTTCGAGCGACTTCCACGAAGGATGTCAACGATTCGATTCACGCCGAACCGTCCTCCACACCACGAGACCGTTTCCAAAACATCTCGGGGAGAGACGGCCGTCTCCTGAGAGACCATCCGGTCTGAATGCCGAACCGGTGCAACACAGCGATCACACAGTCCACACGACCCCGGTGCTCGCTCCGCTTCGTCACTGAAGTAGTCGAGAACGGCGAGTTGTCTGCACGTCGAGGTCGAGACGTATCCCAGCATTTCTTGCAAGAGCGTCTTCATCCGCCCAGCGCGATCAGCGCCCTCGTGGTCTTTTGAAGCCTGTTCGATGAAGTAGTCCTGCGTGGCCACATCACGCTCATGAAACAGCAGGACACAGGAGGCACGTCGCCCATCGCGACCGGCGCGGCCGGCTTCCTGGTAGTAGGCTTCGAGACTTCCCGGTACATCGAAATGGACGACTAAGCGGACATCTGGCTTGTCGATGCCCATACCGAACGCATTTGTGGCAACCAGAATACGAAGAGCGCCTCGCCGAAAACTGTCATGCACAAGTCGACGTTCCTCATCGGAGAGACCGGCATGGTAGTAGCCGACGGCGGTGTGAGATTGTTCCAACCAGGCAGCCACCTCCTCCACGGCTCGGCGAGTGGCACAATAGACGAGAATCGTCCCCTTTTCCGCATCGCACACCAGACGCCCCAGCATGGCCAGCTTGTCTTGACGAAACTGGCAAAGATGAACCGAGAAAGCGAGATTCGCCCGACGAAACCCAGCGACCAGCTGGAACGGTTCTCGAAGCGACAGTCGTTGGCAGATATCGCCTTGCACACGAGCCGTGGCCGTGGCCGTCAGGGCCAGACAGGGCGGGCTCGTGAGTTCCCGGCGAAGGAGACCTATTTTGAGAAAGTCTGGCCTGAAATCATGCCCCCATTGAGAAATGCAGTGCGCTTCGTCCACGACCAGCAGCGAAACCCAGAGTGAGCGTAACAGTTGGAGAAACCCTTCGTGCTGCATTCGTTCCGGTGCCAGATACAGCAACTGCACTCGCCGGTGATGGAGGTCTTGCATCACACGGTTCTTCTCCAATGCGGTGAGGCCGGAGTGAAATGCCGCGGCGGCAATCTTCCGCTGCCGCATGGCCGTCACTTGATCCTGCATCAGCGCGATGAGCGGTGAAATCACCAGAGTCAGCCCTGGCAGGAGAGTCGCCGGGAGTTGGTAGCACAAGGACTTTCCCTGCCCCGTCGGCATGACGGCCAAGGCATCGCGCCCGGCCAACACGGCGCGGATGACCTCCTCCTGGCCTGGACGAAACGTCGCAAACCCGAACCGTTCCTTAAGTTGTCGAGTCAGAGGATCCACAGGGAAGCTGAACTAAAAGGATGGACTGGTACACACATCGACGCGCTCGAAGTATAGACGAGCCGCCACGGGCAAGTCGAGCCACCCGGGACACGCGAGCAGCACTCGATCCATGCACGGCAACGGACATCCGTTGACCATCATCCAGTGCTGTCGCGAGCGACCGGGAATCAGCAGCGGCTGGAACTAAAACTACTCGTTGTAGAAGTGATCACGCAGCCAGAGAGCCGGAACGAGAGGCCTGGCCTGCACTCGGCTCACGGAGGTTGAATTGCTCAGCCTTCGGTTGGAGGCTGCTCACCTTCCGTAGAATCATGGTTCGCAAGTCTTCATCATCAAGATTGGACAGCGCTTCGCGCACTCCTGCAACATCCCCGTCCTGCGCGAGATGGGCAGCAACCCCGATGAGCGGCAGGGTGCCGGCCTCTCCCATAGCCTTGGCGATCTCGATGGCCCCGGACCGATCTCCGGCCTTGACGAACACTTGCGGAAGCTCCAGATAGAAGTGACTTGCCAACAACGAACGATCCGGGCACGAGACAATCGTATCTTTCACGGCCTCAACGTTCCCTCGCTCCGATTCGATGAAGAGCATCATTTGCCAGGCATCCCGGAGATATCGCCTATCGACCACTCCGCTGATGGTTTCTCGCGCGCCGATCGTATCGCCTGAAAGCGCTTGCCTGATCGCTTGCTCCTTTAACTGTTCATCTGTCGGTGTCTGGGTTGGCATCATCATCCGCCTCCTCCCTTCAGTCGGTTGAGATATCACAATGGAATGTTCAGAACGTCTATTTCGAAATGTAGCGACGAAAGTCATTCTTGTCGACTCTTTCACGACAAATTGACAGCCGACGCCCATCGGAACATCGGTGTGGGGCGCACCGACATGCCTTTGTGCTTGGGAATCACGTGAAGCGGTAGCCCTTCACAAAGATTCGCTGTCTCACAAATCGTCCGGTTTGTATTTCGTCGAGGATGAACGCTGCAAGATCGGCACGACTGATTCTGGATAAGAGTCCGACTCGAAGATAGGGACCGGCCTGGACTCGCCCTCGCGGTGCCGAATCGGTTAATCGTGGTGGTTTGACGATTGTCCAGTCCAACCCACTCGATTCGACAAGGCACTCCTGCTCTTCCCGAACTCGAACGGCCTGAGGGTGCCAGCTCGCAAATGTCCGAGCCATCCACTCCATCGGGTGCGATCGGTTTGGCGCAGGTCCGATCATCGCACCAGTTTGACAGACCAACCGCGTACAACCAGTTTGCTTCATTGCCGCGATGATCGCAGTCGTCGCCTTCACACAGAACACATCTGTATAAGGAGGCCGTGGACCAATCAGGCAACAAACAGCCTGGCTGTCGGCGACTGTTTCAACGACCCGATCGAAGTCTTCGAAGTGGCCTCGCACGATCCGGCCATGAATGATAGCGCCTTCACCCTCACTCGTCGGACGCACAAGTCCATAAACCTCCCAGCCTTTTGTGCAGGCAACCCTGGCAAGTCCATGCCCAATTCCGACCACTGATTCCAAAGATCGCCAGCCTGCGAGCCATTGAATGACTATCTTCCACCATGGGTCATGACGCTACAATAGAGACTTACCTGGATGGAAGAAAGAGTGGAGAGATAGACGTAATTTCGTGAATTAAGACTGAGAGTCTCTGGGCCTAGTGTGTGCGCAATACGCCAAGTGGAAAGCACAAGAATGTGTTGATAAAAATTTTGTCCCTCTTATTCACTAGCCAAAGGTCCGCCGCCGGATGATCTCACGACCGGCAGCAGTTGAAGCCGGACTCCGTTCCGCTTTCAGAAAGTCCTTTCATACTCGTCAACCTGAGAAGCACGGCAAAGGAATTGACCACTGATAGTGATTCTTAAGGCTTCATTCCAACCAGAACCCCCAACATATCCCCTGGAATCTTTGAATCTGATTTAGCCATAAAGAGAATCCCATTTGCATCGAGAGCTTTTCTTAAGTCTGCTGCAAATGCTGGTGGTCTGTCCCAATCCTGGATCAACAAAAAAAGTCCAACTGGAACTCCGGTGCGGATACTGTAGGAAAGATGGACGTCTTGCCAGCCCGAGGTTTTGAGGATTTCTTTTAGTTGTCCACCATAGAAGTGTGCTTCCTGATCCACCAAGGAAACATTGATTCTTACAGGCCCCTTAGCAGATCGCGTCAATATTTCGAGCAAATGGGCCCTTTGTTCATCCGAAATACGACGTGGCTGTATTCGTTCCTTGATTTCTGTAAGATTTTTCTCGGCTTTAAGCGCCCTGACCCTTTCAAAAAAACCACGAGCCTGCTTCTGGCGATCTTCCATGGCTCGTCGAGATTCCGCACAATTCTGATTTCCGCCGTCCTGTCTTGAACGATATTGACATATTGCCCAATCTTTACAGGCGAGTTGAGTGTCCCTGTTGAGAGATTCCCAGTCAGCCTGATAATCCTCAAGCTGCTGCGATAGCTTTTCATACCGCTCAACTTCTAGCGAGACTTTAGCACCTTCTAAATCTTCTCGCTTAGCTTCCAATACCGCCTTCGAACCTTGAAGCTCCCCAACCATAGAGTTTGTATGGCAAAGTCCCCGGACATAGTCTAATTCAGAATGAGTGCAACCAACAACAGAAAGGATTAGCAACGCAGACGAAAGAGATAGCCAGATGTTCCTTTCCATCAACACTTCCCCTTCTCTGGATCAATGCCCAAGAACCGATTCATCTCTCCAACCGATGGCACCAATTCCTACGCCGAGTGTTAATGGAAGTCAACATTGCTTGTACGGGAAAACGTGCATTCTTTCTCATGCCCCAGTTCGGAATAGCCGCTTTTTCTCACAAGCCGACCTATCCCGATCCGTCTCTCCCCTTTCCACGCATATAGTCTCCTGTTAGAATAGTCTTCATATGGAATCCATAAAGTTTATCTATTGGCAGGCCCAAGGTCAGGGGCTTGGCTACCTGCAAGACTACCCCGATTACTGGACGCAGGGGGAGTCGCTCGAGGATCTGCAAGACCATCTGCGCGACCTATACCGTGATCTCACCAGTGGCGAAATTCCTGGAGTGCGAAAACTCGCCGAGCTGACCCTCCGGTGAAACGCAAAGACCTCATCCGAGAGCTCGAAGCCAGTGGTTGCGTTCTTGTTCGTCATGGTGGAAAGCACAACTGATATCACAATCCCGTCACGAAGATGTCTCAGGCTATTCCTCGTCATACCGAAATCAATGAACACCTCGCAAGACGCATTCTAAAGCTGCTCGGCAACCCCTGATTCGCCCGTCTGTGTCATCCCATTCTTGAGGATCATTTAAATGCGAACGCATGACCAAAAAGCACGCGTCCAAAGCGTTCAGCAAACAAAATGAATGCTGGGTCTAAGTCGTTGGTTTTCCTGCCATGTGCATCGCTTGTGTTTATTCTGCTTTTTGTTTCCCCTCT
>JAHBWR010000141.1 GCA_019636875.1 Nitrospira sp.
GAGGGAGACTAACAAAGGGTTCGACATCAAGTCAAGTTACGGTACGACACGATTGCTTTCTCTTCACCACGATGCTAAAGCCAAGCTATGCGCATCATCTTTATGGGGACACCAGAGTTTGCTGTCCCGTCAGTGGAAGCACTTCTTCGATCTACCGATCAAGTGGTCGCTGTTGTATCACAGCCGGATAGGCCAAAGGGCAGGGGCCAGCGGCTCGTCGCTCCGCCCGTGAAACTCATTGCGGAGCATGCTGGAATTCCTATATTGCAACCTCTCAAGATTCGTACGCCTGAATTCCTACAAGCCCTTTCTGACTGGAAACCGGATCTGATCGCCGTCGCAGCTTATGGACGTATTCTGCATACACCGATTCTTCGACTTCCTCCGATGGGCTGTGTAAATGTACATGGATCGTTGCTGCCGAAGTATCGAGGTGCAGCTCCGGTCCAATGGGCCGTCATCAACGGCGAAACTGAGACTGGTATCACGACGATGCTGATGGACGAAGGCATGGATACCGGTGCCGTGCTGCTCCAAGAGAAACTCGCCATCATGCCTGACGATACGGCTGGGACCTTGGCGCCTCGTCTCGCGGAGTTGGGTGGACGACTGCTTGTCGAGACGATCGCGCAATTGAAAGCCGGGGCGTTGACGCCGAAGAAACAAGACGATGGGCAAGCCACCATGGCGCCGCTCTTAAAAAAAGAAGATGGTCTGATCGACTGGACTATGAAGGCCACGATGCTGGCCAATCGGGTGCGAGGGCTTTCGCCCTGGCCGGGAGCCTATACATTTTCTGGTACAGAACGTTGGAACATCTGGAAGGCGGTCTCGACTGCCGAGGCCACGAGCGAGAGGCCGGGAACGATCGTCTCCGTAGGCAAGCAGTCTATTCTAGTCGCTGCCGGCGAAGGCATGCTCGATCTGCGAGAAATTCAGACAGCAAATTCGAGGCGCATGCCTGTCAGCCAGTTTCTGTCAGGGCATAAGGTCGTCGCCGGCACGCAACTAGGTGTGCAGGATACGTGATCCGGGCCCATTACCTCTGAGAGAGAGTACACCGACTTTCTGGCGATATCAGACGACTACGGCCTACTGAATTTCTGTGTCAGTATCATCACCACGATCTCTTGCACTTGGTATCCTTCTCGCAAACCAACGCGCCGACCGTCCGCTCGACGAACTGATCGAGCGGCAAGCATCCCGAATAACCCAGTCTCGCGATCGCGCGCTGGTGATGGAGTTGGTGTACGGAGTGTTGCGGCGTCAGGAACCGATCGATTGGCGACTCGGCGCCATTCTTTCCAAGCCCCTTCACAGGCTTCCCAGCATCGTCCAGATGGTGCTTCGGCTCGGTGCGTATCAAATACTATTCCTGGATCGCATTCCCCCTTCTGCCGCGGTGAATCAGGCGGTTGAGCTAGCCAAGGCTTCGGCAAAACAGCTTGGGCGTGACTGGAGTGGGGTAGTGAATGGGGTCTTACGCAATCTGATTCGCATGCCGGCGCCCTCTCTGCCAGATCCGTCGACGCATCCGGCTGAATGGCTTTCCCTTACGTATGGCATCCCTGGGTGGTTGACGGTGCGTTGGTTGGATCGAATGGGGATGGAGCAGGCGGAATCGGCCTGTCGAGCAACCAGCACTGTTCCAGGTTTGACTGTGCGAGTGAATCGTTGTCACCTGACACGAGAGGATTTCCTGAAACGGCTGCAAGAGGCTGGAGTGGAGGCCCATTCGGCAGCGGTAAGTCCTCTGGGAGTTGTAGTGGACAAGGGCCCGGATGTCACCTCGTTGCCGGGTTTTAGGACTGGGGATTTTTATGTCGAGGATGAAGCCGCACAGCTTATTCCGCCGATCCTTGAACCGCTGCCAGGAGATGTCATTTTAGACGCTTGTGCGGCTCCGGGTGGCAAGGCGACCCATCTCGCGGAGCTCCTGGGCGATCGCGGGACGATCATCGCCATTGATCAGAGCGCCTCTCGGTTGGATCTGTTGCGGGAGAATTGTCTCAGGCTTCGGCTACAGAGCATTGTGCCGGTGGTCGGAGATGTGAAACAACCTACCCAATGGACAAGGCTGTTGGCCTGGAATCACGATCAACCGGACATTCCAACGTCCTTCGACCGGATTCTTGTCGATGCGCCCTGCAGCGGGCTGGGTGTGTTGCGTCGCCACCCTGAAGCGAAAGGACTGAAGTCTGAGTCATCATTGACGCGGCATCAGAAACTTCAAAGGGATATCCTTGAGTCAGTGGCTCCCACCTTGCGACCAGGTGGGGTGCTGGTCTATAGTACGTGCTCGACGGAAACTGAAGAAACTGAAGAGGTTGTGTGCAGATTTTGTGCAACCTCTCCCGGATGGACGCGTGAATCTGTGGCTCCCTGGCTTCCGCCCACTGCGCTTCAATTTGTGACTGACCGAGGGGCGCTTTCCACTCTGTGCAATAGTGTTGGAATGGATGGATTCTACGCCGTTCGATTACGGAAGAAAGAGTGATGTCTCATCCCATCTACATCGCCCCGTCGATTCTCTCAGCTGACTTTGCCCGATTGGCAGATGAAGTTGTCGCTGTGGAACAAGCTGGTGCCGATCTTTTGCATGTGGATGTCATGGATGGCCACTTCGTGCCGAATTTGACGGTTGGTCCTCCCATTGTTGAGAGTCTCAGAAAGGTTACCAAGCTACCTCTGGACGTGCACTTGATGATCACCAATGCCGATGCGTTCATTCCAGAGTTTGCCGACGCGGGGGCCAACTATCTCACGGTCCATGTTGAAGCCTGTCCCCATCTCCATCGGACGATTCAGTCGATCAAAGAACGTGGGGTCAAGGCCGGAGTGACGCTCAACCCCGCTACGCCGATCTCGTCCCTCCAAGAGATCTGGGGCGACATCGACTTGGTCTTGATCATGTCGGTGAATCCAGGATTCGGTGGGCAAACATTTATTCCTTCCGTCCTCAAGAAAATCGTCGAAGCGCGGACCCAGCTGGATCGGATCAACAGCACAGCGCTGCTTGAAGTGGACGGCGGCGTGAAGGTCGATAACACGAGGGAGATCGTGGCGGCCGGTGCGACGACGCTCGTCGCAGGATCGGCCATCTTCTCACAACGCGACTATACGGCCACGATCGCCGCCATGCGAGCGGCTGCCCAAACAGTTGCTCAACCGACGCCTCGCGCAGCGGTCAATCGATAGGCTATCCAGGGTGGACATTTCTTCCGCAGTCATCGACAGCCTGCATCCTCTCGAAATAAAAGTTCTTACCACCTTAGGCGCGCGTCAGTCGGAAACGGTCTTGGACAGTGAACAGTTGGCGGCGGCCGCCGAGTTGGAACCGTCTCAGTTCAGCATGGCGGTCGAATGGCTGCTGGCCAAAGGCCTGATCACGATCCAGGCAGAGACCGTGACGCCGGTGGTGTCACTGACGAAAGTTGGTGAGGAGTACTACCAGGGCGCAGCTCCCATCGAACGCGTGTTGAGTGCCGCTCGTGACGCAGCTGGGACGGGAAAGCGACTGACCATCCCCGATCTTCAATCGCACGATGGACTCGATCCCTCCGATGTCAGCAAAGCCGTGGGGCGACTCAAGAAGGAAGGAGTGTTGCTGATCGTTCAGGGGGGATGCATCGAAACCACCGGACGTCCGAGTCCGACGGTGGAAGCCATTCGGCTGCTGTTGCAGCAGCTGCATGACTCTTCGTGCGAACTAGCGAAGTTTTCGGACGAGCACCGACGTGTCATCGAGGACTACGCCGTCAAGCGGGGAAATGCTAAAGAGCCGTTCAGAGTGGACGAGCGGGTGACACGCGCGTTCAGGCTCTCTCCATCCGGGGCCGTCGCTGCCGCGCGGTTGATGAAACAGGGGGTCGCCGAAGAGGTCTCGCAAGTGACCCCGGAACTCTTGAAGGACGGAAGTTGGCGCCACAAACGATTTCGAAAGTACACCATCAGCCTGAGGGCGCCACGCGTTGGGACGGGGAAAAAGCATCCGTACCGAGAATTTCTGGACACGGTCAAAACCAAGCTCGTGAGCATGGGGTTTCAGGAAATGCGCGGGCCATTGGTTGAAACCGAATTTTGGAATATGGATGCCCTGTTCATGCCGCAATTTCATCCAGCACGTGATATCCATGACGTGTATTTTGTAAAGCAGCCCACCCATGCTTCTGTCATCGATGAGTCGGTGCTGGCGCATGTCGCCCAGGTGCATCAGCACGGGGCCGCGACGGGATCAACGGGCTGGGGGTATTCGTTCGATATTCAGCGCGCCAAGCGACTGGTCTTGCGCAGTCAGGGAACCGCCGTCTCAGCCAGAACGTTGGCCGCTTCACCGAGCATCCCCGGGAAGTATTTTTCGATCGCCCGATGTTTTCGCTACGACCAAGTCGATGCCACCCACGCAACAGATTTTTTCCAGGTGGAAGGTATTGTGCTCGGAGACGACATCAACTTTAGAACGTTGCTGGGGCTTCTGAATCTCTTCGCACGAGAGGTCGCGCAAGCGAAAGAGGTAAAGTTCCTGCCCGCGTATTTTCCATTCACCGAACCTTCCGTCGAACTGCATGTGCGTCATCCCCGATTAGGGTGGATGGAGCTCGGCGGGGCGGGACTCTTTCGGCCGGAAGTCACCTTGCCGCTTGGAGTCACCGTTCCAGTGATTGCCTGGGGACTTGGGCTGGATCGAATGGCGATGGTGGCGCTGGGGATTCATGATATTCGAGAGCTCTTTACAGACAACCTGGAATTGATCCGCACCACCAGGGGATCTTTTTAACAGACGCCATGCCTACGATCACCATTTACAAAGACGATTTCGAGTCTCTTCTCAACGGTGGGTCATCAGAAAACAGGACGATACCCATTGAGGAGCTGGAGACGTTGCTGATGCTCGTGAAGGGTGAGTTGAAGGGGCATACCCCGGAAACTGGAGAGTTGCGAATCGAGCTGCAAGATAGCAATCGGCCTGATTTGTGGTGCTGCGAAGGGATCGCACGACAAATCCGCATCAAGCAACAGGGGCAGCTCTCGCCTTACCCATTTCTATCCGGAAAATCCAAATCCAGGATGCAGATCATTGTGAAACCAGGGATGGAGCAGGTTCGCCCCTATGTGGCTGCCTGTGCGGCCCGAGGATATCGAGTCACGACCGAAGGATTGGCGCAGCTGATTCAAACACAGGAAAAACTGGCAGAGATCTTCGGTCACAAGCGCAAGACCGTTTCGATCGGTATTTATCAGCTACTCAAGATAAAGTTTCCCGTGAGCTACGAGCTGGTGAAGCCGGAGGAGGCACGGTTTACCCCGTTGGGTATGGAAACGGTCATGACTCTGGCAGAAATCCTCATGGTTCATCCGAAGGGATTGGAGTATGGAGCGATCGTTTCGGGAGCCGGGTGGGTCCCTCTACTCCGTGATGCGGCCGGGCAACCACTGTCTTTCCCACCGATCATCAATAGCAGGGAAGTCGGAGAAGTGCAGGTCGGGGACGATCAACTGTTCGTTGAGGTGACAGGCACTGATCTTTGTATGGTCGTCTTGACTCTGAATATTTTTGCTTCCAATCTTGCCGACCGCGGGGCGATCATTGAACCGGTCGAAGTCCAGTATCCGATGGACACGTCGCTAGGGAAGCGAGTGAAAACGCCCCAGGATCTTGGGAAGTCCAAAGCCATTCGTATCGACACGATTGAACAAGCCCTTGGACAAGAGCTGGGCGCGAAAACTGTTGCACAAGCCCTAAAAACGTACGGTTACCATGTTGCTCCAGGAAAGGGATCCGTCAAAGTTAAACTGCCTCTCTATCGACAAGATCTGATGCATACGATGGACGTGGTTGAAGATGTGGCCATGAGTCTTGGGTACGCCGAATTCACTCCGGTCATGCCGGCCCAGTTTACCGTCGGCGGCTTATCCGACATCGAACAAACTTCGGACCGAGCACGGGAATTGATGGTGGGCTTGGGGTTTCAGGAGATCATTTCCAACATTCTCGGCTCTCCGGAAAGCTATTCCAGTCGAATGCGGCTGGATGAAACGGAATGGGGGCGCATGGTCGAAGTCGATAATGTCATGTCCTTGAGCTTCTCCTGTCTCAGGCAATGGATCTTGCCGTCTCTGTTGCGTGTGGAGGCGGCCTCGAGTCGAGCCTTCTACCCGCACCGCCTCTTCGAAGCCGGCGATGTGGCGATTCCTGATGCCACGCATGAGTTGGGTTCCAGAACCGACACGGTCTTGGGGGCCATGATTGCTCATGCCGGAGCACATTTCTCAGAAATTCATTCGTGCCTCGATGTGTTGTTTTACTACCTTGGGAAAGAGTACAGCCTCGAAACCATTCAGCACCCGTCTTTTCTAGAAGGACGCGCCGGGCAGATCGTCGTGGCGGGGAAACCCGTCGGCGTGATCGGCGAACTCCATCCAGAAGTCCTCGAGCGCTGGCAAATCGCCATGCCGGTCGTTGCGTTCGATGTGAACCTGTCTCAGTTGATGTCCTAAGTCCAGAATCAATCTCATAGAGTGGAGCGGCTTCTCCTTAGGACTTGTGTGAGCCACATTCTTTTCCACGGGGTCCATATGCTTTCCCCTCTCAGCTAGGGCCATTTTCTGGATTGCATCGGGCACTGACCTTCCCCCGATTTCACAGACACCTGTATAAGGAGGAATGTGATGAAATCGGAGGAA
>JAHBWR010000142.1 GCA_019636875.1 Nitrospira sp.
CGCCTCGCGGGACTCCATTTTTTTCATGAAAAACATCCGGATCAAAGTGCGCAAGTTGAGGTGCCCTGTTTGCTCTTCGATGGACGGAGCGCGGATTTTGCCACGGAAATGTTCGTGATTATCAACTCGACCCATACCAGAATCAACAGATCGCATCTGGTGGATCTCTATGAAAAGGTGTCGTGGGAGAGTCCGGAAAAGAAATTCGCCGCCAAGGTCGTCAATCTCTTGTATGGCGAGTCGGACTCGCCGTTGCAATACAAGATCAATCGGCTGGGAGGGCGGAGTAAACAGGAAAAGTGGATTCTCCAGTCCGAAGTGTTCAATGAACTGTTGAAGGTGGTGACGGTTCACAAACGATGGCTGGAGACTCATCTCGGCATGAAACCCGACCGGTGCTACGCGCTGGTGCGGGACTACCTGAAGGGTGTCAAGGACGTGATGGGTGAAGTGTGGGGACAGAACGATCGGTACATGTTCACGCGCGATGTCACGCTCAAGGCGCTGATTCGCGTGCTCGACGATCTCATCGTGGATCGCAAACTCATCGCGGATTGGGAAGAACAACGCTCTCACAAACCGTTCGCCGAGATCGTCAAACCGTGGGCGCCCTTGACCAAGGAATTTCGGGCCGATGGGTTCTACGAACGGTTCCCGGCGAAGGGGCAGCTTGAACGGGTGCGAAAAATTCACCAACGGCTATTGGATGCGATTGTTGGATAGGCGAAAGGAAGAATCTTCGACTCCGAGTCGGGTCATACTTGTTGTGGTTTTCGTATCGATGGTGGGGTGGGGGCCGGTGAATTCCCTCGCAGCTGACCAGGACCGGTTGGAAGTCGTGACAGAATCTGGGGGGGGAGTTCGCGCGACGGCGCAGGTGCTCTTTCCTGCAAAGCCGGATGTTGTTCAAGCGCTGCTGTCCGATTACAAACATTGGCCGGATCTCTTTGAAGTCCGCATGCGCGTGGCCGAGTTGACCATCCATGATGGGGTGGCCACCGTGGACCTTCGGATTGAGCATCCGCTCATGCCTGGAGAGCGTCGGTTGGTTACTGAGTCGAGGACATTGGAGCGTGGCGGTCTCGTGACTGACCTTACCGGGGGAGACTTCAGGCGGTATCATCGTGTTTGGAAGCTCGCTCCTGTCGGAGAAGGGAACCAGACCAGCGCCGATTTCGAGCTGGTTGTCGAAATCAAATCCATGGTGCCGGACTGGCTGGTTGCGATGGCGATGCGTCAGGAACTTGAAGCACATTTTCGGATTGTCAAACAGAAGGCGTTGGAACAGTCGAAGCGATAACGGATATGACTCAGGATGCAGGAGACAAGACCATCCGAAGACCGGCCCTCTCGGGGCTGTATGTCATCCTCGATCCGTCGGTTTGTCCCGACCATTCTCTTTCCGATGTTTTGAAGGCGTCTGCCGAGGCAGGAGCCACGCTGTTTCAGTATCGCAACAAAGGGGCTTCAATGAAGGCTGCCTACGAGGAAGCCCTATCGCTGCGGAAGATTGCCCATGACTTGGGCGTGCTGTTTATCGTCAATGATCGTTGCGATTTAGCGCTGGCGGTGGAGGCGGATGGCGTCCATCTCGGGCAAGGGGACTTGCCGCTCCACTATGCGCGAAAGCTGATGGGGCCTGAGAAGTTGATCGGGATTTCGACCCATACTCCGGAGCAAGTCCAGATTGCGACAACTGGTCAACCGGACTATCTCGGCTTTGGCCCTGTGTTCACGCCTGGTTCGAAGTTAGACCATGATCCGGTTGTTGGTATTGAAGGCCTACGAGAAGTTCGTCGGCTGACGACGCTGCCGATCTTCGCCATCGGAGGGATCGGGCTCGACCATGTTGATTTCGTGGTTCGGGCAGGCGCCAACGGGGTAGCCGTCATTTCCGCCATTCTGAGAGCTCCCGATATTCGGCGAGCCGTCAGCGACTTTGTCGCGCGGATTTCTGCAACAGCATTGCCAGCTTCTTGATCGCGCTGGATCGAGTGAGACGTGCGACCGTTGGCCGGAAGCGGCCTGGCATACCGGATTCATAGGGGAGGGGGCCGAGCACGGGCACACCGGCTTGTTTGCTCAGCATTGCCACCGTCGATCGTTCTTGTATGTGCGCGATGGCTGATCTTACGGGATCAGTACGATTCAGTACAAGGGCGACGATGGGGATCTTGTTTCGTCGCAGCGCTTCGATCGTGAGTAACGCGTGATTGATCCCGCCTAGCCCAGAACGTCCAACGATCACGACAGGAAGCCGTAACTGCTTCACGAGGTCCATCACATTATGGCTTTGTGTGATGGGGACGTGCACCCCGCCGACTCCTTCCACCACCATGCAGTCATACCGGCCGGCGAGAAGGCGATAGACTCGTCTGATAGTCTCTGGCTGAATGGCCTGTTTTTTTATTTGGGCCGCCGCCAGTGGTGCGACCGGCAGTTCAAATCGGTATGGGCAGATGGCTCCCAGGGGTTCATCACTGTCTAGAATGGCTTGCAGTCGTCCTGCATCTGAGTGCTTCAGCTTAGCAGCAACCACTCCCGTCTCGATCGGCTTCATCACACCGACAGAATGGCCGCGCTTTTTCAGATGCAGCGCGAGTGCCGCAGTAACCAATGTCTTGCCGACGCCTGTGTCTGTGCCAGTGATAAAGATGCCGTGATTCATCATCGGTATGAGCTGGTGGCGTATAGCTTATAGCCTATGGTTTTGGAACTGAGGTGAATCATCGTCAGTCAGGGGTTTCGGGTGCATGCCATGTGCTATTCGCCATATGCGCTTACTACAGATGCCTGCTATCGCAATTCCATACTTGCCCTGATACGTCTTTCAGGTGAGCCAAGCGGAGAATGGTTCCAACCACCTCGTTGAGCGACGGTGATCGCCGCAGAGCATGATCCGGCCATCCTGTTCCTTCTGGGAAGATTCCCTCGGTTAGGTTGGTTTTTTGCCATCCCGGTAGCACCAGATTGACTCGAATATTCTGCGGCCCCCATTCCAACGCGGCGGTTCTGACGAGTCCGATCAGTCCGGCTTTCGAGGTAGCGTACGCGCTCTGGCCTCTGGCGCCATGAAACCCCGTGTGGGATCCAATCACGATAATGGAACCACCTCCGCGATCGATGAGATGAGGAGCGATCGCGCGCAGGCAATAAAAGGTTCCTGTGAGATTGGTGGCGATGACGTTATCCCAGATGTCTTCTGAATGACGCACGAGCAGGTCGCTCTGTCCAAGTCCTGCATTGCAGACAAGAGTAAGCGCACCGGATGCGCAGCGGGCGAATGCGTCGACCATGCGCTGAACGGATTCAGCCTCTCGAACATCCGCTGCATAGAGATCACCAGCTCCCCCTCCGGTGAGTAGTTGTCGTAAGGTCTCTTCTGCGGCCGCTTTATCGCGATAGTAGTGCACGCCCACATACCACCCGGCCTTCCCGAATCCCTCACAGATGCCACGACCGATCCCACCGGAGGCTCCGGTAATGAGTGCGGCTGGACGATCAGCACCGTGGAGCGGCTGAGCGTTGTGAGGAAGATTGGGAGGTACCGATGGTTCCATACTTGGGGAATTATGCGGTGAGACGGGGGCCAAGGCAAGCATGCGTCAAAACTCAAAGCATTGCCGGTCGGCTTGCCGCTCTCGGGATTCCTATGGTACCGTCAAAATTCACAGCGTGGAGTATATATGATGGCTAACACAGGGCGAGCGTTCGGTTGGGTGTTGACGGTGGGACTCTCCATGCTGGCCGCGGGGTACCCACCAACTGAAGTCCACGGTGCGGACGATCCGGTCACGATCGCAAAGTCCGAGGAGTATTTCCCCGACACTCCTGGAAGCCGGTGGAGTTATCGAGGTCAGATCAGCGAAGGGCCGCTCCAAATGGTTGAGCTCAAATTCTTTACAAATGTGTCGACGGTGTCGGGGACCAAGACGATCAATGGGGCCAAGGTTACCGTGTTCCACGACACGAATCCCGGCAATCACGGGCCGTCGGATAGTTTCTATCGCCGAGACGCAGCCGGGATTGTGTACTATGGGTCGGAACCCGGCACACCGCTGGAAGAACAGATCACGCCTTATCAGATTTTTCGCTTTCCCCTCACGATCCCCTCTTCTTTTCAGCAGTTTGACCGGGCCGGCCTTGATTTCGGCACCGATATGGATCGGGACGGAACGGATGAAAAAGTCGATGCGCAGGGCTGGAGTACGGTGATTGGTCGCGAAAGCATCACAGTCCCGGCCGGGACGTTTCAGAATGCGATTAAAGTTGAAGCGCGGATGAAGATGCGGATCCATCTGTCCGGCAGCAGTCGGACCATCACGGGCAGTGACGTGATGACGGCATGGTTTGCGAAAGATGTCGGTCTGGTGAAGTACTCCGAGAGGCAGGAATTAGCCGCCGTGAAAGATGATCGAGGAGTGGTGACGGAAATTACGGAAGAACTTGAAGAACACGATGTGAAGCCGCGCTAGGCTTCATTGAACGGATTCGAATCCCCGACGAAGAGTGTTTTCGCTGGTCACCTTGGCGACCATGAACTGCGACAGATAGTCTTCCCCGCCCGCTTTCGCACCGACCCCTGAAAAGCGGTGCCCTCCGAATGGTTGACGAGCGACCAAGGCGCCGGTGATCGGTCGGTTGAGGTACAGATTCCCAACATCGAACCGTTCACGAGCGATCGCGAGGTTGACGGGGCTCCTCGTATAGACTCCACCGGTCAGTGCATAGTCGGTTCCATTGGCCATGTCGATGGCCTCAGCAAAGTTCTCCGCTTTCATGACCGCCAACACCGGGCCGAATATTTCCTCCTGAGCCAATCGGTGGTGTGGTTGGATATCGACAAAGACAGTCGGTCCGACAAAATATCCCACCGAAGAGACGGGGCATTGCACGAGAAGCTGACCTTCCTCTCGACCTATGGAAATATACCGTTCGATACTGGATTGAGCCCGAGCGTCGATCACGGGCCCGACTCTCGTACCCGGGTCAACGGGATCGCCGATCTCCAAGCTCAACACGGCTTCCCGCAACCGTCCAACAAATTGGTCATAGACCGCGCGGTGAATGATCACGCGTGAACAGGCGGAACATTTCTGTCCTGCATAACCAGAGAAAGACGTGACGATTCCCGTGATCGCTTCATCGAGATCTGCCGTATCGTCGACGATGATGGCGTTCTTTCCACCCATTTCGGCGATCACCCGTTTGACCATGCGTTGTCCAGGGCTCACGCGAGAAGCTTCATTTATAATATGAAGCCCCACTGCCCTTGATCCAGTGAACGCGATAGTTACGACCTGGGAATGGGCGACGAGGGCCTGTCCGATCTCCGGTCCACCAGGCAGGCAGGTCACGCAACCGGATGGTACGCCAGCTTCCAGCAAGATGTCGGTGAGCAGCGTTCCGAGGTGAGACGAGCGTTCAGAAGGTTTGAAGAGGACAGGATTGCCGCTCACGAGGGCCGCCGAGACCATCCCAGCTGGGATGGCGAGGGGAAAGTTCCAGGGCGCGATCACCACGGTGAGGCCACGAGGTCCATAGGTGCGTTGGTTCAGTTCGCCGGGGCGGTCTCCTAACCGTCGTGGCTGAGCCAGACGGTCCATCTCATCGGCATAGTAACGAAGGAAATCGATGGCTTCAGCGACATCGGCATCCGCTTCGCGCCAAGGCTTGCCGACTTCAAAGATCTCCCAGGCTGCGAGTTCAAAGCGACGACGGTTCATCGCCCCCGCTGCCTTGCGCAGAATGTCGGCTCGCTGTTCAGGAGCGGTGGCTCGCCAACTATCCCATTCTTTCAATGCGAGATCGACGATTGGGCTCAGATCAGACACCGCTGTGCCTCGCACGTGGGCCACGACCTCGTTTGGGCGACAAGGATTGCGCGATTCAATCCAGGGACCGGTCAGCGTGATCTCAGCCGTCCCACCTTCCCGCCAGCGGGTAAGGTGATGGCTGACTGACTCAATGGCTGTTCGCATAGCCTGTCTGTTCTCAGTCTGAGAGAAATCGCTGTGCGGCTCGTTTATAAAACTCCGTCTGTCGCTCGGTGTCGATGGCTGAGAATGTGGTTGGAGTGACGGTGGAGCGAGGAGTCGACTCAGTGGTTGGGACTCCACATACTCTTTTTTTAGAAACGATTCATTGGACGTATTCTCCAATAACCGACGCACCAGGTAGGCCATGCCCGGCAGTAATCGTCCTACTGGTGTATACAAGCGTACTCTTCGACCCATCTTCACCATGGCCTGTTGAAACGGCTCGGCCATACCAAAGATCATCTGGTATTCTCGCGCATCGGGTGCCAGCTCCATCGACTTCGCATGAGCTTCTATCGCTGCTAATGTGCGGAGATTGTGTGTGCCGAATGCGGGACGGATGAGATTGGAATGGGCAAAGAGCAACGGAATCAGCCGTTCATAATTCTGATCAGTCTCAGCCTTCAGCTCAAAAAGGGGAGATGGCCAGCCAGCCTGCCGATACCGTACGGTGTCCGAATCCCAGTAGGCGCCCTTCACCAGTCGAATCGTAATCGGTACTGACCGTGTGCGAGCCCAGCTGATCAGGTCACGTATGTCTTGCTCCGTGTCTCGATGATAGGTTTGCAGAGCAAGGCCAGCATAGGGATAGGAAC
>JAHBWR010000143.1 GCA_019636875.1 Nitrospira sp.
GTTTCTTCAAACTTGAGCTCGAGTCCAAATGTATGTGAATCCCCCACCAGGGCGATGCGACAGGTAGTATTCTTTGTACTGAATCGATTGCCACTTTTTGAGATTCGTATTCCTTTCTCGCCCGACACATATATCTCATCACTCGTGCTCGTGTGTGGCTGCACAATCCATCCCAGGCTGTCATCATACAAAAGAAGCGGCTCCAAGTTGGAGTCGTGTGCAAGGCCACCGAGACTGTGGGGGGCTAGATGTTTTCCCCATAGTATAGTTCCTGTGGGCGTGTCGGTGGAACATAAACGGAGAAAGATCTCCAAGAGGGTGATGATAAGAATCAAAGGGAGGATATTCCACGTGAGTACTAGGTGCCGAGGTTGCAGGTTATTTCTTTGAAGGTTGAGCCAAAAGCGGATGGCCATGATAGTGCTGCAGAGGAGGCTTATCACACCGGCAATAAGCAGCTTGCCGTCGAAATGTTGTAGAAACGATACGAGATCGGGCTTATCTTCAGTGCGATATAACGCAAGAACGACGAGTATGGCGCTTGCCGTCAATATCCATGTAGATATTAGCAATGCGAGGGAGTCAGGTATTGTTTTTCGCGGCTGCATGGGTTCCAGTTAAGAATAACGGTTTGAGGTCGTAGTGATGGCCACGGGCTCGGTGGCACGAATCAGCTGCGGACACTGTGTACTCTGACAGTCAGCACTTGTCGATATAAATGGTTGAGTCAAAAGTCTAAGGTGGTGCCCTGGAAAAGAGAATCGAGGAAGCTGTTTCCAATGCCATCTTCAAGTCGACGCCGCAAGTCCCCTACCATGTAAGTCCGAATAGTATCATGAGGTATGAACGGCAGGTGTGGAAATAGGAAAAGAACAGTGGCAGCTTTTCGGGTGCCCAAACCAAGCGGGCGGAGGTCGGCGAAGAGAGGAGGGACCGCCATGAACGAGCAGAATATAGGGCCAGGAGTCGAGTCGCAAAATCTGCGGAGCTACCTGGAAGACTTTGTGCGCGGTCACATTCAGTAATGCATTCAACCATAGTTAGTCGACGGGGTTACCATGCAGCTGGGCTGGGGGAAGTCGGAGCGGCTAGTGGTGGAGGGCTTCGTCAGTCGGCTCCTGTCGACGTCGATAACCATCTCGGCATCTAGGCCGCGCTGGCCGAGCGGTAGCCGACTGGGGTCGACGAGCGATGCTGGAACCATCAGCTGATCAACCTGTTGGATGCCATTCTGAAGACTCATCAGACTGAGGATTGCGCCTGGCTGTATCTATTTCGATCCACCCTAGTATCTAAGAAGATACATCATCCCAAAAGAGATGATGCAGCGACCAAGTAACAGTTGGCCCTTCTAGAATCGCCTGCCCTAGATCAGGACTTAAACCTGCAGGTGTGGCATTAGGGTGTCGTTTATCACGGCTAACAGATCTATTTTATCCTGGAACTGACCTTGCAAGGAAATCCCAAGCATCATATATAGAGGAACATACTCAACGAGGAGGGTGTGACCGTCATGCCACATTTGATGGACAATTGGGAATTCGAAAGTGGAGATCTGCGCGGATTCAGGACGGAGGGGCTCTGTGCTGTAGCAAAAACATTTGATGCGTTTAGAGGAACGTATGTCTTTCATCCTGTCGGTGGACAATATTTTGCCGTATTGGATGATCCTCGCCGTATAGATGGAGACGGTGCGCGAGACCTCAATCCGGGAGATCCTAAACCTGCCGCGCTCTCGCAGTACACGTTCACGCCGGATGTGAGCGGGCAGACCACGCTGGCGGTCGACGGGGCCATCCTAGAATGCCGGAACGTTACGGTCGACGTCGGACAGGCCTTGTGGTTTCACTGGGCCTTCGCGCGGTTTGATTGGTCTCCCGCGAACGACTTCGCAATGTTTGCCGCCTACGAAGGCTCGACGGTGGATGAACCGGTCTACAAGGTCTACTTGGCGCAGTCGCTTGACTTAGAACGTCAGGGGCGGTGGTACACCAATTGGGAAGCATTTTCGTGGCGCCCCACAAAAACATTCTGTGGAACGCTCCGATGGATTGTCGCGAATGGGATCTCCACTTCGATTCCACTCCCACGGCCTGGCGGAGATGCCCGTCCCTCAGCCCTGTTACTTGACTGTATTGTGCTTAGTTAGAACGATGTGACGCAACAATTGCACGTGGAGGAAGAGACATGAATCTCTGGAACATGAAAAACGGCGAACGCACGGGACCGTCACAGAGTCGAGCCACGATGGGTGGGGTCGCATTGGGTATCGCAGCCTTAGTGGGAGTAACCAGTTGTGCACATCTCCACCCCAGTTCCACGCCGCGTACCATTCACGCAGAGGTCGTCGCGCTGGATCAGCGGCTCGTGTACAACCGATTCGGGTCAATGAATCCTTACGGCATGATCTACGCTCTGAAACGCGATGTGGTCAACCGTGACGGAAGTCCGATGGACGATCGATCGAAACCGGGAGAGGTCCAGCTGCGGGATGGAAAACGTCCACGTCCACTGGTCTTGCGAGTGGCTCCCGGTGATCGGTTGGTGGTCCATTTCACGAATATGCTCTCGCCCGAGCAGCCAGATCTCAGCTCAAAGACGTGGGACCCGCCCTATACAAACTTGAACCTAAAAGAGTTGCCACCGCGACCAGGGGAAGTTGAAGAGGAAGAGCCAGGTCCATCCGTAACAGGAGAAGCGGCTTCGGAGGGCTGTGGTTCGGATCAAGCAAGTGGCCATCCGCCCAATCCTGCTGACCGGAGGAACGATTGGCCGCGTACGCGCTGTGCGTCGATCACCGTGTCGGGGCTCACCCCGGCAGGGAACACGTTCGATCCAACAACGACTGGGATTGCCGGCATCGCTCCTGGTCGCTCTATCACCTACACATGGGACATTGCTCCGTCAAAGACGACAGCCACGCACTTGTTTTTCAGCAACGCGGCTCCCGCCGGTGGGGAGGGCGATGGCGGCAGTTTGGTCCATGGTCTGTTTGGGGCGTTGCATGTTGAGCCGAAAGGAAGCCAGTGGTATCGGAGTCAAACAACGAGAGAGGAGTATGCGGAGGTCAGAGCGCAGCGCCAAGGGACGGCGTTGTTGAACTACGAAGCTGTGGATAAAGGAGCTCCGATTCTGAACATGCTCAAGCAGCGTGGGCCACAAGACTTTGATCTTGTGCATGGAGATTTGAACGCGATCATCGTCGACCATAAATCTACCGAATCACCAGCATTCAGAGAGTTTACAGCCGTGTTCCATGATGAGTTGAAGACATTCTATCGTGATGAATTTACTGAGCTTGAGCAGTCCTTCACATTGGCCGGTGTGAGAGATGGGTTTGGAATCAATTATGGCGCCAGTGGAATGGGATCGATCCTGCTTGCCAATCGTAAGGGCATCGGTCCGGCTAAAGATTGCGTCGAATGTGCGTATGAAGAGTTCTTTCTAGAGTCGTGGGCGAACGGAGATCCGGCGTTGTTGCACGAGTTTGCTGATGATCCGTCGAACGTTCATCACTCCTATCTGAACGATCGAGTGGAGTTCAGAAATTTGCATGCCGGGCCGAAAGAGACGCATGTATTCCATCTGCATGCTCATCAATGGCTCGCGCAGCAAGCCAGCACGGGTACCTATCTCGACTCGCAGACCATCGCACCGCAGCAAGGGTTTGTGTACCCGATTTTCTACGGAGGCAGCGGCAACCGCAATAAGACGCCAGGCGATTCGATCTTTCACTGCCACCTCTATCCGCACTTTGCGCAGGGCATGTGGGAGTTGTGGCGTGTGCATGATGTCTTTGAAGACGGGTCGCGTCGATTGCCGGACGGGGAATTGGGGCGGGGGACTGATCCAAAGACGGGTGTGACGGATGTGAACAGCGGCACACCGATCCCTGCTGTCATTCCATTACCAGGGCAAGCCATGCCACCGGCACCCGGTTATGGTCCGGACGAGAATCCAGGATTTCCGTTCTTCATTCCCGGGAAAGTTGGACACCGTGCGCCACAACCACCAATGGACATGGTTCGAGATGGGGGATTGCCGCGGCACGTGATTACCGGTGGAACAAGGTCGGTCTCTCACCTGACCCACGCACAGATCCAGAAATTGGAGGAAGACCGAGGGAAGGTGGAACTTGGAAAAGAGGTCCTGCACCGGGCCTTATCGACTGGCGACATGACCGTCAAGCTGGAATCTGCGAAGATCGAAATCTTGCCGAAGGATGGAACTGCGTCTGAACAGGCGGCGATGGCCTTTCATGCCAAACCAACCGGTCATCCCAGCGTTCAACCGGATGGCACCCCGGCCGTCTATGGCGTGAACGGACGGGCGCCGCAGCAGGGGGCTCCCTTTGCGGACCCATGCGATGCCAAGGTTGCCAAACTGGCAGGCCAGGTCGATGACAAAGGGGACCTTCTCTATCGGAAATATGAGGTGTCCGCGATCGACGTTGATATGGTCGTCAATCATGACGAGTGGCATGATCCGCAGGGGCGCATCAACGTCTTAGATCGTGATGTGTCTCAGTATGTGGGAGGAAATGGAAAAGCTAGAGCGAAGGCGAAGCAGGCGAAGCCATTTTTCTTTCGAGCCAACTCGGGAGAATGTATTCTCTATGAACACACCAACCGGTCGAATCATGAACTCCATCTGGACGATTTTCAAGTTGCGACGCCCACCGACACGATTGGGCAGCACATCCACCTCGTGAAGTTCGACGTCATGTCTTCCGATGGATCCGGCAATGGTTGGAATTATGAAGATGGTACCTTCGCTCAGGGGGCAATTCGAGAACGGATCGAAGCGTCGCACAAACCGGGCGGGCAGGCAGTCGATACGCAGGGACACTCGATTAAGCTGCATCTTCCTGGCGCACAGGACTATCAGACCACGATCCAGCGGTGGTTCGCCGACCCACTGATGGAAGACTTTAAGACCTGTGAAGCGAGTGGCGGCGTTCGTGGAAGGCCCTCCCAAGCGCCACAAGCCTGCCGTGATCGAACGATCCGTACGGTCTTCACCCACGACCATTTCGGACCATCCTCAATTCAGCAACACGGATTCTATAGTGCTCTGCTGATTGAGCCGTCAGGATCTAAATGGCTCAAGCCCAATGGCGATCCGCTCGACGATGGAGTGGGGACTCAGGCAATGATTGTGGGTGCTGAACATCAAAGCTTGCATCCGGATCATCGCGAGTTTGCCCTGGCGATTGCGGACTTTGCTCTCTTGTATGATCCGAACCGTCAGCATCGCGAGAATCTCGGAGAGGGGAAATCTCATGGCATGCAACATTTGGTCGAGAAAGCACAGGCAGCCAAGATTGATAAACAGACGGTGAAGAAACTCAAGCAACATGCTGAAGACTACTGGAAAGAACATGGACAGCCGGTCGACCCCCCATCCTTACCGGAGGCGATTTCGAAGGATCATCACAATCCTTACCTCGTGAACTATCGCCACGAACCGCTTCCGCTGCGTATCGGGTTGCGTGATACGGATGGCAGCATCACGCGACAGAAGACGCCGGGAGATTGTCGCCCCGAACAGGCAGGAGTCTGTGGCGACCTGGCATTTGCGTTTGACTCACAAATACACGGAGATCCCGCGTCAGAAATATTTGAGGGGTATGAAGGAGAGCTGACGCAGTTGCGTGTGATTCAAGGAGCCCAAGAGGTACAACACATGCTGAACATCCACGGCATGCGATGGCCTCGCGAAATTGCGAATCCTAAGAGTCCCTTGGTAGCGGCTCAGGAGATCGGCATCTCTGAACACTTCGAGCTCAAGCTTCCGCTGGCAAACGTGTTCCGTGGCGCACCCGTCGCTGACTATCTGTACGAGTTCGGTTCGGTAGATGATCTTTGGAATGGAGCATGGGGACTGATCCGTGCCTATAACGGTGTCGATGCGGCTGACCCGCAAGGCAAAGACAAAAACATAGAGCCCAAGCACTATGCAGGGCTCTCGAAGGCTCAACAAAAGAAGCAACCGTGGTATCAGCCTATTGGAGATCGGTTGCGACCGTTACAAGAAGGTGTTTCGGGACAAATCGACTTAGCAGCGAGGCAGGGATATTTGGACGGTACCTGTCCGCAGCCTACGGCCAGCCATGAAGGCCGCACGTCTGAAGTCACGTTCTACATCGATGCCGTGAGTGTGCGAGACTGGTTGGGTGTCGACCTGCCCTATGATCGCAACGGGAAACTTTTCGACCCGAATGCGTTGACCTATGTGCTTCTCGATCGGCTTCCAGTCGGCGCGACACCCCTGGCCGATGCGGATCTCGAGAGTCGTCGAGCAAGCCTGAAAGAGGAGTACATCCGTCGGTTGAATGATCCCAACGTATCGTCACCGATCGAGCCGTTGGTATTGCGGGCAAACGCGGGAGATTGCCTCAAGATCGTGCTGGCGAATCGTCTTCCACAGACGCTTGGCGATGATCGTGGTGACGCGTTGATGCCGAAGATTGTGGCACTCAATGTCGACCAAGACCCTGAGGAAGGGGGAGCAAGTGCTGAGGATCTGCGACCATCCTCATTCGTCACTATGCACCCGCAACTCGTATCGTACAATATGCCGAACTACAA
>JAHBWR010000144.1 GCA_019636875.1 Nitrospira sp.
TTCGGAGACAGAAATTTCCCGCTGACGTGCTCCCATCTCAACCGCAGTGACCCGCTCGGCTGCTTTCGCGGCGGCTGGCTTCTTTGCGGCTGGTTCAGGATTGGTTCGAGGAGCGGAAGATTTCGAATCAGATACTGATGCGGAGTCTTTCCTTTTTCCCATTCACCCTCTCATCAAGCAATCGTTGAGTGTTTGGTACCATAAAACTTTCCAGGAAACAATGGGACCGAATGGCGAGTAGGTAGAATAAAGAAAGACCTAGGCGTGCAACGAGGCGCCTTAGTGGATCACGGAGGGATCCCGCAAGTAATGCGCAGGCTCCATCGTCTCTGCGGACCAGACAAGCACTTTCCGGTCGAGCGTGCCGACAATCAAATAGCTCCCGTCACTCGTCCAGTGCAGATGATAGGGAGTTTTCATGTGGAAGGTTTTTCGCTTGACCTGAGCTTTAAGGTCCCACACGGCAAGTCGTTCTCCAACCCGAGTGGCCACCCACCGATGCAATGGGTCAACAGCTATCGAGGCCCCCAATGCGACCGTTGGTCCTTTTTCAAGGACTTCGGCATCCCGTTTTGTAAAAGTGTCCAACCTGGCCATAACTGTGCTCCGAGCAGTATCCCATAGCGCAAGCGTCAACGTATTGGGTTCGCGAGCCCGCATCGTCGTCGCAACAAACGGACGGTTCCACCCGAGTCCGGACCAGACCGTAGGCAGTCCGACCGGCTCCTCCACCGGGTTCCATGTCGAGATATCCCAAACAACACGGCCGGTTCGGGATGTCGTGAGTAGGTACCGGCTTCCGTCCAGCAAGCTCAGAGTCTCCACGATGTCCCCTTGAGGCGCCCGCTTCCTGAGACAACCTTTCGGATCACAGGTCAGGGAGTAGCCGGCATGAACCAGCTCCTTGATAACTGCTTTGGTGACCACATCCACCACGAGGACATTCGGTTGCTTGCCGGCAATGACGAGAAATCGGTTGCCGGTGAGAAACTGGAGGGCGTTGATCTGTCCCTGGCCGCTCGCATAGGACGGAAACTCCTTCCAGCTCTGCGTGTCCCAAAGCCGTATCTCTCCTTGGATCGTCCCTGCGGCCAGAATCGCACCGTCGGCGCTGAACGCCAACGCGCTTGCCGGCGCAGACAAGACCAGCTGGCGCAGCAGCATTCCCTGTCCGGGCTCCCAAATTTTGAGCAAGCTGTCATCACTACTCGTGACAAGCAAATTAGCGCTAGGAGAAGTGACCAATGCGCGTACCGCTCGCGCGTGTACAAATGCCGGACCGGTTCCGGGAGCTGCTGGCGCGAGAAGCTTTGCGGACGACGCAGCATCAGTGACCGGCAGTGTGGGGCGCTTGGCCAACACCTTGGCCTGAGACTGAGCAGGATCCAATACTAGCTCCGGTGAGCGGGTCTCCACATCCCATAGTGAGATATGGCCATCCACATCCGGGTTCAGGCCGCCCGTGAGCCCAAGCATAATCTTCGATCCGGTCGGCGACCACTTCAACAACGAGATGCGCGGATCCCCATTTCGGCAATCGTGGCCACAGAGATCCGATAACATGGCGCCGGTGCGCAGGTCCCAGATTTGTATCGTGCCGAGCTGTGCAGACTGTCCGACCAGATAGTCCCCATCGCTCGAAACATCGACAGGGGCAAGATTCATCGAGGGCGGCTCGTCTCGCCCTTGATTGGGATTAGTGAGGTTGGTCGAGGACACCAACTCGCCCGTGTCAGAGTCGAACAACACATAACTCTTCGTACCATGACCTGCCACCAGTCGGCGGCTATCGGGCGAAAAGCGGTAAAGAGTGAGTGGTCCACTTCCCCCTCCAGCAGTCGTCACTGTGGCTCGTCCCCGAATCGATACGTCTACCGGATCGATGAGCAGGACCATGTTTCCAACGCTGGCAGCCAACACCGACCTATCCGGCGCGAACAGGAGATCGAGCGGTTTCCCACCTTTGATGCTCATGTCACGAATCGTCGTGCCCATGAGGTCATGCACGCGAATCGCGCCTCCCTGGGCAACAGCCAGCAGCGTCGCGTCAGACGACGCAACCACGGACTGGGTCTCTGCCTTGATATCCAACGGAATATGCTTCAGCGGGATCAACTTCTTCCCGATTTGCCAAACCGACACCGCCTCGCTCCCGTGACGGAGTACCATCCGATCAGTCTGATTCGAATAGGCAAGCAAGGTGTAGGGCTGACGTGATTCCTGTGGAACCGTCGCTATGGATGCTTGATTCTTCCAATCATAAATGACGACGTCGTGCTTCACGCACAGCACCCAACCATCTTGTTTCAGGAGAGCGACCTGGTGACAGGAGGCGAGCGGCATCTTGGCGACGAGCGCCTTGGATTCAAGATCCCACAGAACTAGGTCGTCCATCTGGATCAACAGGAAACGCCCATCCTCTGAGAACGCCGTAGGAACATGTGGCTGGCTAGCCTGCGCCTGCCGGATCGACGGACTCAGCAGGAGCATGACCGCTAGTGACAGGATTTTCAGCCGGCTCATTGAAGGATCCCCACGATTCACATACGATTCTTTATTCCGAGGAGCAAACGACCGCCTGACAATTCGCACGAGGCTTGCAAAGTCCTCTGTCCCTCGCAGCTGTTATGGCGTCGTGATTCGCCGCTTGATGGGCGTTGCGTCAACACCGGCTGAGCCTTTCCCTGTGGGAAGCACGTCCACGAAATGCTCGAGACCTCGCTCATCCTTCCAGCGTTCGACCGGCACTTTGGCAATCACTTGGGAATCATCGAATGTTTGCCAAGCACTTGTGAGTATTGCGAGATTGGGACTGAGCCCCTCCAGGCTCGGTTGAGCGGCTTCAGCTTTCGTCGGTGAAGATAACGCCGATTGTTCCGGTAGCGGACGAACCTCGGATCGAGAGTGCTCCGGTGCTGATGGACTCCGAGTAGCCTTCATCGGCTGAACGGAACGAGCATTGGGATTGAATGAGGAATCTGGTTTTTTCTGCAACTCCGAAGGTGGTGCGTCAGTAATATGGAGATGCCCCTGTTGATCTGTCCATTTATACAGCTCCGCTGAGCCGACAATCGGTGATAGAAGAAGCCCAGCAATGATGCTCAACTCGAGGAATTTCATATTGTCGTATCGCCACAGTGGCGAGATGATGCATCAATGAACCAAAGTATAGCAGGCGGGCGTAGGCATGCCTGGCCACGTAGAGGACGACGATGGCTTGATTAGAATCAGTGGGCAGGTCCTGAAATCGGGGAGTAGATACAACCACGCTGGATGTTAAGGTGGGAGGAGCACGCACCTAACCGAGGACGATTAGGTACGGCGGAGATCTCGGGAGGACTTTAGGCTTCCCAGTACAAGCTGGTCCTGCACACCATCCTCACGCTCGATCCCCTTATGAACCATATTCCCTCGGGGCGTTAACTCCTCCCACTCATGTACGATAGGCTTCATGTCCGAGTGAGTCAAGAGGTGCAGATGATTTGGATTTTTGTCATGTGGCGATTGCCTCAACCGGATGGTATGTTGTCGATGCATTTGTGACTGAGCGTGGAGATCCTGCCAATCTGGAGCAAACGACGATGGCCACAGCCCTCACGAGTCAGGATGTTCATCACGCGTGGACCGCATTGGCAGGAGATGTGCGAACGGCAGTCCTGTTGACGCTACGAAATGAACGGCCGTTTGGATCGCATGTGCCTTATGTATTTGGGTCGGATTGGACCAGGGCCTACTTGCATCTCAGCCGGTTGGCGCTCCATACGCAACATCTCCTCGAGAATCCCCAGGTTGCATTGTTTATCGCGGAACCGGATGGGCCGGAAAAAAATCCGCTTGCACTGCGACGCCTGAATCTACAGGGTGAAGCTGCAATACTTTCTCCTGATGCACCGACCTATGACGAGGTCAAACGGCGCTATCTCAAACGATTCCCTCAATCCGAGATGATGTTTGGGTTTGGCGACTTTGCGCTCTGGGAATTGCAGCTTGCGGACGCTCACTTCGTGTTGGGCTTTGGCCAATCCTTCGTCTCGACCGCTCCTACTCCTGCCAGATGGGTGCATCAGAAAGTAGAGCGGCCCTCCAGCAAGAAAGAGTGATCAGCGGAAGAGCTGCTCGGCTTAAACATGAATTGGGCTTTGTCACCTATCCGCAGATTGATGGCCCCTGGGTTAGGGAGGACACGATGAGGTCTTTGCTCCATTTACCTGACCAAGCGATTCGACTTGGCCCAATCATGCTGTGTGCATTGGTTCTATGGTCCTCCGCATCCTGTGAGGCAATGAACCGGAATGCGACACCGACATCCGCCGTTGAACACCCCGAGAAATCCTCCGTTCCACGATTCATCCCGCATGAATTGCTCGTCAAATTCAAGAACGGGATTTCACGAGAGAGAATTGAATTTATCCTGACGCATAACCGGATTGACATCCTCTCTGAAATTCAATTTGGACGCCTGTATCACGTCAGAGTCATGGATGATCGCTCCGTTGAATCAGCAATCACTCAACTCACGTCATATCAAGAGATCGAGTATGCAGAGCCTAATCATCGATATGAGATACAGAAGTAGTGTGATGAGAAATGCCGTCCGTTTTGGCAGAAGCATTTTCAAGATAACCACCATCGCGATCGTACTGTCGGGTCTCCTACTGGGAGTTTCCCTGGCGCATGCGGAACAAAAGCAGTTCCATCGAGAAATGACAGCGCTATCACAACAGGCGGGCCACCCAGCCCATTACGTCCCAGGAGAAGTGCTGGTCAAGTTCAAGGACGAGGCATCGCGTTCAGCAATTGCATCACTCAGCACAGATATGGGTGCCAAAGAAGTCAGGGCGATGTCTGTGAACGCGACGGTGATTCACCAGTACAAATTGGATGGTGCCTTGTCAGTCGACGAAGCAGTCTTGAAGTATCGAAGGGATCCCGCTGTCGAGTATGCCGAGCCGAACTACCTCTATTGGCTCCAAATCATCCCTAATGACACGCAGTTCGACTCCTTGTGGGGACTCCATAACATCGGTCAAACCATGAATGGAACGGCGGGAAAGACAGATGCCGATATCGATGCGCCTGAAGCATGGGATATCAGTACGGGAAGCCCTGATGTCATTGTCGCGGTCATTGATTCAGGGATAGCCTATGACCATCCTGATCTCGCTCCGAATATCTGGACGAACCCCGGAGAAATCGCCGGAAACGGCATCGATGACGATGGAAATGGATTCGTAGACGATGTGCATGGATGGGATTTTGGCGCAAATGACAGTGACCCGATGGACCCCTTGGATCTCAATCCCGGAGGGAACCCGGGGCATGGCACGCATGTGGCAGGAATCATCGCTGGAGCTGGAAATAATGGAACTGGTGTCACAGGAGTGATGTGGACTGCGAAGCTTATGGCCCTGAAAGCTGGGGGAGTAAATCGATCCCTATCCACCTCCGCCATTATCAGTGCGATCCACTATGCCGTCGCCAATCGCGCCCGGGTAATCAACGCCAGCTTTGCCGGACCTGATTGCAGCCTGGCCCTCTATGATGCGGTGGGTGCCGCCAACACAGCAGGCGTGCTGTTCATTGCAGCGGCAGGAAATGATGGATCGGACAACGATAACGTATCAAGCTTTCCAGCGAATTTCAGCGCCCCTTCGACGTGTGATGGAGAACAGAAGGCTGCACTGGCAAACGTGATCGCGGTGGCGGCCACAGACCAGAATGATCAAATGGCGAGCTTCTCGAATTTCGGAGCTACAACCGTCCAAGTCGCTGCACCAGGAGTGAGAATCATCAGCACGAAACCAACTTCGAATGTCACGAATGTGCTCTTCCATAACTTTGATTCCAACCCAGCCGGACTCGGGTATGTCTTTGGAGGAACCAACTCTACCTGGGGAATCACCAACTCCGCATCGTCCAGCCAGCCGAACAGCCTGACCGACAGCCCAGATGGAAACTATCGAGACAGTACCGATTCATTCGCCGTCGGACCGGTGTTCACGACCGAAAGACACCGAGGATGCCGACTTGACAGTCAGGTCCGTCTACAAACCGAACAGGATATCGACGGTGTATTGCTAGAAACATCTAGAAACAGCGGAACGACTTGGGAGCCCCTTCGCCTGATCACAGGAGATAGCAACGCCCAATTTGTTTCGTTCACCTGGGGGGACATCGCTGATGGAATGACGAGATTACAGTTTCGCTTTCGTTTTCTATCAGATGACCGTCAAGCCTTCGATGGTGTGTACTTAGACGATATCCGTGTCGCCTGCATCGCCGGACCACCATCGGGAACGACGGACTACCAGTTTCTTCAGGGCACCTCAATGGCAACACCGCATGTAGCAGGACTCGCCGGCTTGTTACTCTCGGTTAACCCTAACCTCACGGTATCTCAACTCCGAAATGCCATCCTGAGTACCGTGGATCGGAAGGCGTCCTTGGGTGGAAAGGTGTCAGCGCGTGGGCGTATCAATGCCAGGGCTGCGTTGGCCAGTGTGGCAGCATATTTCACGGTTA
>JAHBWR010000145.1 GCA_019636875.1 Nitrospira sp.
ATCTCCTTCCCACCTGAACGCCAAATCCTACCGTAAGAAATAGGAATTTCTGAATGTAGCCCGCTGAGTCGTAGAACGGAAGGATGTTCCCTGCTGTCGAACCAACGGCACCGTGCCGAAAAGTCGGCTCCAACCCATCAAGCCTCTGGTAGACTTGAGACGAGGTGCTCGTGACCGAATCTCGGATTTACTCAGCACTACTGACGGTCGCACTCATCTCCACCGGAATGATTTGGTTTGATTCCGTGATAGCATCGGATGAGCTCCCACGTTCTTATTTGAAAATCCCCCTCGTTTCTCGGGAACGGATTCCGATCAGTAGGATCTTATCTTATCCAGATCAATATCAGATGCGAGAAATCCGGTTGACCGGCACCGTCACGGCAATTCAAATCGAGACCATCACAAACAGATTCGTCTGTGGCCGAGCTCACGAACGGACAACGCTGACCGTAGAAGATGACAGTGGCAGAATTGAGGTGATCGATCAGGGCGCCTGCGGGAAGAATGTTGGGGTGTTGAAAGCACCGATACTGAGGGTCGGGGAGCAGATTGATTTGCTAGTCCACATTCTGGTGAGAAGGAATCCATCGTCCCAAGAAATCACGCTTGAATCTAGCCTTCTGTTCATGGATCGGATTCGGTACTAGATGCAGTTTGTTATCGATGATCATTCCCACCCACTGACCTCGTATCCCTTCTCCTTCAGACAACTCTCGACGGCCTCAGCATAGGGCGGTTCCGGTTCGAGCGGCTTGAATGTGCCTCCGAGTGACCCAATCACCAACCCCAGCGCGCTCCCAGCAACGGCGCCGATGGTGATCCCAGGCAGTCCACCAACCATTCCGGCCGACGCCCCGGTCGCTCCACCGACTATCATGCCCAGCACCGCGCCGAATGCCGCATTGGCACTCTGATACACGCCAGGACGCAACCCGGATCTTGTAACTTTTCGTTGGCAGGCATCGATCGCCTGCTGAGCGACCTGCCTACCCTGTACATGGAGCTGTTTATTGGATCGCAAGACTGGCTGTGGGCCAGTACAGGCCGTGACGGTGAGAAGCAGCATGCCCACAATCAGCCGCTGCCAGGATGGATTGACCACAGAAGTCTCCGAGGGTGTTTCCCTTGTATTTCTTCACTTCTCACCCTTTGGAGTAAATGTCGAGGGTTTTTCAATTGTACACATCTTCTCGTTCCTTCGCTCTCACAGAGGGACTGGGTGGATACTCAACTGCGCGTGTATTGTCCGACCACATCTTCTCTTCTCTCCTCCACACTTATATGGGGCATCGAGGTCATTTCCACTGCACGCATCCAACGAGGGCTTTTTCGTTTCGCTTCCTTCCGCATCTCCCTCTAGCGACATACGGAAGGGGTTCCTACTGCGCGCATGCATCGAGCACCGCCCCTCACATCAATCTAAATTGTATCCCGTGTGCGCGATGCGCGAGCACAGGAACCCTTTCCGTATGTAGCCCATCCCTTCACTGCCACCCCGTCACTTCATACCCTTTCTCTTGCAAACATCGGTTGACGAAACCCGTGTAGGCTTGGTTGGGTTGAGACGGACCGGCGACAGCATGGAAGAGGCCGGTTAAGAGGCCCCAGACAGCCCCGCTGGCTGCCCCAACCATCGACCCCAGACCGGCAGAGGCACCGGAAATTACCGCACCCAGGGCACCGCTCGCCGCGCCCGCCCCGGCACCAACCGCCGTGCCTGTCGCAACACGCCCAGCCTTGCCGCTGCCTTCCTCCGCACCGGCGGATTCTGCCAACTCTTTGCAAGTTTCAATGTCTTGCTCGGCGGCTTCCTTTCCTACCGATTGCATATGCGCATTGGGGTAGAGCACTGGCCGGGCACCAGCGCAAGCCGACAACATCAGGACAACCGCAACCATACTGCCAATCTGCATTCGCTTCATCTCTACTCCTCCCTGTTCACGCGTGCGGACATAATCGTGCGACCAGGACTTGAGCCGAGATGCCCTCCACCATGAGTCGCTTTCGCCGAGCTTCGGCTCCAGCCTGGATGTGCACCCTTGCCTGAGAAATTGCGCAACATTCCGCGACAAATCTGATTAATTCATCGTTCGCAGCACCGTCAACCGGGCGAGCCGCCAACCTGATCTTGAGCGCATCTCCATGCACTCCGACACACTCCGTCTTCGACGCGTTCGGCTGGACATGAACCGTCAGCATCACTCCATCTTTACCGTCTCGCACAATTCCAGAAGGGATGCTCACAGAAGGTGAGGACTTAAAAGATGGCCTTGACCAATTCCTGAATGGTGCGTTGCATGTCCGTGTCGTCTGTGATGGGACGGGCGATGGCGACATCACAGGCCCGCTCAGGTGGAATACCCTGCTTGATCAAGGTACCGGCATAGATGAGGAGTCTGGTGCTCACTCCCTCTTCCAGCCCATGGTTTCTGAGGTTGCGAACTTTGTGGCCGAGCTTGACGAGGTTTCCAGCGACTGCAGGCTCGACCTCCGCCTCGCGTTGGATCACGCGGGATTCGATGTCGGCACTGGGGTAGTCGAATTCAATCGCCATGAACCGTTGCTTGGTACTTTGCTTCAAATCTTTCAGCACACTTTGATAGCCGGGGTTGTAGGAGATGACCAGCATGAACTCGTCGGCGGCCTCCAGGATTTGGCCTTTCTTTTCGATCGGCAACACGCGCCGGTCGTCGCTGAGGGGATGTATGATGACGGTGGTATCCTTCCGCGCCTCCACCACCTCGTCAAGATAGACGATCGCCCCATGCTTCACACCCAGCGTCAGCGGGCCATCCATCCACACGGTGTCCTGTCCCTTGAGCAGGTATCGTCCAACCAGATCGGATGCGGTGAGATCTTCGTGACAGGCAACGGTGATCAACGGCCGGCCAAGCTTGTAGGCCATGTATTGAACAAACCGGGTCTTCCCACAACCGGTCGGACCCTTCAACATGACCGGCAAGCGGCGTTCGGCGGCAACGGTAAACAGCCCGACCTCCCCGGACACATCCGCATAAAACGGCTCATGGAGGATACGATACTGTGCCAGATCAATTTCGCGGGCCGCTTGCATCAACTTCTCATGCGTATGTGGAACATCATCGCGTTCTTCCTGTCGGAAGCCACCCCGTCACAATAAACGGAATAAACGGCGAAGATCAAGCGATCGGCAAGCAAGGAGTGCCCCTATGCCGGTTCCTTCCCATCCAGCACTTCACGTATTTTCTGGGTGAGCACGGCTGGTGTGAACGGTTTGTGGAGAAAGGCCGTGTCCCGCTTGACCCCACCCTGCTCGAACACCGGATGGTCCGGGTAGCCCGACATATACAAGACTTTGATATCCGGCCGCACACCCGCCAGCTTTTCGGCTACCTCCGGCCCGCTCATCTGGGGCATCGCCACGTCGGTCAATAACAAATGAATAGGGCCCATGTGCTTGGCACCGGTCAACAGCGCCTCAATGCCATGGCGAGCCACTAACACGTCATACCCGCTGACACGCAGGGCCTCTTGCACGAGGCCCCGTACCGATGGATCATCCTCCACCACCAAGATAGTTTCCCGCCCGACCGCTCTGCCTACAGCACCATTGGCGACCGGCACATCTTGGACGGCCTCATCCACTTTCGGGAAAAAGATCTTGCAGACGGTTCCCTGTCCCAATTTACTCTCGATGCCGATCGTCCCGCCGCTTTGCTTCACGATTCCGTACACCGTGGAGAGTCCCAACCCGGTTCCCTTCCCCTTTTCTTTTGTCGTAAAGAACGGTTCGAATAAATGCGATTGCGTGTCTTCGCTCATCCCCTCTCCGGTATCCCGGATCGCCAAGAGCACATAGGATCCCTTCTCGAGCATCATGGTTTCATGCTGACTGGATTTATCGACGACGGCATTCCGAGTCTCGATCGTCAATCGGCCTCCCGTGGGCATGGCATCCCGAGCATTTACGGCTAAATTCATGATCACCTGTTCAAGTTGGCCTGGATCAGCTTTGATCGATGCCAATCGCGGATCGAGGTCAAGGCAGAGATCGACGACATCCTCACCCAACAACCGCCGCAACATGCCGTCCATATTCGTGATGATCGCATTCAAATCCACGATCTTCGTAGCCACGAATTGGCGTCGGCTGAAGGCCAGGAGTTGGCTCGTGAGGCCGGTAGCTCGATCGGCCGCTTTTTTTACCTCTTCCATCTCACGCCGCGAGGGATCCCCCGGTGTCAACCGGCCAAGGACCAACTCACTGTACCCACGGATGACCGTCAGCAGATTATTAAAATCATGCGCAACCCCGCCGGCCAGCCGCCCCACCGCCTCCATCTTCTGTGCTTGGCGGAGTTGTGCCTCTGTCTGACGCAAGGCTTCCTCCGCTCTGGTGCGCTCACCGAATTGCCCGATTCTCAGGGCCACATCGGCGATCATACTGAGCAACTCCTCGTCCGGCTCGTGCACCTGGCGGCTGAAGAACTCGATGACCCCATCAACCTCTCCGCTGATGCGAATGGGGAATCCAAACGCTCCATGAATGCCGACCTTGGTAGCCGCTTCGGCGCGAACCAGAGCAGGATCGCTCATCAGATCTCGAACCCAGACCGGCTGCCCACGTTCCCAGATCAGACCGGGTAAGCCTTTCCCCGGTTTGAACCCATGAAGTGGATTCGCAGCGATAAACTCGTCTGCACAGACACCCGCGGCTTGCCACTGGTGGAGGCAGCGCAAGGTTCCCGATGGCTTGTCCACTCGCCAAAAGACACCCACATCCCATTCGAGACTCTCGCCTACAGCATGAATAATGTTGGGCACGGCTTCTTCAAGTGTCACCGCCTCAGACAAGACCCGGGTCACGGCGTGTTGGGATGCCACTCGGCGTTCATCCCGACGGCGGTCGGTGATATCGCGCACGAAGGCACTAAAAATATATGTCTCGCCGATGCGGGCCGGTGATACCGCGAGCTCGACCGGAAACTCGTGCCCCTCTTTGTGGCGAGCGGAAATCTCGATACGACGATTCAACACAGGACCGAGACCCGACTGCAGATACTCCCGAATTCCCTGGGCATGGGCCTCGTGATCTCGCTCGGGAATGATGGTCTCCGAAAGCGGTTTCCCCATCGCCTCGTCACGCGTCCAACCGAAGATCGCCGTCGCCTGTGCATTCCACTCGGTCACGATGCCGGCTGCATCAATGGTGATGACGCCATCGAGCGCCGTATCCACGATCGCGCGGTTCCGCTCCTGACTCTGCAACAACGCCGCTTCAGCCGCCCGCGCCCACGCACTTTCCTGCTGCGCCTGTCGATATTCGGCACGCAACCGGGCGGTCGACCAGAGGACCAAGACCAGGAGCGGGATCCACACCGCCGCGACAATACTGCGCTCGACATGCCCTAGCAGGAAGGTTCCCACTCCCAGACTAAACAGCGTGATCAGCACCATGACGAACGTCAACCATTCGTATCGTCGTGCCGTGGATGCCCGACGTTCTTCCAGCTGAGTCATCTTGCCATCCTTGTGATCGTCCACGTATTGAGGATCGTAGTTGGGCGATAGGCCAACTTCGTCGCGCGTAATCCCGGCAGGCCAACATCTTCCATTGCATTGATAGAGGCCGCTCCTTGCGCGAGGGCCGTCCGGCAGGTGTCACGAAACACCCATTGCGCGAGACCCGGGATTGATCGATCAGCGACTTCCAGCAAAATGCACCAGGTGTGCGGGGTCAACCAATAGCCGAAGGTGTACGCCGCGATGGTCTCGTCGACTCTGATCACCGTCCCAGACAGGCCGATTGATGCGTACTCTTCAAGGACACAGGCATGGGCGACTTCCGCGTCCTCCAATAGGAACCTTCCCATCACATCAAGGTTACCCCCGCGCTTCTGATCGGCCCAGCGCCGTTGCAGATCCAGACAGTCTTGTTGGTGTTCACGGCGATAGGGTTCGCTCTCAACCCCATGCTCTCGTTCCACACGATTACAGAGCGCCCGTTGGGATTTGTAGGGATCCCCTGCCAGCGCAGCCAGCGCCGACGCTGAGTAGAGATAGTCTCCATCGTTGTTCAGGAATTGATACCTCTCTGCGGTGAAGAGGGCTCGCTGTGAATTCATTGCATGCTCAATGCGGGTGACCGGCGAGTCCCCGTTCCATTGATGCATGAAGGCGAACGCCTGCTCGAGTGCGTCATCCAGAGGACCAGGCCGAAGGGGGGGCAACGGCATAAACCACCCATCCGGCGAGTGCGCGAACAAGAAGAACGTATCATCAACCTCCATCCACCAATAGGGAAGCAGCGAGGTCCATACATAATGATAGGGAAAGGAACATGCAGCCGGAGTGTCGGGAGACCGCATCCCAGATCCCTCAATCGCTCGCCCAAACCGGGCGGCATCGGAGACGGTGAGCGGTCGGAGTCGAGGGTCGACTTGCCGCGGAACAAGTCGGGCCGTCA
>JAHBWR010000146.1 GCA_019636875.1 Nitrospira sp.
CTCCGCGCGATTTACGACCGTTCGGTTTGCCGAGCGACTCAGCGGGCCATAGAGGCATGATCCCCGTGTTATCATTTCTACGATGGGATAGACAGTCCTACCAAGCCACTATTGATCCATAGACATTCTGATTCCGGTCTATACGTAGAAGCCTGCTGACAACTGGCCTTCGGTGTACGAATTGAACCGGATGCAACCAGGAATCGGACCCTCAAGACTCACCTCCATCCAAGGGAAACGAGTCATGAGCACTCGTTCCACCCTCTCCCTGTCGTCGTCGTTCTTTGGCCTGTCAGGTAGGCTGACGCCTAGGCCGGTCACCGCTCATAGTTGGCCAAAGTCTTCTTTCGGATACAGCCACTGAGATGGGCTTTCGCCTTCGCCTCCATGCGCAGCGTTTCAATCCCTAACCCTTCGCCTCTCACCCATCGCATGATCCCCGATGCCACTGAGATCTGTTTGCGCATCGGCAGTCTCACCCTGAGCGAGCATACATCGCAGAGCTGGAGCGACAGGGGGCTAGAGCGTCCCCAACCGGCAAGTAGTTTTCGACGCGCGCGATTCACCGCATCATCACGGAAGGATTGCTGTTAGCCGTCGTGAAGAATCCTGGCATCGTCGTGCATGATTTGCACCACTCCTCCCCCACCTTTTCCCTCCTCAACGAGGCCTATCCCATGTCGGTGCAGAAGATGATTCGGCATCCGCACATGCGACGACGGAGACTCATGCGGAGGAAGTGCAGCGCAAGCGCGGAGGAGGCCGTCACGCAGATTTAGGCACGTAGGATGTTGAGGGAATGCTCTCTCTCGTCTATACCTCTTGCATCTGTCGCCCATCGCGCCCCATACTTTCGCCTCATGACATCTCCTCCGTCTGATCACTCCACACCCCTTCAGAATCTTCAAACCGACGTCGCCTTGCGCGCCATCCTTGAAGGCACCGCAACGGAAACCGGACAAGGGTTCTTTACCGCACTTGTCCAGAACCTTACCTCGGTCCTTGGTACGCACGGGGCGTGGGTGACGGAGTATATTCCCGAAACACGTCGTCTGCGGGCGCTCGCCTTCTGGCTGGATGGCCAGTGGATCCCGGACTATGAGATGGACATTGCCGGAACCCCCTGTGAGCGTGTGATCGATACGGCCAAACTGGTGCACTTTCCCGATCGCATTCTGGATATTTTCCCTCACAGGGAGGAACTGAGGGCCGTAGGAGCGGCCAGCTATATGGGCGTCCCCTTACAAGACACGAACGGACGGATTCTCGGCCATATGGCTGTGATCGACCGGCGGCCGATTCCTGAAGCGTCACGAGTGTACGCGATCTTTAAGATCTTCGCCGCGCGCGCGGCAGCCGAACTTCAGCGTATGCGAGTGGAGGATGAGCTTCGTGAGCGGGAAGAAAAAGTCGGTCGACTTCTGTCGAGCGCCATGGATGCCATCATCGAATTAAACGACCAGCTCCGGATTACTCGTGTCAATCCGGCAGCGGAGAAGACGTTCTCCTGCCGGGCGGATTCGATGATGAATCAAAAATTGTCTCGATTTGTGAGTGAAGAGGACTTCGTTCGGTTGGAGAGACTGATCGTCGAGCTAGACCGGCGTCCGGCGGGACAACAGTCACGGTGGATTCCCGATGGCCTCGCCGCGCGCCGTGCCGACGGCGAAGCGTTCCCTGCGGAAGCGACACTGTCCCGTTTTGAGCTGCATCGGCGCAAATTCACGACCCTCATTCTTCGCAATATCCATGATCGTGTGGAAGCGGAGGAGAAGATTCAGTCGCTCACGGCAGAAACGAAACGGTTGCAGGAAGAATTGAAGACGGCTCATCAGGACGAGGATTTGATCGGCGAGAGTCCGGCGTTTCAAAAGGTCTTGCACGATGTCGACCAGGTGGCTGAGACCGATGCCACAGTGTTGATCCTGGGCGAGACGGGGACCGGTAAGGAGTTAATCGCCCGGGCCATCCATGCGGCCAGTACACGCCGGGACCATGCGTTAGTGACCGTGAACTGCGCGGCAATCCCCGCGACACTCATCGAAAGTGAACTATTCGGTCATGAAGCGGGGGCCTTTACCGGTGCGACCAAGAAGCGCGAAGGTCGGTTTTCCATGGCCGACAAAAGCACCCTCTTTCTCGACGAAATCGGTGAATTGCCGCTTGAATTACAGACGAAATTGCTCCGCGTGCTGCAAGAAGGTGAGTTTGATCCGGTCGGCAGTTCGAAAACCAGGAAAGTGAATGTGCGAGTACTTGCCGCGACCAATCGAGACCTCGCCGTGACGGTCAAGCAGGGCACGTTCCGAGAGGACCTTTACTATCGGCTGAATGTATTTCCGATTCGGCTGCCCTCGCTATGCGAGCGGGGCAACGATGTGGTGCGCCTTGCCACCCGTTTTGCTCAACGGTTCGCCGCGAAGATGGGACGAACACTGGCGCCGCTGACTGCCGATGATGTTCGTCGGCTTCAAGCCTACAATTGGCCTGGGAATGTACGAGAGCTGCAAAACGTCATCGAGCGAGCCGTCATTACGGCAGAGGCCGGTACGCTCAACCTCGATCGAGCCTTGCCGGAAATGCCGTCGGTTCGACTTCCAGCCGACGGAACCGCTCCTCTTCGCGACGCCATTCTTTCAGCCAAGGACCTCGAAGAACTGGAACGGACCAATATCTTGAGAGCTCTTGAGACCGCCAAGTGGAAAGTATCCGGTGAGAAGGGCGCGGCAGCACTACTCGGACTCAACGCCTCCACCCTTTCGTCTCGCATGAAGATGTTGAAGATTCAGAAAGCCCGCTAGCAGGCTGTTGACAAACTAGCCTTTGAAATAGTTTCCCGGCCTCACGTCTAGGTATGTGATGATGGGGCTGGCCGTCATGGCGTGTGCGCCGTTCTCTCCTGCGCGCTCCTGTTTCTCACGCATTCGCAGCCCCCCTGTGCTCCCTCAAGGCCGGAACCGGAAGTAGTTTCGCGAGCCGTTTCAGATTGAGCAACCAGCCCATCAAATAGGCCTCATCTCGGACTTGCACGAGTCCACGTCGCTGAAAGCGCCGAAAGCCGTGCCAGCATTTAGCCTCCCCCCAGAGTTCTTCGATCTTCTTCCGTGCCCGTTGCGAGCGGCGGTAGCCCGTTGTCCGACCCAGCCGTCGCACCCGCTGATGCACCGGCTCCTGCCCGGTGGTCTTGGCGGCAATGTGCGGCCGGATATGCCGCCGGAAGAGAGCGGTCAGAAACGGCTTGGCAAAATACCCTTTGTCCGCGCCCACTGTGTGAATGCGGCGCCCATGTTTGTGATGAAACGCATCGATCAAATTGCGCCCGCCGTCCCTCTCTGAGGCGAGTCCCCGAAACGACTCAACATTGATCCCAAGGAGAAGCCGATGCCGATTCTCCATTAACCCATTGACGGTGTAGCCCACCATCGCCGCCGTCCCATTCCCTTTGTTGGCTAACTTTGCATCCGGATCGGTCGTGGAGACATGCGTCTGATTCGAGCGGCGCTCGCCCCGAAATGTCACGGTGGGATTGCCCAGGTCTTCTTCCGGCGTCTGATCCAATGACCGAATCCGTTTCTTATAGTCCTCCGGCCTCAGAAACACCTCAATCGGCACAAAGCTCTTTTGCGACGCATTCGCCTGGACCAGTGTGCCATCCAGGGTCGTATGCTGCGAAACCAGTTTCTGCTTGATCGCCAGCGCCACAGTCTCGTCAAATAACTGTTCGAGGAGCCCGCTCTTCGTAAAGCGTCGCTTCCGGTTCTGTGAGAATGTGGAGTGGTCCCACGGCGTCTGATCCAGATCCAGCCCCACAAACCAACGCAGAGCGAGGTTGCCTGTCAGCTCGCGCACTAAGGCGCGTTCCGATGTGACGCCCACCAGATAGCCGCCCAGAAGCGCCAGAAACAGCTGTTCCGGTGGAATCGAGGGACGACCCCCCTCGGCATACAGTGGCTCGCAGAGTTGCCGAAGTCGCACCGTATCGATCAAGGGACGGATCTTTCGCAGGGGATGATCGGTGGTCACAAACTGCTCTAGAGTGATCTGGTAGAACATCGACGGCTGCGGATCGGCTGTACCCATCATTGGCGTGGCCCTCCCTAATGGGAGAAACTTGTATCATACATTCATCGAGACGCAGAGGGGTTTGTCAACAGCCTGCTAGAGAGCAGATTCTTTAAGTCTTCAATCACGTTCATCATCTCACAGTGGACCGATCACGAAATTTCACAAATCTACTCATGAGATTTCACGAGCTGGTCGGAACCTGTGAGTAAGCTCTTTTCCTTCCCTTTCCAACCTGCTGATATTTCGCCAATTCTGTCGTGTCGCCATTCTGGCATCAATGCTGCTCTGTCATTTGATAACGGCCTTAGAGCATGGCGTAGATTAGGAGGACACGATGGCGCAAGACCGAATGACTCAGCTTCGCGATTTCGCTACGCGATACACGGCCGCTTGGTGCGGTCAGGATGCGGGCAACGTCTCAAAATTCTTTGCTCCGAGTGGTTCCCTCACGATTAATGGAGGCACCCCATCGGTGGGGCGAAGCGCGATTACTCAAGCTGCGCAGGGGTTCATGACCGCCTTCCCTGATCTTAAGGTTTCTATGGATGACCTAGTCGAGAAACAGGGAAAGATACTCTATCATTGGACCCTCGAAGGCACGCACGGTGAAACAGGTAAGCGCGTGCGCATCAGTGGATTCGAATCGTGGCGTATCGGGGACGACGGCCTGATCGCCGAATCATTCGGGAACTTTGACGCCGCCGATCTTGAACGTCAAATCAAGGGAGCAGACAGCTAGAAATTGTCAACGCATGGGAGACTCGTCATCATGAAGCTTACACAGATTCGCAACGCAACGCTCAAAGTGGAATACGCAGGAAAAAAGTTCCTCATTGACCCTATGCTGTCAAAGAAAGGAGCCTTTCCAGGGTTTCCCGGCACCATTAATAGCCACATTGCGAATCCCACCGTAGACCTTCCCTTACCTCTGAGCGAGATTCTCGATGTCGATGCTGTTATCGTCACCCACACCCATCAGGACCACTGGGATGATGCGGCTAAAGAGGCCATTCCTAAGGACATGCCTATCTTCACGCAGAATGCGAGAGACCAGTGGGATATCCAAATGTCATGGTTCCGCAACGCGTGGGTGCTAGAGGAGCGCAATGATTTTGGCGGCATCACGTTAAATAAAACCCCTGGACAGCATGGCCGTGGTGAGATTCTAGAAGGACTCCTGGGAGATATCCTGGGCAATGTTTGCGGCATCGTCTTCACCCATCCACGTGAGAAAACGCTCTACATTGCTGGCGACACGGTTTGGTATCAGGGTGTGGAGCAGAACCTGAAGCAGTACAAGCCTGATGTTATGGTCCTCAACAGTGGCGATGCCAAAGTGCTTCCCAATGAATCCATCATCATGGGGAAAGAAGATGTATATGAAGCCTATAAAGCTGCTCCCTTAGCCACCATTATCGCAAGCCACATGGGGGCAGTAAACCATGCCTCGCTCTCACGCGAAGACCTGCGAGCGTTTATTGTTGACCATCGAATGAATTCGCGGGTGCTGGTTCCTGAGGACGGTGAGTCTTACACTTTTTGAAGGTCACTCAATGAATACTCCACTTGAACACGACTATGCTCCTGGTTGTGACTTGTATGACCGATTTCTCGGGTCGGCCCTGTTTGAACCCTATGCTATCGATCTCGCAAGCCGGGTAGCTGATCTTACAGAAGGCTCCGTCCTGGAGATGGCCTGTGGGACCGGCATTCTCACCCAACAGTTGCGGACTCGCTTGAAACCGTTTGTGGCCCTGACGGCAACTGATATCAATCCCGGTATGTTGAACTATGCGCAGAAAAAACTGAAACAGCTGAAGAGGATCGACTGGAGACAGGCCGACATCGCAAATCTGACATTTTCCGACGCATCATTCGACGTCGTTCTCTGCCAATTTGGGCTCATGTTTGTGCCGGACAGGAATCGCGCGTTTCAGGAAATGCGCCGAGTCTTGGTCAATGGAGGGATGCTTGCCGTGAGTGTGTGGGATCGCATGGAGACCAACCCCTGGGCTGCCGCCGTCCACGAAACCGTTGTGAATGTATTTCCAGATAATCCTCCGCAGTTTTTCAATGCGCCGTTTAATCTTGCAGATGTCGATCTCTTGCAGAGCTTGCTGAGTGCGAATGGATTCGATACGATTACCATTCAGAGCGTCGCTATGGAATGTCACAGCAGTTCTGCAAGGTCCTTAGCAATAGGTATGATTCAGGGCTCACCGATCGTCACGGAGGTTAACGATCGCGGTGGCTCCGCAGAACTGATCGTGGATGCAGTGGCGAATGCTTTTGCTCACCTCGGTGGAGACAGTCCGTTTCGGACAACGATGCAGGCGATTGTGGTGACGGCACGGGCAAAAG
>JAHBWR010000147.1 GCA_019636875.1 Nitrospira sp.
CTGACCGTGGATCCCAGTATCTCCGGATCCGATCCCCTTCACATTCACTGCACCTTGCCGATCAATCGGACTGGCACCTTGCACGGCCTGGGCTGCTGGTTTGTGGCTCGGCTGTCTCCCTCAGTGACCATGTCCAACTCGCCGTTGACTGACGAACGAATCGACCGACGTAATGTCTTCTTTCCTCTCGATCAACCGGTTTCCGTCGACGCCGGCGATTCCGTACGTGTGACCTTGCACATTCTCCCGGTTCAGATCGCCGTAACCTGGACAGTCGAGGTCCAAAAGAAGGATGCAACGGGTCAACATCCACGTCGCTATACCCACAGCACCCTCAACGGCATGTTGATCTCCCGAGAAGATTTGAGAAGGACCCGTCCGACCTTCGTCCCAACGCTCACTCCATGGGGCGCTGCTCGCCTGACCGTCTTGACCCTCTGCGACGGAAAACGTCCCTTGGCACAGATCGAACAAGAACTGCTCACCCGTCATACCGACCTCTTTCCTTCACTCTCCAGCGCGGCCACGTTTGTCGCCGAGGTGGTCAGCGGGTATTCTGCATGACCGTCGGCACTCATCGACGTGCCGCAGCAACTCGCTATCGCGTATACGGCTCCATTCTCAACAGCAATACTCCACTCCCTGAACTGAACCATGCTCCGCATCCACTCCCACGAGAAACCGTAGATCTTCACATTCTCTTTGTGTCCTCAGATATCGAGCCCCCGACACCGACGTCATGGTATCGAACCGTCTCACTTCCAGACGGCACGCCCTGGCTCCGCTGTGCCACAATCGATTCGGACTACCTCCTGGAATTCCCAGATCTGGCCTCCTTCGTCTTTACTCCATCGAACAATTCGATCCAGTGCATTCCAGGCAGGAAGACTCCATCCCACACTCTACGCCACCTGCTGTTGGACCAGATCCTCCCGCTCGTGTTGAACTACAGAGGCCGAGCGGTGCTGCATGGGGCGACGGTCGCCACCCCACATGGAGCCTGCGCATTCATCGGGCCGACGGGAAGCGGAAAGTCGACGTTGGCTGCAAGCTTTCTTGCCTCCGGATACTCGGTCCTGGCTGATGACTGCGTCGTGCTCGATGCGCGCGACGACGATCTTGTCGTTGTTCCTTCCTATCCTGGTCTCCGGCTCTGGAATGATACGGTCGACGCTCTCTTCGGCACAGCGGGGCATACGGCACCAGTGGCACACTACACCCCCAAACAACGGTTCCGTGCGACCGTTTCCACATCGACGTTTCCTTCCGCATCCGTTCCATTAACCGGCATGTACCTCCTTGAATCATTCTCGGGAAGGCATGCCGCCTCAGTCGCCACCCCTCTCGCACGGCCGCTGGTGGGAAAACGGGATGCTCTGATCACACTCCTGTCCTCGGCATTCAAACTGGACATCGCGGACCAGCGTATGTTGACCAGAGAATTCGACTTTCTCCATCGCCTCGTCAGTCGGATCCCTGTTCGCCGCTTGGTCATCCCGAAATCCTTTGAAGCACTCCGTGACGTACGCGCTGGTATTCTTCAGGACCTTTCGAACTCATGCTGACACTGCCGGCCATACACCCCTTCTTGGTAAACCTCCTGACAGAATACGTTCGTGTGACCCAGCACCCGGCAGCTCTCTCTGACCAGATTTGGCACCGAATCATTGAGGATGCGCTCGCACAGCGAGTCGCCCCTCTGCTCTACCAGTGGGTTAACCTCCCCGGCCATCAATCCTTCATCCCCTCTACCGTTCGGAACCGGCTCAAGCGAGAGTTGATGCAGCACTCAGCATGGAATCTCCTCCTGACGACGGAACTCAGAGCAATCCTCGTGGCCTGTGACCAACAAGGTATTCCATGCATTCCGCTTCGTGGCCCCGTGCTCGCCGAGCAATTGTACGGTGACCGTTCCATACGGCAGATGGATGACTTGGACCTCCTCATTCATCGTAAGGATCTCCAAGCCGTCAAGGGCATCTTCGAGCGGTTCGGCTATCAGCAGCATGAGCAACGTGCTGGTTTTCACGAAGACTTTTCCTATTCACTCGAATTCGTTCATCCGACCCATGGCTTTCTTGTGGAACCACACTGGACGTTGGCGTATCCACCACATCTCGAGCTCGAACCCATGCGACCGGTCTGGATGAGGTGCCAGAGACGGCGATGGCTGGATCTCGATATCCACTGTCTCAGCGTGGAAGACCTCATCCTCCATCTCTGCCTTCATCTCCAACATAAAGGTCGACAAGCTCCGTTGCTGTGGTTCTATGAGTTGGACATCGTCACCCGACGACATGGAACCGATCTCGACTGGAACGTCTTCATCGAACAAGTTCGGCTCATGCAACAATCTTCCGCAATCGCCGAGGTCCTCACGCTGTTGTCGAACACCTTTCACTCCCCTCTCCCTGACTCAGTCATAACACGGCTTACCGACCCACCTGGAAAATCCTCCTCGTCTGGGGTGTTCATGATCGAGAAGGAAATCCTGGTTCAGTCGTTACCCGATAGCGGAGAAGAGTTTGCAATGCTCGCGTCGCTCCACGACTTTAAAAACAAACTCCGATACACCTTGAGCCTGGTCTTTCCCTCCCCTCAATACATGACTCGTCGTTATGGAACATCCACGCCCGTCAAGCTTGCCGGCTGGTATCTGGCGCGTTTCTGTCGAATAGGAGTTGAAGGATTTCGATTCGCACTCACATGGATCATGTCTGTGCGGAGGACAAGGCACAACTGAGCCACTGTTGTGTCCTCTCCATTACGGCGTACTGCCTCTCTCATCACGCTCGCACACCCTCTCCATCCAGAAAATCAATAACAATTCTTTTTTTGCACACGCACGAACTCGCGTTCTTTTTCGCGATTTCTTCGTGGCAGACATCGAGGGTGCTATAGTTGGCACCTGTCGTCGGACAATCTGATCAATCGTCACCAATACCTTTCCATGAGCGCATCGCTTCCGCACGCTGCATCCGCGATCGATCCGAAAATTGCCGCTCGGTCCGGCAACGGCGATCACCTCGCCTTCAGCCAGCTCTACGATCAATCCAGCACGGTCCTCTTCAGTCTGGCGGTGCGAATCCTGGGGAACCGAGAAGAGGCCGCAGAAGTCCTCCAGAGCCTGTACATCGATGTATGGAGAAAAACCGTTCGGTATGACGTGGGACGGGGAACACCGATCGCCTGGCTGTTGACCCTGACCCGTAGTCGAGCCATCGAACGCCTGCGATCATCCAGCCCCCGTGTTCAACGACAAGATGGATCGAGTGATGGCATCCTAAACTTACCAGCAGGAGAGTTCGAGGCCCCGGCTGATCAAGCCCTCCGGACCGTAATCAGCAAAACATTGTCCGAACTCCCGCAGGTGCAACGACAGGCCATTGAATTATCGTACTACGAAGGACTCTCTCCGGTGGAGATCGCCACCAGGCTCAGTCAGCCGCTCGATGCAGTCACCGCCCGTCTCAGGCTCGGTCTGTCGAAGCTGCGAGAGTCAATGCAGGCATACTGGGAGCATGACAAGTCAGCATGACACATGAAGATCTTGCGGATACCGTTCCGCTCTATGCAATCGGATCGCTGGAAAAGCCCGAGCGGCAAGCCTTGGAGGCCCATCTGCTTTCCGGATGTACTCCTTGCCGTACGGCACTCAAGGAATTTCAGTCGGCCGCTGTGGCGCTCCCCTTCGCCCTGAACCTCACCGCGCCTCCCCGTGGGTTGAGGGTCAAAATCATGGGGGCTCGCGCCCAAGAATCTCCGGACGAGGCCGGCTCTCCCTCATCCGCCACACCCAGTTTGGAACCGGGCGAATGGATGAAGCACCTCATTCCTCCTACCGCCGCCTCCACAACCTCATTCGGGTGGGCCTTGAGCATCCTGATCGCAGGAGTCCTGGGTCTGTTGATATTTTTCAGTTGGAATACATCCGCTCGCATCACCGAAGACGTGAATACGCTGGCAGAGCTACAGAGTCAGGTCGCTGTGGCCAAGGCAAAGCTCGCGACCATTCAGCAACAACTGAGTGAGCGTGATGAAGCGCTTGTGCAGACGCGCGAAGAACTCCAACGCCGACTGGATGAGCTGACAGAGGTCAAAGACCAGCTGATCCACCGAGAAGCGGAGCTGGATGACCTACGAACTCAGCTGATGGAACGAGGTGGACCTCCACCCCAATTACCGTAGATCCGATCGACCTTCTCTTTTCCACCTCTTCCTCTCTGTCCCTCGATATGCCACTACAATGCCTCAGCCTTCTGTCCCTGCCTCGCACTCCTGTGCTAGCATGGACTGTGACGATCAAGGCCTCCATAGCATCGGCCTCGAGGCAACAAGAGCAGAACGATACCTCCTACATGAAGCTGGCTCTGCAGCAGGCTGAACGTGCCCCACAGGTTGGAGAGGTCCCCATCGGTGCCGTGCTCGTGCACCGCAACGAAGTCATCGCAGCCGCTCACAACGACCGAGAAAATTCGCGAGACCCGACCGCCCATGCCGAACTGATCGTGATTCGGAAGGCTGCGGTACAGCTGAAAACATGGCGACTCACTGACACGACACTGTATGTCACGCTCGAGCCATGCCCCATGTGCGCAGGTGCGATCCTTCAAGCACGGATTGCGCGCCTGGTGTTCGGCGCCTGGGATCCGAAAGCCGGAGCCTGCGGATCGATCATCGATATTCCCGCAGAACGCCGATTCAACCATCGCGTCGAGGTCACCGGTGGGCTCCTTGAGCAGAAGAGCCGGACACTCTTACAGGATTTTTTCCAGGCGAAACGAGGCAATACTTCGGGAGGACGCTGTCCACCAGACTCCGCCGTCTAGGGTCGTACACAGAAACAATCACCACTGTGCCAACCGACACCCATCCAGAGAAGACCCCCCTTACTCCTCAGACTACCGGTGAAACCCTTCACCGTCATCTCAGTTTTTGGAACAGCCTGACTCTCGGGTTTGCGATGGTGTCTCCCGTCGTTGGGCTCTACGCCATCATAGGCGTCCAGACAACAGTGACGGGGGGCGGTTGGTTTCCCGCACTCGCGCTTTGCCTGGTGATGCAACTCCTGGTTGCAACGGTCTACGCCGAACTCGCTTCGCAATTCCCCATTGCGGGTGGCGCCTACAAGTGGGCCCATCAATTGGGTGGACCGGTGACGGGTCAGTTCGCCGGAGTCATCTACGTCAGCTCAACGATCGCCATGCTGACCACCACCGCCTACACGGGAGGGATCTGGCTCGCCATTTTCTTTGGCTCGTCGAGTGAAAACGGACTCACCCTCGTGCTCTGGGGCGCGGTCTTTCTCATGCTCTGTATGGGCCTTAACGTGGCTCGCGTGCAGATCTTCAAGATGACGCTGTCGATGGGCGTCTATGCCGAAATCGTCGGTTCGTTCGGAGTCGCACTGCTCTTGTTTCTTTTTTTTCGAGAACATGAATTGTCCGAACTGTTCCGGCATCTGGGAACCGGCACCGCCCCCGGACCGATATCTGCCTTCCTCGCCGCCTTGGCCGTTGCGGGCTGGGCTTTCATCGGGTTCGATGCCTGTTCTACCATCGCGGAAGAAACGCTCGAGCCAAAGCGTGCGGTCCCAAGGGCTATTTTCTTTTCACTCTGCATGGTCGGGAGTGTCGTCATGCTCAACTCCGCCGCCCTCACCTTGAGCTTCGACCGCACGACTCTCGCCACCACAACCTCCACCTCGGACCCCGTCACACCCGTCATCGTCCACAGCTTCGGCGCCTGGGCCGAGAAACCATTTTTGGCGATCGTCATGGTCTCGTTCCTGGCCTGCGGGGCCACGGTTGTGAACTACGTGTCCCGTATCATCTATTCAATGGCCCGTGAAGGGAATATGCCTCCCGTGCTCAAGCATGTGGCCATTGACGGCACCCCGCGACCGGCGATTTTCTTTACCGTGTTCTCGGCAGGGGCAGGGCTCTTGTTGGGATTACACGATCAAGCAGTCGCCACGATCATTGCGTTTGGAACCGGGGGACTGTACGCGATGTTCACGATGACGACGGGAGTCGGACTCTACACTCGTCTCACAGGCCGGTGGGATCCGGCACGTGGTCAGTTGAACCTTGGACGCTGGGGGCTGCCGATCAACGTCATCGCCTTTCACTGGTCCCTGTTTGAGTTTATCAATATCGCCTGGCCGCGTCCCTATGCCGTGTCGCCCGACGCACCCTGGTGGCAACTCTGGGCCGTGCCG
>JAHBWR010000148.1 GCA_019636875.1 Nitrospira sp.
ATCCTCATCAGGTAGGATCCCTCCTTCTCAGAGACGAACCTCGCGTCTCAAGACCGTTGCATCTACCAAGCGTGGGTCGTGAGATCTTTGTTCAAGCGTACAAATGGAATGGGTCTGTCATAGAGTGCTGCGGCTTGTTCAAAGTCGGCAGGTAAGAATTGTGGCAGAACCCAGGTCGTTTCCCAGTTCATGTTGAACGAGCACTGTCTTAGGCTGCCGCCGGCATTGTGGTGGTAACTGACGGAGTACCAAGCTTGAGAACTCGGATAACCTCAGCGGGGATTTCATCCTTGAGCGACCCCACTGACGAAACCGAATCTCTTGGTCACATCAAGACAAAGGAGCGGGTTGAATCCGATGGGTGCTTATTCCTGCAGGGCGACGGTGATCATGGTGCCTTCTCTGAATCCATTTTGATTCATCCTGAATGTATCGAATTCGATACAAGCTGCTCATATGGATGGTGCGGCGCGAGAAAAGATCCCATAAATCCACGTCTTTTAAAACTCGATGTTAAGGCGCACTAATTGCTTATCGTGTCAGTATTGAAGGGCATGTATTTAGGGGAGCTGATTGGATGCAACAAGTCGAAGAAATGATCGGAACAAGCCCCGCCATACGCGCGGTGGCTGAAATGGTCATGAAGGTAGCAAAGACAGACCTGCCTGTTCTCATCACCGGTGAAACAGGTACCGGCAAGGAGCTGGCCGCGCAAGCGATTCATGCACAGAGCCTCCGGAGGAGGAGTTCCTTTGTGCCGATCAATTGCGGCGCCATCGCAGAAACCTTGCTGGAGTCTGAACTGTTTGGGCACGAACGGGGAGCCTTTACCGGTGCGGTGCAACAGAAGAAAGGCAGGGTGGAAGCGGCGACCGGCGGGACCTTGTTTCTGGATGAGATCGGCGATCTGCTTTCTTCTCTTCAGGTCAAACTGCTGCGCTTTTTGCAGAAAGGGACATTCGAACGAGTCGGCGGTCAGGAAACGCTCCATGTGGATGCTCGGGTCATCGGTGCGACCCATGTTGACCTCAAGACGGCGATGGAGCAGAACCGGTTTCGGGAGGATTTGTACTATCGGCTGGGAGTGCTCCACATTCATCTCCCACCGCTTCGCGAGCGGGGTGAAGATGTCTTGCTCATGGCTATGCGTTTTCTCACGCGAGCGTCCGCTGTAAATGCCAAGGTGATACGAGGCTATAGCTCAGATGCACTCGATGCGATTCGCTCCTATCACTGGCCGGGGAATGTGCGAGAACTGAGCAACCGAATCAGGCGTGCTGTCGTCATGGCTGAGGGAATGGAGATTACGGCACGAGACCTAGATTTGACCAGTGAGGCTGCCTTCGGGATTGGAGATTCACTCGATTCCTTAAAGGCTGCCCAGCGGCGTATTGAGGTGGAGATGATCGTCAAGGGGATCAGCCTCCATCACGGTAATCTGACACGGGTGGCTCGCGACCTTGATGTGAGTCGAACCACGTTGTATCGCAAACTTAGAGAATATAACCTACAATGCTTAGTGCCTCCCGCACCTCCTGTTCATGCCGCTGCCGTCAGCGTTCGCAATTAAACGGTTGTCTTCTACCTGCCATCCGGTTCGCTGACTTTGACGCCGGTAATATTCGCATGAGAAACAGAGCCACACCCTAGTTACCCTCGATTGATCCTATGTTTATGTTGAAAGATGCAATAATGGATACGAAGATGAGACGAGATGTGGCACAGACGAATTCCATTGATCAAGTCCGAAACGCGCTGGAACAACTGGATACTGATTGTGCACTGAATGAGGTTGTGGATTTCTGTCCTGAGTTGACCTGGTGTCAGGTATTCCTGGCCATCGACCACTTGAGTCGGCAAGGATATGTCCAGGTGTTGTTGGAGGTTGGTGGGACTTACAAGGTGCGGACCTATCGACCTGTTTAGCTGTGCGGGTCTCCCGAAGTCCACGATTCATCATGCCATACATGGCGCCACCGAGGTGTTGGGTGTGCCTAGGCCTCGACCATATACGGAAGAGGAAATCCCTATGCCGATACATGCAGCCTCTGTATACTCAGCGTTCAAGCTATCCTCGATTGCCGGCGAGACGCATTCGTGTACTGCTCGTGGATGAGCATAGCCTTCTTCCTCTCTTGCTCGAGCGGTACTCGACATCTAGACCAATACGATGAGCTCGCCCAGCCTTCATAATCATGATGCTGGAAGCGCTCTCCATCCTAATTCGTCGAGGAATTCTTTTCCAACCGTATCTTCACTCCTAGCCGAACTCAAGCTGGCGACAAAGCCGCAGGACGGCCTATGGTCCTCGAGATGGTTTGTCGCGGCTTCCACCGCAGCAATCTTCACCGTAGACATGATGACTCCACTCGGCGTTGCGGTGCCGATGCTGTATACGATCCCGCTCTTCCTTACCTGGGCGAGACCAGGCGAGCGAAGCAGCACTCTCATGGGTGGCAGCGCCATCTTCCTAACACTTGTTGGTGTGGTTTTTTCACCGGGAGAGGTGAGCGAGATCGTATTTGTGGAACGGGCCATGGCCTCGACTTTGCATTTTGTCGTCACCTGGCTGTTGATCGTGCAAAAGCGATCAACACGAAAGGTCAAGGCCGCGCAACAAGCCATGCATGACAGTGAAGAGCGTCTGCGTCTGTTCATCGAGCATGCCCCGGTAGCCCTCGCCATGTTCGATCGTGGCATGCGCTATCTTGCCGTGAGTCGCCGATGGATTACTGACTATGGGTTGAGTGAGAGCGACGTGATCGGTCACTCGCACTATGAAATCTTCCCCGAGATCCCAAAGCGGTGGAAGGCCATTCATCAGCGTGGACTGGCAGGTGACATTGTCAGAGAGGAGGAAGACCGCTTCCAGCGAGCCGATGGAGCCGACCGGTGGCTTTTCTGGGAAGTGAGACCATGGAAAACGGCCGAGGGACGCGTGGGTGGCATCGTGATCTTTACCGAAGACATCACTGAACGTAAAAAAGTCGAGCAGGAATTGCGCAATCATCAGACACAGTTGGAGGACCTGACGGGCAAACTGTTGACGGCGCAGGAAGAGGAACGGAAGAGGATCGCCCGCGACCTCCATGATGATTTTACTCAACAGTTGGCAGCCCTGACGATCGATCTTCAAAGACAGGCTCAAGTCGCGTCTGAATCGGGTATGCCCCCTGCGAGCCACCTGGTGCAAATGGGGAAAAAGACCGAGCAACTCACGACCGATCTCCAGCGTATGGCGCATAGGCTTCATTCCTCGCTCCTTGAGCATGTAGGCTTGGAAGCAGCGTTTCGTGAATGTGTGGAAGAGCTTTCTGCCAGAACCGGGTTGACGACGGAGTTGGTCATTCGAGAGTTACCGAGGGGAATCTCGCTTGGGCAGGCGACGTGTCTCTATCGTGTATTGCAGGAAAGTCTCCAGAACGTAACGAAACACGCTAAGGCCGCCAACATCCTCGTCCGTCTTCAGCCCAGCAGAAATGGGGTGGAGCTAAGTATCCAGGACGACGGGCTTGGGTTTAACCAATCAGGTGAAGCCACACAACCAAGGGGACTTGGGTTGACCAGCATGGCTGAACGTGTAAAGACCCTCCATGGCACGTTTCGTATAGAAAGCACGGTCGGTTTCGGGACAGAGATCTATGCCTGGATACCGCTATCGGAGGTGAAGAGCGACCACTAAGGTCAGACGATCTATGGCAGCCCTGGTATTGGGATCCGTCTGTAGGTTAGGATCTCGGATTCAAGAGGATCATGATGAAAAAGCCCCGTGTGTTGATGGCCGACGATCATTCCATTCTGCTGGCGGGTGTGCGCAGGTTGCTCGAAGAGCAGTATGAGGTGGTGGGAATGGTGGAGGATGGCCGGGCGTTGCTCGCCGCAGCGGAGCGTTTGGTACCAGACCTGGTCTTATTAGATATCTCCATGCCGCTGTTAAACGGCTTTGAGGCAGCCCGGCAACTGAAGAAGGTGCTCCCGGAGACGAAGATTCTCTTTCTTACAATGCACGCGAGTCCACAATACGCTACGGAAGCCTTCAAAGCCGGAGGCAACGGCTACCTCTTGAAACAATCGGCCGTCTCGGAATTACCGCAGGCGATCGAGGCCGTTCTGGCGGGGAAATATTACCTGACTCCGTCTATAGCAAAACCAGTCATAGAAAAGGCCTTGAAGGCCCAAGAACAACCAGCGGTGAGAGGATCCATTGAGCACTTGACCCCTCGTCAACGCGAAGTGTTGCAATTGATCGGGGAAGGAAAGGCCACCAAGGAGATCGCCGAAGTGCTGGGGTTATCGGTGAAAACCGTCGAGTTCCATAAGAACTGCCTGATGAGGGATTTGGATATCCATACCACAGCTGAATTAGTCCGCTACGCCATCATACAAGGACTTGCGTCCGAGTAGACTCAACCCTGTCCCAATCCGCCTAAAACTCTATTTCATACCGCACCGACGTTGGCTCTGTTCTTAAGGCTCTAGCCTGGATTGGGAGCGAACTACCCAGGGGCATTCCCTGGGTCGAGATCGCCGGTGCGACCTAGGTGATGCCAACGTATCTGATTGTATTCCAGGTACTAATAGAGCCGTAATTAGAGCCTCTCGCTAGTTGTCGAATAACCACACTCCTCGTAGATTCCTGTCGTTTGAGCAGTCCGAGTAAAAATCGCTCTCACGATGATTGTGCTCCTTTAACCCGTATACGTTCCGTTTTGTACTGGTGACGACCATGGCTGGGGCGGTGATTGATCCAAGGGGAGTGGAGATTCAGCCGACTCACACCTCTCGCTTGACCTTCGACGGGGCACTAGGAAAGCTGGCGCTGGGGGCTGGTGTATTTTTGGCCATCTTCTTCCTGGTAGGGGAGCTCTTCCTTCGGGTTGTGTATTGGGAGGGGGAATCTTTTAGCGCTCATCGGGGTCCGATGGTTCAGCGGCTCGAACGGGATTTCAAGCTTAATCGGTTCGATGGTCCCTCCAGAGGGCCTGAACCATCTGGTCCAAAACATCCGGAAGGCACCAGAATTGTGATCCAGGGTGACTCAATCACCTGGGGCCAGGGAGTGAGGCACGAGGAGCAGCTGTTCTCAAGCCAACTGCTCACGAAACTCCGAGAGATGGACAGGCACGTTGACATGGCGGTATTGGCTCGGCCTGGGAGGGAGATTGACGAGCACCTGCAGCAGCTCAAAAAGTGGGGTCCCGAGTTACAGCCTGACGTCATCATCTATCAATGGTACATCAATGACATGGAACTCGATAAGAAGCTTCGGCCGAGGACAGACAGAATCTGGCGGCATCCGTATGCGGTCTATTCCATGCTGCAGAAAAACTCCTACCTTTGTTTTTTCTTAGATTTTAGCCTCGATACAGTACTCCCTTCCTCTATTCTTTCATACGAAAGCTATCTTTCGAATCAGTTCAAGGAGGGGAGTGACGGGTGGCAATTGTTCGAACAACACTTCTCAGACTGGGCAATGTTGGCGAAGACGCTGACACCTCGTGTGATCGTCGCTCTGTACCCTCATCTGTCATTACAACGAGGGGCCGCTCCCGTCATGCGACCGGAAATTGTGGATATCCATACCAGAGTGTTGGCTCTCTGCAGGGCGAACAACCTGGTCTGCGTGGATTTGTCAACATCGCTTACCAAGTTTGAGGATGCTCGCTCCATTAAGGTAAGCCCCTTTGACGACCATCCAAGTGCTGAGGTTCATAGTGTGATTGCTGAGGCCTTATATGAGATGTTTCGCGGAGGCACCGTCAACGTATTGAGTTCGAGTGATGGAGAAGGTGTCCAAGGCCGAGGAACGGCTGGCAGTGAAAAGATCCATTGAAGGTTGACCCGTACCCTCCCCTCCCCAATCTGCCTAACAGTCCACCAGCACGCCATAGATCTTGGGGCCATTGTTGAAACTCCAACCTGGGCAAGCGGGTTGAAATCGCCCAAGCGAACTGATGGATGTCAGGATATCTGAATGATTCCCAGGCAGACTTGAAGTCGTAATTAGAGCCAAACCCTAGTTGTCGGAACGTCTCACCCTTTGTAGATTCCCGTCGCATCCTCAACCTGACCCCGTGGGCTGATCTGCCATAGGGAGAATTCATCATGGCTACTCTCGTCTTGATCCTCATTCTTCTCTTTCCAGTTGCCTCCCTGGCGGCACTCGTGATTGACCATAGTGCCGCGCAGACGTCGCGTACCGAACCATTGACGATTGGC
>JAHBWR010000149.1 GCA_019636875.1 Nitrospira sp.
GGAGGGCCGGATAAGGCAGGGGCGGAAAGTATCTTTGACGATGTCGACGTTGGATTATTTTCCATTGGGGGTCGTGGGACCTATTTTGACCCGAAAGAAGGCGATGGACAATGGTTCGGCGGAGCGCAGGTGCGCGTTCATCCGATCCGGTTCCTTGCTGTCGAAGGCTCCGTCGACTATCGGCGGAACGATTTCGGCGATACAAGGGTTCACTCGTACCCGGTCCAAGGTTCGTTGATGATCTATCCATTGGGACTGAAACGCATCGCACCCTTCATCCTCGGCGGAGGTGGGTGGTATTTCACCTCGGTCACAGGCCCGGGAGATTTCGATGACACGCAGCAACGGTTCGGCGGTCATGTCGGTGGCGGTGTGCAGGTGTTCATCAGCAAGCATTTTTCCGCCGATGCGTCCTACCGGCACATCTGGCTGGAAAAAATTCAATCAAGGAATGCATCGCTCGAGGATAAGAAGTTCGACGACACGGGACACATGATCACCGTGGGACTGAATTTTCACTTCTGAAGGTTGATGCGGTGTGGATCCCCGAAGCTATTTTCCCGGGGATGGCACAGAGAAGGGCGCAAGCCCGTGACTATACAACAAGGAGGACACCATGCTGAGTTGGGCAGTTACATTTCTCGTCGTCGCAATTATTGCCGGGATACTTGGTTTATCAGGGGTGGCTGGAACAGCCACAAGTATTGCCTATGCATTGTTCGTCATTTTCATACTGTTGGCGCTCGTCGGATTTATTACCGGACGCAAACCGACCGCCTGACTTAGATTAATAGTCTTTGGTTGGTCGCTGGAATGCGAGCACGATGCGGTAGCCAAAGGCTTCTCCCAACCCGCCCCTGCCCACCGGGTTCCTGATCATTGAACCCGGTGGTCCTTCCTGCGCTATATCTGATGACACCGTTCCAAAGAGTCTTTCCGGTCTCCTACTCCGCAGTCGCGTGATGTCGACACGAGACAAGGCATCTGTCATCGGATGTCAAGTCGTCTTTACATCAGGGCTGCGTGGGATTGCGCGGAGTGCGGGAGTGCAGACGTGAGCGCTCCGCGACGGCGCACGCGAGTGAGTGGATGGAGTCGGCGATGCGGCGAGGTCGAGGGCCATCCCCATTCCCGGCAGGCCAGCCTTCCCGTTGCTGGGCACGATCGCCGTCACTCTCTTCGGTTTGGTCATGGAAAAGGATGTGCTGGGTCGGGAACGGCAGATCGATACCGTTCGCGAACAAGGTGTTCTTGATCGCCGTCAGCACGCGATCTCTCGTATCGAGCGTTTGGGCCTTGGTCGGGTTGGCGATCCACCACCGGGTCCGCAGGACAACCGAGGAATTGCCTAACTCAATCACGATCACATCGGGTGACGGTTCCGCCAAAATCCCAGGAACTCTACCGAGCGCGTCGAGAATAAGCCCTTTGGCTTGGTCGATGTCATCGCCATAGCCGATTCCGAGATCGTATTCGACGCGCACCAGATCGTTTGCGGTGTTTACGATGACTTTCTGTGTAAAGAGATCGGCATTGGGAATGACGATCCGCCGACCGTCGTAGGTTTTGATGAACGTCGCACGAGTTTGAATGTCTTCGACCGTTCCCTCGAACGGACCGGCGACGATCTGGTCCCCCAGACGAAACGGATGGGTAAAGAGGATCAATATTCCGGCGAGAAAATTCTGGAGGATATCCCGAAAGGCAAAGCCGATGGCGACGCTGGAGATGCCGAGCAACTGAATGAGATCGCCGGGATGAAAGCTGGGGAGGGCAACTGTGAGGGCCACCAGGAGCCCAAGAATCAGCACGGTGCCTTTGGTGAGCCGTTGGACCACGAGGCTCGCGCCGAGTCCCCCAAGCCGTCGGTCGGCTAACCGACTTGCCGCTCTCCCCGCGACGCGCGCGATCGCGTAGAACAGGAGAAAGGTGAGTATACCGAGAATGAGGTTGGGCAGTGCGCCGATGAGGTCGGTTGCGAGTTCCTGTACGCGTGCGAATGCCAGTGAAAAGTCAGGCATGGGAATCTTTATCCGGTCTACGGGTGTCATGCCCCTGCAAGGCGGTTTGGATGGCTTCGTACAGTTGCTCTCCCGCTGATTCTTTTGTCAGATAGCCGCTGGCTCCCGCTTGGATCATGCTGTTGGCCACTTGCGCCGCTGTTTGTACGGACAGGCCGATGATGATCATCTGTGGGTAGAGTTCCTTGATGCGGCGCGTGGCTTCGATCCCGTCAAGACGTGGCATATTGGCATCCATCACGACGACGTCAGGATGCAAGGCGTCTACAAGCTCGCAGGCATGCTGTCCATCCCAGGCTTCTCCCACCACTTCCAGGTCTGGATGTCGCTCGAGGAGCGCTCGAATTCCTTGACGAACCATGGCGTGGTCATCGACTAACAAGACACGAATCAGACCAGCCGGCTGCGAGTTGTGAGCGAGCGAGTTTCCGTCATGGGAGTCAGGGGTCGGTGGAACAGAGTGGGCGTTCTTCAGAGTTGTCAGGGGGCACAATAGAGTGACGGATGTGCCGTGGCCGACTTGACTCGTGATATGCACCGATCCTCCCAGTGCCTCCATACGCTCCTTGATGCTGAAGAGCCCGAATGACGTGGTGGCGGTGGTGGCCTGGTCCAGTTGCGATGTGTCGAAGCCCCGGCCCTGATCCGTCACCACGATCATAAGGGTCTGATCCGGTATCGTGCGCAGCACGATGTGAACATGCGGAGAAGCGGCATGTTTGACCACGTTAAAGAGCAGTTCTCTCACCGATTGAAAGAGGATGGCGGCGACATCATCCGGTAACTTCGGCCAGGTGGATGGAAGGTCACACACTGTTTCGACGACCAGTTGATGCTCTTCCATCTGCTCAGCGAGCCATTGAAGGGCAGCGGGGAGGCCGAGATGGTATAAGACCGGAGGGCTTAGTTTCGCGACCAATGAGCGAGTGTAGGTCAGCGCTTCATCCAAGATTCCCTCCAGATCCTTGGCCAACCTTCGGTCTTCTTCCGTGACAAGCGGTCGGCGATCCTGCGCCAACTTGAGGTGAGCGGCGACAAGCAGTTGTGCAAGGTAGTCGTGCAACTCGCCGGCAATCCGTCGACGCTCTTGATGCTCGGTTCGCGTGAGCTGGACGGTGAGCGCACGCAATCGCTCTTGAGAACGGCTCAAGGCCGCCGTCCGCTCGGAGACCTGGCTCTCGAGTTCGTCCGCCCATCGTTTGAGCGTCTGCTCAGCCATCTTGCGGTCTGTGATGTCGACGATCGACCCGATGCATCCGGAGAACGTCCCTTCCTCATCGACCATCGAGAGAATGGAACAGAGCGTCCATTGGAATGATCCACGATACCCCAGGACTCGGCATTCCAGTCGCCTGATTCCAGGCCCGCTGCGGACCTTCAACGATTCGACCAAGCGACCGCGGTCGTCCTCATGAACTTGGTTTAACCAACCGGTCTGGAGCCCGGTTTCCTCGATCTGTCCGGTAAAGTCATACCATTGCCGATTGAGATACGTACATGAGCCTCTTGCATCGGTGATGAACATCATGACCGGGGCGCTGTCGGCCATGTTTCGAAAACGAGCTTCTCGTTCACGAATGGCATCTTCACTCTGCAGGCGCTCGGTGATATCCCGAAGAATCACCGTACACAAGCTGTGTCCTCCCACATTCACCTGTGAGATGGACGCTTCAATCGGAAACTCAGAGCCATTAGCCCTCAGGGCCCTCACCGACCCCGGACGTCCCATTGGCCGTGCCGTGACGGCGCTCTGTTGAAACCTGGCCATGTGGGAGTGATGCCGCTGCCGAAATCCTTCCGGAATGAATTGATGGATGGGGTTTCCGATCGCGTCCTCAGCTCGACATCGGAAGAGCTGTTCAGCGGCTTTGTTGAATAGAAGAATATGCTGATCTTGATCGACTGTGATGATGGCATCCATCGCCGACTGGACGATGCTGGTGAGTCGCTGCTGACTCTCCCGAAGCGCTTCTTGAACGGTCCGTCTCTCAGTCACGTCAAGGATGACACCGTGAAACTGGTACGGAGACATCTGGGTGTCAGCCAATGGGAACCCTCTCAAGCTGATCCATTTGGCTTGCGTCGTATCGGCTGGCCGACATTCGATTTCGAACGGTTTGGAGTTCCCGTGAGCCTCCTCTAGGACCTGATGGAACAGATCGCGATCTTCCGATCGAATTGCATTGAGGAGCGTCTTGATCGGCATGGGCGAATTCGATGACATGTTCAACAACTCGGCGGAGACTTGATCGAGCTCGATGGAGTCTTTCTCGTCGGTCCATCGCCAATATCCGATTCGAGCGGCTGCCGCCGCGAGATTCAACCTGGTCTCCTGGTCCTGATACGCTAGGCTCATGCGGTGGCGGTCACGGTCGACTCGATCCGCCCAACCGGCGACGTACCAGAGACAGGCCAACAGAACGGCGAGGACGACACCGATGGCCACTGCGACTCCAAAATCGAAACTGTACCACCCCTGGCGCTGTCCAAGGATCCGCAACCACCCACCCAGAATCGGTAATCCGATGGCGAACGGGAGGAGGCGCCTCAAGATCGCTCCACCGATGTTCGGCGAGAGGAGCGTCCGCATGAGGCCTTCAGTCGGATAGATACACAGCAGGGCAAAACCCAGTAGAAGGGAAAGGGCAGCGGTCGGGGCGTCAATGGGTCCATACGTGCTCGAATCATAAAGCGGGGGGACGCGGTAAAGGTAACCGGTGATCGCGACTCCGCCCATGAGAAGAATCGCTCCCGTGAAGTATTGGGAAGGGCGATGTCCGGTGGATGTTCGTATCGGCAAGGTGAGTATCGCCAGCCCGAGGCTCACGAGAATGATGCAGGGTATCGGGCCCGGGAGACTTATATTCGGAGTAGGATGGGACCACTGATTTAGGACAACGCAGCCCGCGCCCCACAACACCAGACATCCACCCACGATTTGAGCAGCCACTCTGCGAGAAGGAGAAGAGCTTCCATAGGTGTAGAGGAGCAAGCTGGCTCCCCCCATGAGAAATCCTAGCGCGCTTATCGCACTGATGTCGAAGAGACGAGGGACAGAGGGCGCTGGTTGCCCAATCTGAAAGGCGAGAGCCGCTAAGGCCAACAGCGCCCAGACAATTGTGACGACGCTTCCGATTGTCGAAATCGAGTGTACGACCAGGAGGGGAGGCGGGGTAGGGGTAAGCCTTGCTGTCTCCTTAGAATTTCCAAGGACGCAATCATTGCCTACAGTGGTTGGACCTCGTACCACCCGTTCATTATACGGACTTCTATACTAGCAAAAGCTAGCAGAATCCCTGGGTCGTCCAGGCCTGGGGAGGCTAGATCGGCGGTAGACGGCCATGGTATGGGTAGCGTCATATTTTCTCCGATTTATCCGTACGTTATCTGTGCCGTTCAAGGAGTATTGCATGAGCCGAAGTCTCGCACCCTCCGTCCCCCCATTCAACTTGTTACCAGGCCGCAATTGTTGGCGTGTAGCGGAAGCAGAGAGCCTGGCGTTTTTGATCGATGGCGCCTCGTATTTTGAAGCCTTCTATCGTGCGGCGTTGAATGCCGAACACTCGATTACGATCCTCAGCTGGGATATCGATACGCGAACGCGACTTCTTCGCAATGTTCCCGATGTCGAGGAATTCCCCACGGAGCTCGGTCCATTTCTCCGACGATTGCTGCGTCGAAAAAAGTCTCTGCATGTGCACATTCTCAATTGGGATTACTCCCTGATCTATGCCACGGAGCGACAATGGGTTCCGGCGCTTCGGTTCGGGTTGGACTCACATCCCCGACTCCACTTTCACCTAAACAGCCGCCATCCTCTTGGGGCTTGTCAGCATGAGAAGCTTGTCGTGATCGATGATACTGTGGCATTTATCGGAGGGCTCGACCTCACAAAACACCGGTGGGACACGTCTGAGCATCAGGAGCACGAGCCTCGCCGTCTGGACCCGGATGGGAATACCTACGACCCTTTTCACGATATCCACACGATCGTGGCTGGTGAGGTCGCGCAGGCCTTGGGCGACCTGGCTCGCCTACGATGGCATCGTGCTACCGGCGAGCAGCTTGCTCCAACTCCGCGGCGACCGGTTTCCGAGGTCTGGCCGACCGGGGTTTCGGTGGATCTGTCAAACCTCTC
>JAHBWR010000015.1 GCA_019636875.1 Nitrospira sp.
ACGCAAGGGAGGCATGCTAATATAGCCTCGGGGACACTGTCAAGAAAACGAAAGAGAAGACAGTGCTCCCTCAGACGAGCTGAAAGAGCGATGCTCTTCCTCTTGTTGCAGACACTCCTGAGGTAGAAGATGACTACTTCACGGCAGAACGAAGTTCTTTCCCTGCTGAAAACTTGGGTACCTTCGCAGCCGGAATTCTGAGCGATTGGCCTGTTCTGGGGTTTCTGCCCATCCGAGCTTTTCGCTTGGAAATTGTAAACGTGCCGAAATTGACAAGGGAGACTCGTTGCCCCTTTTTGAGGGAAGACGTCACCGCTCCGGTAAAGGCTTCAAGGGCAGTCCCCGCCGCGACTTTGGTGATTCCTGCCGAAGCGGCCATCTTCGCAATCAACTCTTCCTTGGTCATAATATCCCTCCTCCTTGAGTGTTGAGAGAAATGTGAACGGTGAGTTCAGAGGCACTTCGCGACACAAGAGCCTACGCACTATGACCCGCCCTTAGTTTTGGTGAGTTTCAAGGGAATATGTAGGTCGACGATCTTTTTTCGCAGCGTATTTCGGTTTAGCCCAAGAAGTTCAGCCGCCCGGATCTGGTTGCCTCGCGTCTCCTTTAAGGCTGATGTGATGAGAGGGCGTTCGACGGCGGCAAGGAGGATCGGATGCAGATTCCTTGCCGATCCGTTCCTCATGCCTTTGACGAATTCTCCCATCTTGACTTCTAAGTAGCTCTCTAACGAACCATCACCGGCCTTATTCGGGTGCAGGTAGTTCGATGCATTCATCGCGTGGATCATTTTCAGCGTCTTTCTCAGGACAGCGCGTGAACCTTTGATAAACAACGTGCGCGAAGGATCCAGATAGTGTTCAGGTTCGGTTGTCTGTCCTTGATCTCTGCGTGATTCCACGACCACGATGTCAAAGTTGGACTTGGGCGATTCCTTCTGAATGGTTGTCGTATCTCGAGCGACGGTAATTGATGCATCCTCAAAGATTTGGCTAACTTGTTTCTGGATCGTTGTATCCGCTGTGAGCACAAGAATATTGTACACGGATGACGGCACTGACATGAGGGCACCACAGGAAGAAGAGACCGGATTATTGCTTAGGGCGTACACGATGTCAATCGGAATTATGTATCTAGTCCGCTGTCAAACAGCTCCATTCGCCTCCTACATGTGGGCGTACAACGTCGAGAAAACAAACAACAGTCCTGATGCAATCATGTCAATTGTGATCGACTGTCATGGCTCCAAGGGGAGTGAAGCTTTAGGAGGCAAACTAAGACAGCGCTCGCGTATCATCGTCAGGCTTGACAGAGGGGTCGAGAGGCGGGTATAGCTATTACCGTAATTCCTACCGGAATAATAAAGTATGAAAGTGTCGAAAAGAGCTACCTATGGGATCATGGCAGCCGTTGATCTTGCGATCAATGCGACTGAGTCCCCCATTCAGGCGAGAGCTATCGCAAAGCGCCAAGGGATTCCGATTCGTTTCCTTGAACAGGTTCTTCATGCGCTCAGACACGCGGATTTAGTTGAAAGCCACCGAGGGGCACAAGGGGGGTATCTTCTATCACGCGAATCGTCACGCATCTCCATCGCGGACATACTTGAAGCTCTGGAGGGGCCGCTCTTCCATCGTGCCGCCCTTCAACTGGGAACGCGCGATCGGCTTCCAACCAAGCCTGATCTGCTTCTCGATGAGGTGTGGGAGCAAGTGCAACAAGCAGAACGGAAAGTGCTCGAAGGCATTACAGTCGAACAGTTAGCGATACAGCAACGGACGTTTGAGGCCCAACGAAACCCGATGTACCACATCTGACGCGAATGTTTCTTCCCTGAAGAGATAAGGAGCTAGCGATGAGCCAGGTCGAATCCACTACTACCCGGAAGGTCGTGACCAATCCGATCCCCCCCGCCATTCAGGAGGAAATCGAAACGTTTGAAACGGAAGCCCTGCGCACTTTGGCCGGTGAGATCTCCACCGACCTCTTCAAGCCGTTCCGTCTGCAATACGGCATTTACGGTCAACGTCAGCCCGGCGTGCAGATGGTACGAGTCAAGATTCCCTTTGGTGGCATCACGGCGAATCAGCTTCGCCGGCTGGCCGAACTTGCGGATCGCTACGCGACCGGCGTCGGCCATGTCACGACCAGGCAAGACATCCAGATGCATTTCGTAGAATTAAAAGATGTGCCAACCATCATGCGGGGATTGGCGGAAGTCGGGCTGACCACCAGGGAAGCCTGCGCCAACACGGTGCGGAATGTGACGGCCTGCCATTTGGCCGGTGTGTGCCAAGGCGAAGTGTTCGATGTCACCCCGTATGCAAAGACGGTGGCCTATCATCTCCTGCGGAATCCGTTGAACCAAAGTTTGCCTCGGAAGTTCAAGATCGCATTTTCTGGTTGCGCGCACGACTGCGCCCTGACGCCGATTCATGATATCGGGCTGTTGGCTGTAAAACGGGCCGATGGGGTCGTTGGGTTCCGTATGGTGGCGGGCGGTGGCTTAGGCTCGGCACCACGAGTCGCACAACTTCTTCGGGAATTCACCCCGATGGAAGAACTGATTCCCAGCATCGAGGCCGTGATTAAGGTCTTCGATACCCTTGGGAACAGAAAGAATCGTAACAAGGCCCGTATGAAGTTCGTGATCGATAAACTGGGCTTTGACGAATTCAAACGCCGATGGGAAGCGGCCTATGTGGCGATGGGTCATGCTCTTCCACAGCACGGGGCATTAACGCTCCTACAGCATCAAGATGATCCACCCCCGCTCATCATGCCCACGCGGAACGGTGCAGCACATGGCAACGGCAATGGTGCGCCTGTCATTGGTCACGAGACGCCGTATGAAATGTGGAAACGAACTAATGTGGTGAAACAGAAGCAGGAAGGCTATGTGACGGCCGCCATCAAGCTGTTCATGGGAGATATTACCGTTGAGCAGATGCTGTTCGTCGCTGATCTTGCCGAGCGGTATTCCAACGGCAATCTTCGCACCACGATCAACCAGAACCTTGTAATCCGGTGGATTCCAGCTGATCTGGTCCATCAGCTCTATGAGGATCTTGCCTCACAGGGGTTAGCCGATCCTGGCGCAGAACTGGTCGAGGATATTATCGCCTGCCCAGGTACCGATACCTGTGGCTTGGGTATCACCTCATCAAAGGGTCTCGCGCGGGCGTTGGCCGAGGTACTTCCCGCCGGGCGAGTGCCTGAAGATCTGGCTGGGGTCGATGTCAAGATCAGCGGGTGCCACAACTCCTGTGCCCAACACCACATCTCCACGATCGGGCTGCATGGGGTTGGCAAGCGTCTGGGTGAACATGTCGCGCCACACTATGAACTGCATCTTGGGGGCTCGGTCAACGGCACGGCCAAGATCGGACAAATGACCGTGAAGTTGCCTGCGAAAGCAGTTCCGGCGGCGATCTCCCATCTGATCGATGTATACCGGCGAGATCGCCGGGAAAACGAAAACTTACCGAAGTTCATTGCCAGGATGGGAAAGAGCAAGTTGAAAGATGAGCTGATTCCCTACACGATCGTACCCTCGTTTGAAGAGGACTCGACGTTCTACTACGATTGGGAAGGCGAAGAAGAATTCATTCTTGAAGATCTCGGCCCCGGTGAATGTGCCGGCGGTGCGCTTGAGATGATCGAGAACGGCATTCTTGAGGCCGATCAAGAGCTCTATCAAGCCAGGTTGCTGGTTGAAAAGCATCAATACTCCGTATCGGTCAACAAATCCTATCGTGCCGTCCTGGCCGCGGCCAAGGCATTGCTGGTGACCGAAGGGTTGGAACCGTCGACGGACTCCGAGACATTTCTTGAGTTCGATAGCCGGATCGCGCAGAAGGGAATTGTGCCACCAGAATATCGTGACCTCAGCGCAAGAGTCGGCGATCTGGGCCCGAAGGAAACGTCTGCCGAATCAGCTCGCGAGAAGATGGCGTTTGCCAAGGGATTTATCGATGCTTGCCGGACGGCGACGGATCAGATGGGGAAGGATCTCAAACTTTCGGCGGTCAAGGAAGAACCACTTCCGGTCGCGCCTGCACCAGTCGAAGTCAAACCAGCAGCTCCAGCTCCGACTGGTGCTCCAGTCTATGATCTGCGAGGCGTGGCCTGTCCCATGAATTATGTAAAGACGAAGTTGAAGCTGGAAATGATGGACTCGGGTGAGAAGCTGGAAGTCTGGTTGGATGCAGGCGAGCCGATCAAGAACGTACCCATGAGCCTCAAGAATGATGGGCATAAGTTACTGATCCAAGAAGCGCTCGAACCGGAAGCGGCCCATTATCGGATACTGGTCGAAAAGGTCGAAGGGTAAGGAACGCGTGGGTACATATGACTGGAGAAGACCGATCAGAACTCATCGAAAGGCTCAAAGCCTGGGGTACCTTGTTTGAAGCGAAGCAACCTCAGGATGTGATTGCGGCGGCCATTGAGCGCTATCGAGGAAAGATCGTGTTGGCCTGCAGCTTCGGGGCGGAGGATGTCGTGCTGGTCGACATGGTGCATCGCATCGATCCGTCTATGCCGTTGTTCTATCTCGACACGGAGTTTTTATTTCCTGAAACCTATGCGACGCGGGATCGAGTGATTGAACGGTATGGTCTCAAGCCGGCACAGGTCATCCAGATGAAATCACTGCTGACACCGCAAAGACAGACGGAAGAGTATGGTGATGCCTTGTGGTTGCGGGAGCCGGATCGTTGCTGTCAGCTGCGCAAGGTCGAACCGTTAACGCGGGTATTGCGAGGGTACGAGGCGTGGATCACCGGAATCAGGCGCGACCAGGCACCGTCCCGCGCGAATGCTGGGATTGTGGAATGGGATCAGAAATTCGAGCTGGTGAAAATTAATCCGCTAGCCAGATGGAGTTGGAACGATGTCTGGACCTATGTGAAGGTCTACGAGGTTCCATACAACTCTCTGCACGATCAGAACTATCCAAGCATTGGATGCACGCACTGCACTGCTCCCGTGGCTCCCGGTGAGGATCCGCGAGCCGGTCGCTGGAAGAATTTTGCTAAAACCGAATGCGGACTCCATAAGTCGTAACATGCCGATTCAAAATATTCTTGCCAAGATTGCGAAAGGACCCAAAGCCTCCAAGGACCTCACCTGGGATGAGTGTAAGCAGGCCATGAAGGCGTTGATTGAAGGAGAAGCCAGTCCGGCACAAGTCGGCGCCTTTCTCATCGCCATGCGATTCAAGACTGAGTCGGTGACGGAATTGGCTGGACTCACAGCTGCGGCACGGCAGTATGTCCCTCCACTTGCCGTCTCACGTGGCCTGGCTTTGGTTGATGTGCCGAGTTATGCCGGGAAACAGGATACGTTTCACGCAATCGTTGCGGCGTCCATTGTCGCCGTGGCGGCAGGGGCTGCAGTTTTGATGCATGGATACGACGGCATTCCCGGTCGGCCAGGAAGTGCCGGAGTCTTGAAGGCATTGGGCGTCCCGGTCGATGGCGATCCCAAAATGGTCACAGAGGACGTGAATCAGAAGGGGTTCGGGTATTTGGATATCGGACTGTATCATCCGCCGGTCTTCAGATTTTTGGAGATGCGTCAAGAGTTTGGTGTCAGAAACGTCTTCCATCCCATCGCCAGACTGCTCAACCCGGCTCGGGCCCCAGTGCAAGTCGTCGGGTTGTCGCACCCCCCGCACTTCGAGAAAACCGCAGAGGCCTTGCGCATCCTGGGTTGTCCACGAGCGCTCGTGATTCGCGGCGTCGAAGGCGATCCGGAGCTCTCTGCCTCGATGGAGACCCGCGTGCTCGAATTGCGTGATGAACGCATTACGCCACTCGGAGTATCGCCTAAGGATTTTAAGCTGACCTTGATCCCATCGCGGGAAATGGCAGGTTTCCCACCAGACCAGCGAGACAAAGAAGCGGATTTACTCCGTCGGATTCTACAGAATCGGGTGCAAGGTGGCCCAAAAGAATGGGTGCTGATGAATGCGGCGATGCTTCTTTATGCGGCCGGCAAAGGTGCATCGCTCTCGACTTGCTTTCCAGCAGTACGCGCGGCTCTTGATGGAGGGGCAGCCGCGCGCAAACTGGACGAATTGGTGCGAACTTCGGTGGCCGCCTAGGGCGAAGAGGATTACGAGTCATGAAACATCTTCGGCAACTTGAAGATCAAAGCGTCTATATCTTTCGGGAGGCGTATAAGCATTTCGATAATCTCGCCATGCTCTGGTCGATGGGGAAAGATTCGACCGTGTTGCTCTGGTTGGCCCGCAAGGCGTTCTTTGGGCATGTGCCCTTTCCACTCCTCCACGTCGATACCAGCTATAAGATCCCGGCCATGATTGAATACCGCGATCGACTGGCTCGAGAATGGGGGCTGAATCTGGTCGTCGGCCAGAACAAGGAAGCCTTGGCTGCCGGTATGAATCACGAGATGGGTCGAGTGGTCTGCTGCACCGCGTTGAAGACGAACGGCCTCAAACAATTGTTGGAAACAAAGGGGTACACCGGCGTCATTCTCGGCGTCCGGGCCGACGAAGAGGGGACCAGGGCCAAGGAGCGCTACTTCTCACCCCGGGATAAACACGGCGACTGGGACTTCCGGGATCAACCGCCTGAGCTGTGGGATCAGTACAAGACGACGTTTCCTCCCGGGACACATATTCGCATTCACCCGTTGTTGGATTGGACCGAGATCAACATTTGGGAATACATCAAGCTCGAGAATATTCCGTTCATCGATTTGTATCTCGACAAGGGCGACGGCACGCGCTACCGCAGCCTAGGCTGTGCGCCTTGCACGACGCCGATTAAATCAACCGCGAAGAACGTGGATGACATCATCGAAGAACTCCGCCATACCACGGTGGCTGAACGGTCAGGTCGAGCCCAGGACGAAGGCCGAGGGATGGAGTTACTGCGGAAAGATGGTTACATGTGATGAGAATGCTGAAGGGAACATCCAGCTTCGTTCTCGGATCCAAACAATCCTCAACGTACCCCAGAGGGTACGCCTCCGGTTGTTTCTTACCTGCGGCCTCGCTGGTCTGCTCGTTTGAGCATTCTCTAGGATGAATGAAAATGACACCGACTGATACCAAACCTTCCGAAAACCTCAATATCGTCATCGTCGGCCATGTGGATCATGGCAAGTCCACCCTGCTGGGAAGACTCTATGCCGATACCGGGTCACTGCCCGACGGGAAACTGGAAAAAGTCCAGGCGATCTGCAAACAACAGGGGAAAGAGTTCGAATACGCGTTCCTCTTCGATGCGTTTCTCGAAGAACAGGAGCAGGGGATTACGATCGATACGGCCCGCACCTTTTTCATGTGGAAAGGCCGTCAATACATCATCATCGATGCGCCGGGCCACAAAGAATTTCTCAAGAATATGATTTCCGGAGCCGCACGAGCCGAAGCGGCGTTGCTCTTGATCGATGCCTTGGAAGGTGTCAAAGAGCAATCCAAGAAGCACGGCTATCTCTTATCGCTCCTAGGCGTCAGACAATTTGCGGTCGTGGTCAACAAGATGGATCTAGTTGGGTACCGCCAGGATGTGTTCGACGGCATTGAAAAGGAATATCGGGAGTTTCTTGGCCAGTTCAAAGCGGTGCCGTCGCAATTCATTCCGGTCAGCGCCAAGCTCGGCGACAATATTGCGAATCGCAGTGCAACCATGTCGTGGTACAGCGGGCCGACCGTCCTTGAGACGCTCGGTGGGTTCGGCAAAGAAGCGGCTCGCTCGGAACAACCGCTGCGATTGCCCGTGCAGGACGTCTATAAGTTCGATGCGCGCCGCATCATTACGGGTCGCATTACAGCTGGGCAGCTCAAGGTCGGCGATCACCTCGTCTTTTCTCCATCCAACAAGCGAGCCAACATCCGGACTGTGGAAGCTTTCAATGTTGAGCCACAGCCGACGGCAGGCCAGGCGGGACAGTCGATTGGTGTGACGCTTGATGAGCAGATTTTTGTAGAGCGCGGTGAGATCGCCTCCACGCAAGACCATCTCCCTCAGTTGTCTACGGCCTTCCGGGCAAACGTCTTTTGGTTGGGGAAACGACCACTAGAAAAGGGGCGGAAATATCTTCTGCGCGTTGCCACAAAAGAAGTGGATTGTGAAGTAGCTTCGATCCATCGGATCATCGATACGATGGATTTGGCTCAGCAACAAGGCAGCAGCGCGGTCAGTAAGAACCAGGTTGCTGAATTGACTTTGCGTACCAAAGTCCCGGTCGCATTCGATCTCTCGGCCTCGTTCGAGTCGACCGGTCGTTTCGTCCTGGTCGATGAGTATGATATTGCGGGCGGCGGGATTATCACCGAACTGGTCCATGACGACCAGGAGTTTCTCCGCGAAGAAGCCAGACGACGGGATTTTGCCTGGATCAAGGGGGAAGTCACGGTTGAGGATCGGGCGCAACAGTATGGCCATCGTGCTGCCGTTGTCTTGATGACCGGAGGTCGGCACACGGGGAAATCTTTCTTGGCTAGAAAGCTTGAGGGGCGTCTGGTGGCGGATGGGCGTCACGCTTATCTCTTGGATGGAGAAAATCTCCGGCGTGGCCTTGATGCGGATCTGAGCGAAGCCGAGCGCGGGCAAACGACAGAAATGGCTCGACGTTATGGTGAAGTGGCGCGTCTACTCACTGATACTGGCCTCATTGTAGTTTCTACGACCAATCCCTTTGGCCTGGCCTATCGCGAAGCCGCAGAAGCCATTAGGACGCTTGTGCATCCCGTCCCAGTTATCGCTGTGCATATGAGTAAGACCACAGAAGAGCCGCCGCCGAGTACCGACGTCATCCTTACCGGTCCCACAGATTTCGACGCGGCTACCGCCAAAGTTCTCGACGAGCTGAAACGCCGTGGTGTGTTGGCCAAGGCCATCGGTGCGAAGCCGGTCTTCCAATATTCGATCTAAATCGCAGGACGACGGGCAAGGTCTGACAGTATGGCTTCCTACCGGAGGCTACACGCTGTCTTGGGCTACCCGGCAGCAGGGACTGGGATAGGCGGGTAAGTAGAAGACGTTGGTCCGAGTCTGATTTATGCAGGCCCGCTGAGCATCCTCCAGCGGGGCGGAGAACAACACGACATTGTGGCAAGCGGACATGTCGTCAGTTTGATTAGGCATTCCCCATGATTAGAATTTGAATACGAGCTTCCGCAAGATGACAATTGCCGTTGGAACCGCTGCCCCAAGTCCAGCCCACTGGGCCTTCTGGTTCCAAGCCAAATCTTCTTTCCGCCTCCGCTCAGCGTCCAGCTGCTCTTGGAGTGCCGCGTTTTGCTCTTGCAACAATTCACTCTCCTGCTTCCGGTTCTCGTTCAGCCCCTCCAGCGTTTCAACATAGGCTTTCTGTTTTTCAAACATCTCTTTGTATTCGGCCAACAACTTTCCGGATTCACTAAGGAGCTGTTTGTTCTGCTTGACTTCGGCGAGCACCTTGACGAACTGATCGCGAGGCACAGCGACGACTTTTTCTTCTGCCTGGGCAACGGTAGGGAGTAAGAGCAGGGTGAGCAACAGGTAGATCATGGCCTTCGTTCCTCCACCTTGACGTACCAATTCACGTTTTCCCGAATTTGAGTCGATGTCTGCAAGCGGAATAGCCTGACGAGTCACGCTGTCCGGCGAATTCTTAGTAGTAGGATAGAGTCCGATATCACTCATCGGCATTCCCTCACCTGTACATCGACTCCCAATGTTTCCTTTGCGAGCTTGACCAACCCCGCATCCGTTTCAGCTTGCTTCAGCACGGCCTGCTTAATGATCGGCGTCTGCACTTTCATTGCCTCCAAGACCTGCTCGTACTCAGCCAATTGCTGGTGCCGCAGTCCCAGCTCGCGCATCTGGGTAGCAGCCAGCTCATCCTTTTCCTTAATCACTCCTTGGAGCTGGGTGATCTGTTGGCGGAGCTGACCATTTTGGTGTCGAAGCTGACCATTCTGTTGGCGGAGCTCGCCATTTTGTCCCTGGAGCTGGTCATTCTGGTCGTTGAGTTGAGTATTCTGCGCGTAGAGTTCCTGGTTCCGCTGCTCCAGCCCAGAGATTCTCTCTATGGAAGCCGGATCCACGGCCGCCTCCACCGCTTGTGGCTCGATCAGGTTCGTCTCGCTCTGCCAGGACCATATGACTGCCTGGCCGGTGAAGAACATGACCACCACGCCGGCGAGGCTATAGGCCACGACATGGGATTTGAGATGGTTCAGCATGGATTAACCTCTTCGCTGCAAATTCTTACCAAATAGGGCCGCGAAAAATCACTCAGACATTGAATAGTTGTATCCAGCTTCAAAATCTTCCCAAGGCGTAATTTCTGAATCATTTCTGGAATTGCGATCCTCCTTCGCATTCTACTATCGTGGCCTAGTGAACCGGAAAATGCAAGCGCTTCTGCATGGGAGTACGACCGACCGAATTTTACCTAATACCCATGTCGCCCTAATGGGACCCACGGATCGTGGTGATGCTATAAGTGGTATTATCAAATGTTTGGGGTGGGGTGCCTTTCTGGCCCACGCTATCGAAAGCAAACCGGGTTCCCGGTGCTCCGGTTACAGCTCATCAATCAATTCACACCAAGCCCCAAGGCCCCGTTTTTCAGAGGACGCTACACAGACCAACCCCTTGACGGATTTCTTCTACAGCAATATTCTGCTGTGCCGTGCTCTGTTGCTTTCCTAAGCAGGGTGACCGTCATGCAGGGTAAAGACCCGTTTTTGGCGCTTCTCGGGGTATTCATCCTGAGTATGACGTGGTTTTTCTGTGGCAAAGGGTCAGTGACGTCATCTCCTCCGATTGCAGTGGGAAACCCGTCTGAAATTCCTCCACCGGTCCCGAAAATCACGGCCCCCCAGACATTGCCTCCAGCAGCACCACGGGTATCTGCACCGGCAGGGTTGAAAAAAAAGATCGATGACCTGTTGAGAGAAGATACGATTCAATTTCGAATCAACAGCGCGGCCCTTCTGCCGGACGGTAAAGCGGTATTAAACCGTGTGGCCACGATGTTACGCGAGGACCCAACCGTGGCCTTTGAAGTTGGCGGCCATACGGACAACGTCGGGCTGGAGCAGGCGAATTGGGTGCTTTCGGAACAACGTGCCAAAACTGTCGTCGAGTATCTGATTTCACAAGGGATCGCACCCGAACGGTTGACCCCCAAAGGGTATGGAGCGTCGCGCCCAATTGTGGAAAATGCCACTGATGAGGGGCATTGGCAAAACCGACGAATCGAATTTTCCATCGCAATTAAGGGAGCGCAGCCATGATGACTGCGCACTGGACCTGCTGGCTCTGGACGATGTTGGGAGCCGGGCTTCTTGGGTGGGGGATCAAGGGTGTGGTGTTGGGGACTCTGATGGACGACAAACGTCGTGAGATGGAACGCCTCACGAATAAAATCGCTGCACTTACCAAGTTGGCCAATCAGCCGCCGGAGGTTCGTACGGTTGAAAAGCGGGTGGAGGTGCCGGTCGAACGGGTCGTGATGAAACGAGTGGAAGTCCCGGTGGAGAAAGTTGTGGATCGGCCGGTCGACAATCCAGAGCACCTCGCCAGGATCAAGGCGTTGGAAGGGGAGGTTTCCGTAATCGCCGGATTGGTGGGGCAGATCGCTCAACTCCAAACCATTTCTTCCCAGGCCGGGGGGGAGAAGAGAATTGAAGGACGAGTGGTGGTACCGGTCGACAATCCGGAGCACCTGGCTCGGATCAAGGCGTTAGAAGGCGAAGTGGCCGTGATCGATGATCTTCGTACGCAGATTGCTGAGCTCCGGGCCGTGTCGTTGCAGGCCGGTGAGAAAGTCGTCGAGAAGCCGATCGAACCTACCGCTGAGAAGCTTGCCGAGAAGCATGGAGAAGTGCCGGTTGAAAAGATGAGCGAGCACAAGGGGAACCTCGACCAAGCTGGTATCATGGAGCCATCGGATGAGGGACAAGCGGTCGATGAGTCGCCCGATGACCTGAAGCAAATCCGCGGGGTCGGGCCGGCCTTAGAGCGCTTCCTGCGCAAACGTGGTGTTTTCTCGTTCAGCCAGGTGGCGACCTGGAGCCAGGCAGACATCGACAAATTCGAGTTCCTCTTGCCCAATTTTGGGGGACGCATCCAACGAGAAAACTGGGTGCGGAGCGCGCAGGTCGAGCACTACAAAAAGTATAAACAGTGGCTCGGCGACGGCGAACCTCCGAATGAGAGCCTGGAGCTCCCTAGGCGGATCGCTGATCTTCGGGTAGCGTCTTCACCGGCCGGAGAGAGATTCGCCGAAGAGGAGATCGAGACTCTCCCGGGAAGGAATGGGGCAGAGTCGGTTGAAATGATAAGCGAACCAGCCGGAAATCTAGACCAAGCCGGTATCGTGGAGCCATCGGATGAGGGACAAGCGGTCGGCGAGTCGCCCGATGATCTGAAACAAATCCGCGGGGTCGGGCCGGGGCTAGAGCGGTTCCTGCACAAACGGGGTGTCTTCTGGTTCAGTCAGGTGGCGACCTGGAGTCAGAAGGATATCGATAAGTTCGAGTTCCTCTTGCCCAACTTTGGGGGGCGCATCCAACGAGAAAACTGGGTGCATAGTGCCAGGGTCGAGTACTACAAGAAGTATAAGCAGTGGCTCGGCGATGGCGAGCCTCCAAGTGCGACGCCCGAGGCACACTAGGTCTGATCTTTATTAGACTGATCAGGTAATCCTCCTAGTAAAAGTGCTGATCGAGGAGATGTGGGGTCCGATTCGTAGATGGACATGAAGTTGCGCGTGGTATTGGTGGTATCAGCCTTCCTTGCCTGTTTGACTCCCTGAAAATCCTTGTGATAGCGTAGGTTATCGAAAATCTTGCGGAGAGACCGGAACAGGAGTCTTTATGAAATTTGTCTGTCTCAATTGCGAAACATACATGAGTCTCGAGAAGGTCGAAAAGCCGGAGGAAGGCTCGCTCGGCGTTTTCTTTGCCTGCCCCTCCTGCAGCGCGAAGTTCTCGATGGTGACGAACGCCGGCGAAACGAACATGATGAATTCCTTGGGATTGAAACTGGGTGCGAAGGCCGCGCCGGACGCCTCTATGGAAGGACTACGCGCTCTCGCAGGAAATGGCCAAGGTGCTTCCGCTGCGAAGCCAAGTCCTGCTGCACCAACGGTTGCTGCCACGGCGGAATCACCCGCCAAGGCTCCTGAGAAGGCGAGCGGCTGTCCCTTTTCGGCTATGGTTGCTGAGATGGGCTTGACCAATTCGGGGAAGCCGGCCAACGGTGGACCGTCTGAATTCACCTGGACTCCCGATGCCAAAGAAAAGCTTGATCGCCTTCCGGCGTTTGTGAAACCGATGGTCCAAAGCAGCGTGGAGGGGTACGCGCGTAAGCAAGGATTTACCACGATCACATTGCAAGTCATGGACGATTCTAAGAATTATTCCCCTGAAGGAATGACCTGGTCGCGTGAGGCGGAACAGCGGTTGGAAAATATTCCTGACTTCATCCGCCCCATGGCCCGCAAGGAAGTCGAACGGATGGCCAAGGAACGCGGAGCCTCAACCATCACGGCGCAGGTGATGGACGAAGCCAAAGACAAGTTCATGAAGTTTATGTAAGAGAATTGACTCATAGCAGGCGATGGAAGGGCCCATCCGGCCGTCTGGATGGGCCTTTCTTCTGTCTGCCTCATGTTTCCATGATTCGTTGGTTATGAAGCGGTGGAGTCTTCTGCTCGTTCTCTCAATGTTCCTAGTAGCGTTGTTCACTGGGCCGTCCCATGTCGGTGCTCAACCACTCCCGGAACAGCCTCACGTCTTGGTCCCCACTACCACGACCGCGACGCATAATGAGCATGGTGAACATGGTCGCGATGGATGGGAGGGATCAGCTGAAGGGAAGGCCTATTCGGAGTTTAATCATCATCTCGCTGGCTTCTTTGACACCCTCTTGGGGCTCGCCGAGTTAGGTAATGCGCTCCAGTACCCGCTTCCCTTCTGGACGCGACTCGTATTGCCTGCCGCACTCGGGACCATGGGGGTGTATTTGTTCATTTGGAGCGACCACGATGCATGGCCGATCGGTACTCTGAGTTTTGTGGAGTCGTTTTTCGGAGGGAATCGGGAGATCGTCGAACACAAATTCTACGGGCTCCTTGCGCTGCTCATGGCCTTCGTCGAGGCCTTTCGCCGGACGGGCAGGCTTCACCACCCGGCCTGGGCGGCTCCGTTGGTGTTCTCAATCCTCATTGCCGGATTGCTGTTATTTGTCCATTCGCACGGCGATCATCCAGGCACCGCGAAGATTGAGTTCCATCATGCTGTGTTAGGAACAGTCAGCATGGCTGCTGCCTTGTCTAAGGGGATGGCCTCCTGGTTCCCTGGTGCGTCCCCGCGTACGGTCAAGCGATGGGAGGTTGCCTGGGCGGCCTCCGTGATTCTCTTCGGTCTTCTGCTTCTCGCCTATTCTGAATAATGGTCCGTTTTCCTTGCACCAGTGTCATTTGACACCTTTCCGAGGCCTGTGCTAGGTCTAACCCCTCGCGGTTCTTACCGTTCTATTTCGCATCTCTAACCAGCCAAGAAAATCAGGTTGGGATAGAGGAGGGACACATGGGTGGACATAGTCATTGGGCAACGATCAAACGGCACAAAGGGGCCCAAGATGCCAAACGAGGGAAGATTTTTACCCGCATCATCAGAGAGCTGACGATCGCAGCTCGTGGAGGCGGTGATCCAGACGGCAATCCTCGGCTGCGGCTCGCCATCGCGAAGGCGAAGGAAGCCAATATGCCTGGCGATACGATGAAGAAAGCCATCCAGCGAGGGACAGGAGAATTGCCTGGCGTGGCCTATGAGGAATTTTCCTTGGAAGGCTATGGCCCAGGAGGGACAGCGCTGCTACTCGAAATCACCAGTGACAACCGGAATCGGACGGTGGCGGAGATCCGAAGTCTGTTTACCAAGAACCACGGCAACATGGCAGAGGCCGGTGCCGTCGCGTGGCAGTTTCAGAAGAAGGGGCTCGTCACGATTGAAAAGGGGAAGGTCGAGGAAGATGCCCTCCTTTCCATCGCACTCGACGCCGGAGCGGAAGACGTGAAGGTCGGTGAAAAGAGTTACGAGGTGCTCACCGGTCCCCAAGAATTTGAGGCGGTGAAGAAGGCCCTCGCAGATGCCAATATCGAGACGACGCTTGCCGAAATCACGTATGTCCCACAAAATACCATTCGGTTGGAAGAAAAATCCGCTGAGCAAATGTTGAAGTTGATGGAAATCATGGACGAACATGACGACGTGCAAAAAGTGCATGCCAATTTCGACATTCCAGATGACGTCATGGAGAAAGTCGCTGCGACTGCAGCGGGTTGATCCTCAAGTGACCCGTACGATGAGAGTTATCCTGAGATAACGAGACGAGATGATCGCCTTTCTCACGGGGCGGTTGGCATTCAAAGCACCCACCCACCTCACGCTCGATGTGCAGGGGGTCGGGTATGAAGTCCATATTCCACTCAGCACGTATTACGCACTTCCGAACCTCGGGGACGTGACTGCCCTGAATATTCACACGCATCTCCGTGAGGATGCGATCCAGCTGTTCGGTTTTCTCTCGCCAAGCGAAAAGGAGTCATTTTTGCTGCTGACCAGCGTGTCGGGCATTGGACCAAAGCTCGCCCTGAGCGTCTTGTCCAGCTTGTCGATCATAGATCTGGTTCATGCCATTCGAACGGAGGATATCGACAAGCTTGCTACCGTTCCCGGTATTGGGAAGAAATCGGCCGGTCGGATCGCACTGGAATTGAAGGACAAGGTTGACAAGATTCACGCTGCTCATCCCCAGGCCACTGCTGCAGCATCGAATGCCGATGGCCCGTACGAGGACGCGCTTTCCGCTCTGATAAACTTAGGCTATCGTGCGCAAGACGTCAAAGATGCTTTGAAGCGTGCGAGGAAGGCCACCGAAGGCCCTCTGGCGTTGAAAGAGCTCATACGCGAAGGCCTCAAGGAACTTTCAAGGGGGTAAGCATGATGCCATCGAACATCGGGAATTTCGCCAGGCGTTTCATATGTGTTGCCGCCATTGGAGCGCTGGTCGTGCTCGCGGCTCCAGAAGAGAGTTTTGCGGAGGAGGCTTCGCAACCTAAGAGTATCAGAATGACGTGCGGGAAGTGTCCGGACGGATATGCTACGACCGGCGTGACACAATCTCCGGAGATCTGTAAAGACGAAGACCCCACGTTGGTGCAATGTGTGCCGTTGGGGGCTACTATGTTGGCGGTCTGTGGCTCGTGTCCCGAGGGGTACGCCGAAATCGGTAGTTCTTCGGTTCCTGCGCGTTGTGGGAACAACGATGGTGGTCGGTTGAGTCAGTGTCAGTCGAGTCAGATGGAAAGCAGTTTGCCCGATCCCAATCAAGGGTTTAAGCATTGTCCTCCGGATTGCGGCAGTACGGCTAAGCCTGGACAGGGTGCGTTGCCACCTCCCCCAAAGTATCAACAGATCCAGGAGACCAAAGAATGAAGGGTCTGAGGTCATGACCGATCGGCTGGTGACCAGTCAGGCCACGGATGAAGAACGAGGCTTGGAGAATGTGCTGAGGCCTCAAACTCTTGATGAGTATGTGGGCCAGGAAAAAATGAAGGAATCGCTTCGGATTTGTATCGAAGCGGCCAAACAACGGGGAGAGGCGCTCGACCATGCGATCTTTTATGGCCCCCCAGGTCTTGGGAAGACGACCATCGCACACATTATTGCCAGGGAGATGGGGGCTACCTTACGATCCACCTCAGGATTGGTTCTCGCCCATGCCGGTGATCTCGCCGCAATCCTGACCAATCTCCAAGCGCATGATGTGCTCTTTATCGATGAGATTCACCGATTGCCCGCGTCGGTTGAAGAAGCGTTGTATCCCGCGATGGAAGACTTTCAACTGGACTTGGTCATCGGACAAGGTCCTGCCGCGAGGACGGTGAAACTGGACCTTCCACCTTTTACACTGGTGGGAGCGACGACGCGAGCTGGGTCGCTCACCTCGCCTCTCCGAGACCGATTCGGGTTAGTGTATCGACTGGAATTTTATGGGCCGGCTGAGTTAGAGGCGATCGTAGTGAGATCTGCCGGTGTGCTCGGCGTGGGAATCGATCGCGACGGGGCGGTCGAGATCGCCCATCGTGCACGGGGTACCCCACGGATCGTCAATCGGTTGATCAAGCGCATCAGAGACTATGCCCAGGTCAAGGCGGATGGACAAATCACCAAACAGGTCGCACAGGAAGGGTTAGCCTGGCTGGGGATCGATGAGGCCGGGTTTGATGACATGGATCGCAAGATTCTCCTGACGATCATGGAGAAGTTCAATGGGGGTCCGGTCGGTGTCGATTCTCTGGCAGCAACGGTCCAGGAAGATAAGGGCACGATCGAAGATGTGTACGAACCCTATCTCATTCAAGCCGGTTTCCTCGATCGGACCGGTCGAGGCCGCCAGGTCACGCGGCTGGCCTACGACCATTTCAAACGGGCCTCTCCGTTCCTGATGTAATCAGGCGAGGCATCGATTGGACACTTCCGATTGCCCAATCCCATCCTTGCCATTGATTCCATCGTTCCTGTAGAATCCACCACTTGTCTGTGCGGGACCCCCTTCCCTCGCGAGGGTGAACCCCATCCTCCCGGATCTGGTGCCCGAGGTTACGATCACCATGCCAAGAGACATGTTGGAATACCGTAAGGAAATCGACAGGATCGATGATGAGATCCTTCGCTTGCTCAATGAGCGGTCGAAGAGTGTCATCGAGATCGGAAAAATCAAAAAAGAAAAGGATGCCGAAGCAAATCTCCATACTGCGGGTCGAGAAGCTGAAATCGTAGATCGTCTGACCAACAATAATACCGGCCCATTCCCTAGCGAAGCCATTCGGTCCGTGTATCGAGAGATCATGTCGGCTTCTCTCTCGCTGGAGTCACCCCAGAAGGTAGCCTATTTAGGACCACGGGCCACCTTTACCCATATGGCCAGCATGCAGAAGTTTGGGTCATCCGTCCAATATGTGCCGGTCCACAGTATCACGGAGGTGTTCAGCGAGGTCGAGCGGGGTCGAGCCAACTTTGGAGTCGTACCGATCGAAAACACGACGGAAGGTGTCGTCAATCATACGCTCGACATGTTCGTTGATTCTAACTTATTAATTTATGGAGAAATTCTTCAGGAGGTCTCCCATCACCTTTTGTCCAAGTCGGGGCTGATGGAGGACGTGAAGAAAATCTATTCTCACCCGCATGCCCTTGCCCAATGCCGGAACTGGCTTGAGACAAACCTTCGGCATGTGCCGGCGGTCGAAGTCGCCAGCACGGCGCGGGCGGCCGAACTCTGCATTGATGAGCCGGCCTCGGCAGCCATTGCATCGGAATTGGCTGGCCAGCTCTATGGGCTCAAAGTGATTAAAGCCCGCATAGAAGATAATCTTAACAATTTCACGCGCTTCCTGATCCTGTCGACAAAGCCTTCGGAACGGACCGGCAAGGATAAAACGTCATTAATGTTATCGGTCAAGGATAAGGTGGGCGCACTATATGACCTACTTCGTCCGTTTGCCTCCCATGGCATTAACATGACCAAGATTGAGTCCCGGCCGTCCCAGCGAAAGGCATGGGAATACATCTTCTTTGTGGATGTCGAGGGCCATATCAATGAGGAGCGGGTCAGTAGGGCGGTGGAAGAAGTCAAGGGGCGCTGTCTCTTCATGAAAACACTCGGGTCGTACCCCGTTCACACCTGATTATGGGAATAGAGGTCCACCCAGATATTCAGTCGCTCAGCCCGTACGTTCCGGGAAAACCCGTCGAAGAGCTTCAACGGGAACTCGGTCTTACCCGTGTTATCAAGCTGGCCTCTAACGAGAATCCCTTGGGACCTTCCCCGAAGGCGATGGCGGCGTTGAACGGCGCTCAAATGCTGCTGCATCGATATCCCGATGGAGGCGGCACGCAACTGCGTCAGGCGATTGCCGATCGTTGGAAAGTCGCTGGCGACCAAATCATTTTAGGAAATGGGTCCGATGAGATTCTTGGTCTTCTAGCCAGAACGTTCCTGAATCCCGGTGATGAAGCCATCATGGCTGATCACACTTTTGTGATCTACAAGATGGAGGTCACTGCCGTCCACGGTAAGCCGGTGGTCGTGCCTCTTGTTGATTGGACACACGACCTTGAGACGATGGCTCGAGCCATCACACCCCGAACGAAGTTGTTGTTCCTCTGCAACCCCAACAATCCCACTGGGACCATGGTATCGGCTGAGGCTGTAGATCGGCTTATGGCTCGAGTGCCGGCGGATGTCATTGTTGTATTCGATGAGGCCTATTTTGAGTACGTCCGCAACTCACAATTTCCCGATGCAATGGCGTATGTGAAACAGGGGCGGAACGCGATTGTGTTACGGACATTTTCGAAGATCTATGGGCTTGCGGGATTGCGAATTGGATATGGCGTGAGCACATCGGAGATCATCGGCTTCTTAAATCGTGTTCGGCCACCGTTTAATGCGAATAGTTTGGCCCAGAAAGCCGCGCTTGCAGCCTTAGGGGATGATGAACATGTGGCCAAGAGCCGCACGATCAATGTTGCGGGCATGGAGCAGCTGGAACAGGGACTGCGTGCATTGGGAATGACTCCGATTCCGAGCGAGACGAATTTTCTCTATTTCGATGCGAAACGGGACGGTCGATCGGTATTTGACGCGCTCCTTCGGGAAGGGATTATTGTGCGACATATCGAAGGAACGATGATTCGTGTCACGATCGGTCTCACTGACGAAAACGACGCCTTCCTCCGCGCATTCAAGAAGGTCTTGGGCGGAGCAAGGTAGCCATAGCGAGGGAATTATGATCATCGTGTTGAAACCTGACGCCTCGGAAAGCGAGGTCGATCACATTATTGATCGGCTGCGCGATTTGGGGCTGAAATCGCAAATCTCCACCGGGCAGGAACGCACCATCATCGGCGTGATCGGAGACGATCGGATCCTGCACAACCAACCCTTGACGGCACTTCCAGGTGTCGAAAGCGTCCTGCCGATTCTTGCTCCATGGAAACTCGTGAGTCGCGAGTTTAAAAAAGACGTGACGACCATCGACGTTGGTGGAGTCAAGGTCGGGGGCAAAAAATTGACCATCATGGCCGGGCCCTGTGCGGTCGAACGTCTTGAACTCACGATGGGGATTGCCCATGAGGTCAAGGCTGCGGGAGCCTCGATTCTTCGAGGAGGGGCGTATAAGCCGAGAACATCACCCTATTCGTTCCAGGGGTTGGGGCGAGAAGGACTCGATTACCTGGTCGAAGCGAGAAAGCAGACAGGATTGCCGGTCGTCAGTGAAATTTTGGACACGAGGGACATCGAGCTCTTTCTCGAGAAGGCGGATATCATCCAGATTGGGGCTCGCAACATGCAGAATTTTGAGCTGCTCAAGGAGGTCGGCGCATACGACAAGCCGGTCCTTCTGAAGCGGGGGCTGTCGGCAACCATCAAAGAGTTTCTTCTGTCGGCCGAGTACATCATGTCGCGAGGAAACCAGAATGTCATGTTGTGCGAGCGCGGGATCCGTACCTTCGAAACCCAATATCGCAACACGCTGGATCTCGCCGCTATTCCCACCTTGAAAGAACTCTCGCATCTGCCCGTCATCGTTGACCCGAGCCATGCCACCGGAAAGTGGGATCTCGTCGCGCCGATGTCTAAAGCGGCGGTCGCGGCGGGAGCTGATGGGCTTCTGATCGAGGTGCATTCAAATCCTGAGTGTGCCTTGTGTGACGGTGAAGAGTCGATCAAGCCCTCCAAATTCAAATCTCTCATGGGTGATCTCAAGAATATTGCCAAAGCTGTGGGGAGAGAGCTCTAAGGGAAGATGGCCGTTCATTTCACACAGGTTGTGATCATCGGTGTAGGGTTGATCGGTGGATCACTAGGGATGATCATCCGGCGACGAGGACTGGCCGATCAGGTCGTTGGTGTCGGTCGGCGCGTCGAGAATTTAAAGGCGGCCGTTGCGCTAGGCGCCATCGATCGATATGTGGCCGATCCTCAAGAGGCGGTACGAGGGGCAGACTTGGTCATACTGGCGACACCCGTCGATACCTATGAGCGTCATCTTCAGGAATGGGGGCATTCTCTACAGCCGGGTGCGATAGTCAGTGATGTCGGGAGCGTGAAGGGCACGCTCGTCGAGCGGTCGGAGGCGGCGATGCCGTCGGATGTGCACTTTGTCGGTGCCCATCCGATCGCGGGAAAAGAAAAAACCGGAGTTGCAGCCGGATCAGAGCAGCTGTTCAGAGGCGCACGGTGTATTCTGACGCCCACAAAACGGACCGACCAGAACGCCTTAAGTTCCGTGAGGCAATTGTGGGAAGAAGCCGGCTCGATCGTCTTAACACTGGACCCCCATGTGCATGACCAAATACTTGGAGCAGTCAGTCACTTACCGCATGTGGCGGCATTTGCCTTGATCAATGCCTTGTCCGACCTACGTGATCAACAGGTTCCTGCCCTGGACCTTGCTGGCCATTCCGGTGGGGGATTGCGGGACACCACGAGGATTGCTGCCAGTTCTCCGGAGATGTGGCGGGACATTTTTCTGTGGAATCGAGACAATGTGGTGTCCTATATCGACCGATACACCAGAGCCTTGGAAGAGTTGAAACAACTGATTAAGGCTGGAGATGCGGCCGGGATCGAGAAGCTGCTCGAACGGGCGAAAGGCGAACGTGAGAAATTGAACACGGCTTCACCGAGTCATTCATGACATCCTTGACGATTACGCCAGGCAGACCGCTCAAAGGGACGATCTCGGTTCCCGGAGACAAGTCGCTGACCCATCGAGCTATTATGCTCACGGCGCTGGCCGAAGGGACGAGTACGATCTCGGGCTATTGTCAGGGGGACGATTGTCTAAACACGATGAGGGCCTTTCAGAATCTTGGGATTCCTATCACACACACCCCAACACAATTGACGGTCCGCGGGAAGGGATTCTGGGGGTTAGCCGAACCCACCGCCCCGATTGATTGTGGGAATTCGGGAACCGGCATTCGGCTATTGACCGGTCTCTTAGCTGGGCAGGACTTTTTTTCAGTTCTTACAGGTGATGAGTCGATCAGACGGCGTCCGATGGGACGGGTTGTCAAGCCGCTGCGCGAAATGGGAGCGGTCATCGGCGGCCGCAAGGGCGGGGAACTAGCTCCTCTGGCGATTACCGGGTCGGGACTTCATGGGATCAACTATGCGTCGCCGGTGGCGAGCGCGCAGATGAAGTCGTCGCTCCTTCTTGCCGGGCTTTATGCCGATGGGAAGACTCGCTACATGGAGCCGAGTTTGTCGAGGGACCATACGGAACGAATGTTCCAGTTTTTTGGTATTCCTCTCAGGAGGGAAGAAGAAACCTTGGTTCTACAAGGGCGACCATCCGTCGGATGGCCAGGTGTCCAGATTACCATCCCGGGAGATTTCTCCGCCGCAGCCTTTTTCATCGTCGGCGCGACGATCGTGGCGGGGTCAGATGTCACCATTCGCCATGTTGGGATGAATCCCACGCGGACTGGATTGATCGACGTTATGAGAAAGATGGGCGCTGATATCGAGGTGTTGGCCTTGCGGGAAGAGGCAGGTGAGCCGGTCGGAGATCTTCGTGTAAAGTCTGCTCCGTTGAAGGGGGTGGCAATCGGTTCCGAATTGATTCCAAAAACGATCGACGAATTTCCCGTGCTCTGCGTCGCGGCAGCTGTAGCGGATGGAGAGACTGTGATTTCTGGAGCCGAAGAGCTACGAGTGAAAGAGAGTGATCGGATCGCAACGATGAGCAGCGAACTGCGAGCCATGGGGGCCCGGATAGAGGAGCATCCGGATGGAATGGTCATCCGAGGGTTGGGACAAGGTGGAGAGAACGGCCGCCTTCTAGCTGCAAGCTCAGCGCAGAGCCACGGAGACCATCGGGTAGCTATGTCTCTGGCAATCGGTGGGCTTACGGCGGAACGAAGCATGACGATTACCGACACAGCCTGCGTGGACACGTCGTTTCCAAAATTTGATAAGGCTCTTGCTCAACTTGTAAGTGGTTGATGACAGGCTTGTGTGGTGTGAACGGACAGGTGGTTTGTGATCATCGCGATTGATGGACCGGCTGGGGTGGGTAAGAGTACAGTGGCCAAATTATTGGCGGCTCGCTTAGGATGTCTCTATCTTGATACGGGAGCGTTGTACCGAGCGGTCGCATGGAAAGTGTTGCGATCGGGCATCCAACCGACCGACCATGAACAGGTGGTGAAGCTCTTGCTGTCGACCTCGCTTCACATGGAATTCAACGAAGGAATGGCCCACGTGCTGATCGATGGGAATTCTGTGACGGGCGAGCTCCGTACCCCTGAAGTGACCGCAGCGGCGTCTCTTGTGTCGGCGATTCCAAGAGTCCGCGAATGGCTGTTGCCCATCCAACGTCAAATCGGCGAGTGTGGTTCGGTGGTCGCCGAGGGGCGTGATATCGGGACGAGAGTATTTCCAACCGCGCCGTACAAATTTTTCTTAGATGCGGATGCCACCGTTCGAGTGGAAAGACGGCATCGTGAGCTCGTGGCTGCGGGTCGTGGAGAGGCGATGGAAGCGACGTATCAGGATCTATCGGCCCGTGATCAGCGAGATCGGACTCGTCAGATTGCCCCGCTTATTCCAGCACCTGACGCGCGCCTGATCGATACGTCTTTGCTTAGTCCCGAACAGGTCGTGGAGCAAATGATGGCAGCCATGTCGACCGAGTTGTGAGCGGGATCGTCTACGGATTTTTGTGGGTGCTGGTCAGGGTTATCGGATGGTTGTGTTTTCGGTATCGAGTTGAAGGGCAGGTTCCTCGCTCCGGAGGGTTGCTGATCGCCGCGAACCATGCCAGTTACCTTGATATCCCCCTGCTCGGATGTGGGCTGTATCGCAGGGCCTGGTACTTGGGACGGAATGATTTGTTCCCGATCCCAGTCTTGAACGGGATATTGCAGGCATTGGGTTGGATTCCAGTTCGGCTCGGTCGCCTTGATCGAGAGGCGTTTGGCAAGGCGATTAACCTCATTCGGGCAGGGAAAGTGGTGGTCATTTTCCCCGAAGGTCGGCGTAGTCTTGACGGCCACCTGCGAGAACCAAAGGCCGGTATTGGCGTGATTGTGGCGCAGACGGGTTGCCCGGTCGTACCAGCGTATCTGAAGGGGACTTTTGACGTTCTCCCACCGGGTGCGTCCTGGCCGCGGTTGCGTCCAGTGACGGTCCGATTCGGAGCTCCCATTCAGTTCAACGTCGAGAAACAACCAGAAAGGGCAGCTACTAAACAGTTTTATCAACAGGTCAGCCGGACGGTGATCGAACAGATTGCAGCCTTAGGTCAGGTGCCCGTTCCTAAAGGCAAGGACGATCTTAATGTAGGTCCGTCGGATAGGCAGACTGCCGAGGCTCACAATGCTGAGTGAGGTCGGTACTTTCACCATCAGCACCCGACAACAGTCGGAAGAGTAGGACGTTCATATGGGGACGGTATCCAACAGCAGTGACGCTCAGTTAGACCGAGACGCATTGGCCGCATTATACGAAGAAACCTTCCGGAATTTAGAGGAAGGTACGATTACCGAGGGCCGCGTCGTGGCCCAGACCAAGGATAAGGTCGTCGTCGATATCGGCTACAAATCTGAGGGGATGATCCCTCGTGATCATTTTTCGTCCGAGGAACTTGAAAACCTTAAGATCGGTGATCGACTTCAGGTCTATATCGAGGAATGTGAAGATGCGGACGGCAATCTCGTCCTGTCCAAGGAAAAAGCCGACAAGATGAAGATTTGGGAAGAACTCGAGAAGCTCTATAAGGACGAAAAGAGCATCGAGGGAAAGATTGTGTCACGCATCAAGGGCGGCATGATGGTTGATATCGGTGTCAAAGCATTCCTGCCAGGATCACAGATCGATTTGCATCCAGTCCGAGACTTAGATGGCCTTGTCGGGAAGGTCTTTCCCTTGAAGATCATCAAGATCAACCATCGGCGAGGGAATGTCGTGGTCTCGCGTCGGGTCCTCCTTGAGGAAACAAGAGATAAAAAACGGCAGACGACGTTAGCGACTCTGAAAGAAGGCCAGTTGATTCAAGGGACCGTCAAGAACATTACCGATTATGGGTCATTCATTGACCTCGGCGGGATCGACGGGTTGCTGCATATCACGGATATGTCCTGGGGTCGGGTTGGGCATCCCTCAGAACTGTTTACAGTGGGAGACAAGGTTGAGGTGACCGTTTTGAAGTACGACCGAGAAACGGGTCGTATTTCGCTAGGCCTCAAGCAAAAGACGGCAGATCCTTGGACGAATGTGGCCGGTAAATATCCTATCGGCACAAGAGTTCGTGGGCGTGTGGTCAGCTTGACGGATTATGGGGCCTTTGTAGAACTCGAGCCGGGCGTCGAGGGGTTGGTGCACGTGTCGGAAATGTCATGGACGCACGAAGTTCGACACCCGTCGAGAGTGGTCTCGGTCGGTGATCAGGTTGAGGCGGCGGTGCTGAATGTCGATCCGGCCAGTCGGAAGATTTCATTGGGCATGAAACAAACAGCCCCCAATCCATGGGATATGATCGAAAGCAAATATCCGGCCGGGACTCGTATCGAAGGCAAGGTCAAGAGCTTAACGGACTTCGGTGCTTTTGTCGGACTCGAAGAAGGCATCGACGGCCTCATCCATATCTCCGACATGTCCTGGACAAAGCATATCAAGCATCCTTCCGAACTCTTCAAAAAAGGGCAAAAAGTGGAAGCGGTGGTGTTGCGTATCGATAAAGAAAAAGAGCGGCTGTCGCTTGGCTACAAGCAGTTAGCGCGAGATCCGTGGGATGAGGCGATTCCGTCGCGGTATCATGTCGGTGACTCAGTGGTCGGCAAGGTGGCAAAAGTTGCCGATTTTGGGATTTTCATCGAACTGGATGGCGGAGTTGAGGGATTGATTCATACGAGCGAATCCGGCCTTGAATCTTCGGCAAAGCTCGAAGAAAAGTTTAAGTTGCAAGACGATGTCACGGCGAAGATAATCAAAGTCGATCGAGAAGAACGCAAAATCGCCCTTAGCCTTCGGGATCATCAACTTGATTGGGAGCGCAAGCAGGTCGAGGACTACCACTCATCGCAAGGGGAACTTGATCAAAGCCTCGGTCGTGCCGCGAAGCAGAGCCGGAAACGAGTACAAGCGGAAGATCAAGACTAGCCGGGGCTTGGTGGTCAACAGTGGTTGGATGTCATGGTGGATGACTTAGCACAGACCGAACGTCCTCAAAAACGCCACTTCTTTCGTAAAGTTCTGTGGCTGGTGGCGGGGATCATGGGGACCGTTATTTTGATGAATCTCTTTTTCCCCGACATCGATTTGTCCACCGAGGATCGTATTGCCTTGATTCGGATTGAAGGCGTGATCGTGGATTCACAGGCTACGGTCGGGGAGCTCAAGAAATTTGGTGAGAACCCTTCGATCAAGGCGATCGTCCTCCGTATCGATACTCCGGGAGGCGGCGTCGTACCCTCGCAAGAGATTTATGATGCGGTCAAGCGAGTACGGAACAAGAGCAATAAGGCGGTCATTGCCTCTATGGGGAGTGTTGCCGCCTCCGGGGGATATTATATTGCAGCCGCCACGGATCGAATCGTAGCGAATCCCGGCACCCTCACGGGAAGTATCGGGGTCATCATGGAAACGGCCAACCTCGAAGGGTTGTTGCAGAAAATCGGCGTGGAGGGGGTCATTATCAAGAGTGGGAAGTACAAGGATGTGGGCTCTCCGCTGCGAAAGATGAGTGCGGAAGAAAGAGGGTTGCTCCAAGCCGTCATGGATGACGTTCATAAGCAGTTTATCGAGGCCGTGGCTGAAGGTCGCTCAATGGAACTTCGGGCGGCTCAAGTCTTGGCGGATGGCCGTATCTTCACCGGTCGCCAAGCGAAGGAAGCGAAGTTGGTCGATGAATTGGGGGATCTGGAGGATGCCATTCAGTTGGCCGCGGAGGTGGTCGGAATTGAGGGGGAACCCAAAGTCGTCGAACCTCGACGACGATTTTCTTTTCGGGAACTCCTCGATTCTAAGCTCAGCATGGTGTGGCCTAAGTTGGATGTTCAGCCGGGCGTCAGTTTGAAATACCTCATGGCGTTTTAGTCGCGCGGAGACGGGGCAGTTTCACCCTAGCATAGGGAGAGTGGATATGACCAAGGCGCAGATTATCGAGCGAGTCTCTGAGCAAGTCACCACTTTGACGAAGCGGCAAGCGGAAGTGGTCGTCAACACAATTTTTGATTGCGTGCGGGACTCGCTGAAGAATGGGGACAAGACGGAAATCCGAGGGTTCGGCAGCTTTCGTCTCCGGGCGCGTCGAATGAAAGAGGGACGGAACCCAAAGACCGGAGAGACGGTGGCAGTTCCAGCCAAGCGGGTCCCATTTTTTAAGGCCGGTAAAGAGTTGAAAGAATTACTGAATCAGTAACGAGCGTAACGCATTGATAGAAGGCTCAGTGTGATGTCTGATCCACAAGAATCTGCTGCCACGGAAATTCGCTGGACCGACGGTGCCCTCAAGCGGATGGAACGCGCTCCGATCTTTCTGCGCGGCATGGTTCGCCGTCTGGCTGAAAAGAAAGCGCGAGAATTAGGCTATGAGGCGATTACGGAAGAAATTTTAGAACAGTTTAAAGGCCAGATGATGGGGCGCATGGGAGGGGAAGCGGGCATGGCATCGGCCGTCGAAGAGATGGCTGATGGTCGCCTTCCATGGACCGCAGCCGCAAAGGAACGGTTGGCCACAGTCCCTGAATTCATGCGCGCAATGATCAAACAGATTTCAGAGGAGATTGCGAAAGAGCGTGGCCATCTCGAGGTGAACGTCGAATTGTTTGAGAAGGTTGAAGCGCTGGGAGACCTGCAGGACGATGGCGGGCCCGCCATGGAGTGGACTGAGGGTGCCCTTGTGTTGCTCGAAGAGAAAGTGAAGCAATCACCTCCTATTGCAATAGAATTTGTGACCGATATGCTCAGGCGTGACACCGAGGATCTTGCAAGAGAACGGCATCTGACACACATTGACGAATCGGCTCTACAGGCCTTATGGGATGCGCCTCAAGCACGAGTCGCCTGGTCTGATGAAGCGTGGAAGCGGCTCCAGACCTCTCCGGATTTCGTGCGGAGTGGAATCAGAAAAGCTGCTGAACGGAGAGCCCGCAAACTTGGATTAAAGGAGATTGATTCCGATCACCTAACCACGTTTCGAAACCAAGCCATGATGAAAGCCGTCAAGCGTATTCGTTCCTTTGGGTACCAGGAATTGACGTTTGATGCCTTTCAGACAGCTCTTCAGAAAACAAAGCGCCTACAGGGAAATGATCAGGCAGAAAAACGTCTCCAGGAGATTCGAGGTCACTTTGCCGACCCGTCGACCAAGAAACCAGATGGGGGGACGTTGGGAGCCGAACTCATGGATCGATTTCGCAAGTACCTCAAAGGCGAAGGACCCCTCTAATCGGGGGGGGCATACCGACGCTTCGCCTCCCACGTCCTTTATTGAAAGCAGCATCCCAACGCTGGACCGGGTTTTAGTGGTTTGCAACCTGCTGCGGCCAGAATTTATGCCGAATCTGAGGGAGCGGTTCGTTGTCAAAGTTTGGAATATCGTAGAGACAACGATCGATTGTGGCGACCTCGTCCTCGGTCAATCCGAGGGTCACTTTTTTTTTCCAGAACTGATCGAGCGTGAAGTAGTCACCCGACTTTGGTTTTTCGGCCAATAGATCCTGCATCTTCTTGAAGCCCGGTGTGTCGACGTCTGGTACTCGCCCCTTATTCCTTTCGATGCACCAGTAAAGGACTTCTGCGATTCCGTACATAGTAATGTCAACGTTCACAATATTGCTCATGATTGCCCTCCAGAAAATAACATAGCATCATAGCCCAAGCTGTGACCGAAATTCAAAGCCTGATATCACATCCTCGTCCGTTGCGAGGGAGAAGGTTGCATTTGTATACTGTGCACCTGATTGGGATTGCTCGTAGACTCGTCATCAAAAGGACTGGGGAATGGCGAACAAGTGCAAGAGTTCATGAAAATACTATTCAGTTCGGTCGATATCCTCACCCGTGTCACGTCACTCTGTCTTCTCCTCGGTAGTAGTCTATTGGCCTGCTCCAAGTCCGAACCATACAGCCCACCGGATCCGTTTTATTATTTTGCCAGCTACAAGGTCGGCAAGAATCCAACCAGCGTGACAACGGGGGAGTTCAACCAAGACTCATTCACGGATCTCGTCACCACGAACATCTCCAGCAATACCATATCGATATTGTTGGGCAATGGTGACGGTACATTTAAAGAACAAATTCAGGTTCATGTCTGTCAGGAGCCACGTGCCCTTGTGATGGGTGACTTCAACGAGGATAGGCATGACGATCTCGCTCTGGCGTGTTCAGGTGGTGATGAAATTGCGCTCCTTTTGGGACACGGGAACGGGAGATTTGAAGAAGGCCAACGGTATCCAGTCCATCGCACGCCGATTGCTCTGGCAACCGACGACATTAACGGGGATGGGCATGCCGATCTTGTGGTGGCACTACGAAACGACAAGGTCAAGGTGTTTCTCGGGAACGGAGCCGGTGAATTTCGTCACGGTGTTCAGTACGAACATGGAGATACCCCGACATCTGTGGCCTTGGCGGATCTCAATGCCGACGGAAACCAGGATTTGGTTGTGACCAATGGTGGTCCCATGTCGAATGCTGTTTCAATTTGGCTCGGCAACGGAGACGGCTCATTTAGAGACCCCAAGGATTACCGGACAGGGCATCGTCCACTCGGCGTGAGCTTTGCCGACTTCAATAACGACCATCATAGCGATCTCCTTGTTATCAATGGGGAAAAAGACTGCTTTACGACATTCATTGGTAATGGCAATGCAACTTTTCGACCAGGTAAAGATTCCGGTGCAGATGCGGGTCCAAATTTCGGCCTCGCACGGGACTTCAATGGCGATAAATTAGTGGATGTGGCTATTGTGAATCTTCAGTCCAATGATCTCTCCATTGTATTTGGGAAAGGCGATGGCACCTTCCACTATCCGCCGCGAAACTATCGAACTAAATCTGGCCCGTTTGCCCTCTCCCTCTTCCGTGTGACAACCGCCGGCGAGGAGGAGCCAGGTCTGGCCATCGCCGACAATGGGAGTGGAAGTGTCTCGATTTTTCTCCACAAAGGGATCAAGGCAGCGGTAAAGGCGCAGGCACCAGACTAGGTGGGAGGGATCGCCGACTATTCTTGACAGCCTCTAGGGCCTTCGCTAGATTTGCTGTGGGGATAGTTGAGCAGATAGATAGGCTCAAAGATGGCGCTTCGTTCATTTGCATGGTGGTTCATGATTGGGGCTCTAATGACCCTTTCCGTTCTGATGGTCCAGGGTGGGGTGCGAGATTTATGGGAAGGAACCCAACCTGCTGGAGGCACGAATGTATTTGTATATTTCGGCACCACGTTGATTGGTGGAGGCTTACTGGCCGGGTGTGTTGCATTAATCATGAACCGTCTGCGGTAGTCTAGAGAGAGTGAGACATGTATGCAGTGTTTGAAGTGCAGAGGCTTCATGATGGTGGAACGCCACTATACCCTCATCAACAGAAGAATCTACGCTCGCTGTCTCAATTGTGGATTTTGGATTGACCTGGCAGACCTCCTTCGGTTTTTTCACAAGGTTATCGATAGCGGACGAAAAGGCGATAAGGTAGGGGAGTCCTTTACCTTCTAAGCGATAGGTGGTTGGTCGTGGGATGGAAGGGCTATGGGCCTTATCGTCGGCTACCGCGGTGCCGATTTGGTGTCCACCTGGTTCTGCTGACCATCTTCTCCATCACGCTGAGTAGTCTGTCTGTCATTCCTGCCTTAGGGAAAGAGGTTAGTCCTACGAGAGCGACTAGTCTCTCTGGTTCCTATGTACCCAAAGCGCTTCATTGGAAACGGATCCCGGCCCACAGCATTCTCCTAAAAGAGTTGAACTCCGGGCGGGTTCTCTATCAACACGCCGTCGGGAAACGTCTTTCCCCTGCCAGCCTGACCAAGATCATGTCTGCCCTCATCATTCTAGAAAATCGGCCGCTTGATGACCTAGTCACAGTCAGCAAGAATGCGGCTCGTGCTCCCAAGACTCGCCTACGCTTGAAAGTTGGAGAGGTGTATCGACTCAAGGATTTACTGAAGGCCATGATGATGGTGTCTGCCAATGATGCCTGTCTGGCCGCGGTAGAGCATGTCGGTGGCAACGAGGAGCAGTTCGTGAAGTTAATGAATGCCAAAGCGATCTCCCTTGGCCTCGACGATACGCATTTTAGCAATGGATGTGGTTTTGATGGCCCGGCTCACTACTCCACGGCCGAAGATCTTGCAACACTAAGTGAAGTCGCGATGCGGAACGCAGTGTTTCGTGAGCTGGTGCGAGAAGAACATGGGCTTATCACAGCGGTGAATGGATACCGCGCCTATGTTCTCCACAACACCAATCGTCTTCTTGGCCGTATTCCTGGCGTCGAAGGGGTGAAAACCGGGTTTACGTCGAAGGCCGGACGATGCTTGATCGCCAAGGTTTCTCAGAACGACCGTGACCTGCTTCTCGTCATCCTGAATTCAAACCGCAGATGGAATACCGCCAAGAGTTTGATTGATTACGGATTTCGCCTGACCGCTAGCAAGTCGTAAACTTCTTTCTGTGATGCACAGACCTGTCGAGAGTGCTCGTCCAAGATCAACCATTCCGGACGAGATGGACAAGAATAGACCCAATGCCAGAGGTTTTCCCCTTATCGCGCATTGGTGTGCTCGATGAAAGACCGTAGGGGGAGGTTAATGGGGTTGGGCGAACTCGATGTTGACATCCTTACCGAGATAATTAACTTGGAACCCCTGTTTATCATAAGCCAAAATCGCACCCATCACGTTCTCATCGCCGTACTCTTCTTTCCCTAGCAATTTCCGGATCTCTTCCGGGCTTTCGCTATTCAGTACATGCCGAAAGACACCTCTGGTTTTGAAAGCAAATCGATTGTTGATGAAGAGGAGATCAACCTTGCCGTCCTGGATTCGCACTCCGGCCATCGGCCCGGTGGGTTTCCGTTGGTCAAGAAGGAAGATGAACGTGGCTTCCTGCTCCGCCCGGATCCCAGAAATTTGTTCATTCACAAGGGAATCGACCGCTTTGTTTTCCGGGTCACCGAGCTTAACGCCAAAAAGCGAGACGTCGACGCTAGAAATGCTCTGCGGTTCGGTGACGTCAGTTTGACTCAATTCATATTGCTCAGCATAAACCGAAGACCATAAGATGAGAAGACCTATGAAGGCCACGACTACAATCCCGGACAAATTCTTCTTCATAAAACGTCCATTGTTCTATTCGATAGGCTCAAGAGACCTATTCGAATGTTCATGAGTGAGATAGGCTTGAAAAGCGAGGTTATTCTAGCGAATCAAGTCAAGAATGCGCAAGAAACGGCCGTCGTCTGAGGAATCCCGTCGGGCAGGTGGTGCCAAATCGAATGAACTGAATGCTTATGGCGGTGATGGTCTGCTCAGCAACAGTTCACCTAACTCGCGAAGACGACGAAAGTAAGGCAAACAATCGACCTCAAGCTCCGTCGTCAAATCATCGAGATCGTGTAAGCAATCTTTCACGATGCTGAGCCGTTGATCGTCGAGACCATCGGCACTCTCAAGGTAGTACACGACACAGCCGCTGATGACCGTATCGAGTGTCATTAATTCCCCTTCGTGTGGGCTTGAGAACCGCGGCCAACCGGTTGAGCGGTGCTGTTCCCATGCGGTTTCGATCGTGCGTCGTGTCATGTGAAGCTCCTTGGTCCTGCCGACGAACCGCACCCTAACGTACAAATCAGCTGTGAGGCAAGAATCAGAGGCCGCAGCCAATACCGAGTGGGTCGCGAGAGGAAGAGCAAGTTATGGGTACAATCCACGCTGCAGATGAGCTTGCGCGACCTGGTCAATCCCACTCATGAGCGCTGCCATGCGCATTGAAACCTGATGTTCTGTGGAAAAGTGAAGGGTGCGGTGAAAGGCGGAGGTGATGATAGCCTGAAGCCGACTCTGAATATCGGTCGCACTCCAGAAAAAACGTTGCAGATCTTGAACCCATTCGAAATAGGAGACAATGACCCCGCCGGAATTTGCCAGAATATCAGGAATCACAAATACCCCTTTCTCTGCCAGAATGCGATCGGCCTCGAGTGTCGTTGGGCCGTTTGCTCCTTCGGAGAGGATTCGGCACCTCAGGGCATTCGCGTTGCGATCGGTGATCTGCTCGGATAGGGCAGCGGGAACCAGCACGGTGCACTCCAATTGCAGGAGTTCTTCGTTCGTGATCCGTTCTCCCAGTCTTGTTTCATGGAGAGGCTGATGGGGATCACGGCGGAGAAGACGCGGAATGTCTAATCCTTTCTCGTTGTAGATTCCTCCATGCACATCGCTCACGGCGATCACACGTGCACCCTGCTGGTGCATGATGCGAGCGGTGTGAGAGCCGACATTTCCAAACCCTTGAATGGCGACGGTTGTGTGCTCCAGCGACAGCTTCAAGTGACGTAGCGCTTCCAAGGTGACATAGACGACTCCGCGACCCGTCGCTTCTTCACGACCGAGACTGCCACCGAGAGCAAGCGGTTTCCCGGTAACAACGCCGGGCACGGCATATCCGACTTGCTGGCTATAGGTGTCCATCATCCAGGCCATGACTTGGGCATCGGTTCCCACGTCAGGGGCCGGCACGTCCTTATCCGGTCCGATCAAGGGGAAAATTTCCGCGACGTAGCGTCTGGTCAACCGTTGCAATTCACCGGACGAAAGACTCTTTGGTGCGACTTGGATTCCGCCTTTCGCTCCGCCATACGGCAGGCCGGCCAGTGCACACTTCCATGTCATCCACATGGCAAGAGCTGCTACTTCCCCAAGGTTGACATCGGGGTGGTACCGTACGCCACCCTTGGAAGGGCCGCGTGATGAATCATGTTGCACCCGGTACCCCGTAAAGACCTCGACATGCCCATCGTCCATGAGGACGGGAAGACTGACGGCGAGGGAGCGCTGTGGGAGCTTCAGGCGTTCACGGAGATTGGAGTCAAGCTGCATTGCCTCCGCGGCCTGGTCAAACTGGGAGACGGCTAAGCGAAAGGTCGGTGTCAATAGTTCCTGCATAGAGCTCCTTCAGGACTGGGGTGGACGTATTCACGTTCTTTCATGTCAAGGCGTGGTGGTCGCACGCCGGAAGAGAAGATTGCCGCGAACGACTGAGCAAGTTGTTGTTTAATCGTGTGGGTGGCGATGTCTCTATGAGACACTGCAGCCATGGATGTTACGAAGCAATCGGCCAATCCACATGGGCGAATGCGGAGAAACGGCGACAGATCCAGATCAACGTTGAGCGAGATTCCATGAAGTGTCACGCCTCGTTGGATTCGGATTCCGACAAAGCCGATCTTTTGCAGCTGAGGCACCAGAACCCATACGCCAGGCTTACCGGCGGCACGAACGCCGACAATACCCCAGTATGTAAGTACTCGAATAATAACCTCTTCGAGCAGCCAAACCAATTGCTTCGCACCGGCGGCATATTTAACCACCTTCAGGATCGGGTACAGCACGATCTGTCCTGGGCCATGGAAGGTGACGGACCCGCCGCGGTTCACATGGAGGAGTTCCGCTCCGTTCTCACACAGGGCTGTTGTGTTCCCTCCCCAGTCCGCCGGGCGAGTCCTACGTCCCAAAGTGTAAACAGGGGAATGTTCAAGAATCAGCAGGGTGTCCGGTTGACGATCGAGGAGTCGTTCGCTGTGTAAGCGCGATTGTAGCTCCCACGCTGTAAGATAAGGAACAGGGTCAGAAAATACATATACGACAGTCTCCCGGAAGCGAAAAGTCTCACAGGATGAGAGTGTCGTGATCTCAGGACCAAGTGGGTGATCTATGGAAACAGGTTGACCCATCAGAGATAGGAACCACCCGGAAACATCCGTTAGCTTTAATCGCAGATGCGAAATGGATCCACTAGTTCTGGACGAGAAGCGCCATTGTTACACAACTTGAGGGATAGAGGAAAGCCGAGGTCCGAGGGAGGGTAAATGTCCCTCGGACCGGGTGGGACGAGGCTGGTTATTTGATGGCGGCAAACAGTTCTTTGATGGCGGGAGTTTTGAGCTTTTTGAGTGCTTTCGCTTCAATCTGGCGAATCCGCTCACGTGTGACGGACAAGTTTTGGCCGACCTGCTCAAGGGTGCTGGCTTCATCATAGCCGATTCCAAATCGGAGTCTGATAACCATTTGCTCTCGAGGCGTCAGGGTGCTCAGGATTCGGTCCAGCTGTTCAGTCAGTTCACCACGGTGCACATGAGCATCGGGTGACACGGCCTGCTGATCCGGAATCATATCTCCGAAGTGAGTGTCCCCATCACCGATCGGGGTCTCCAATGCGACCGGTTCTTGGAACGCTTGGACCGTTTCGCGGAGCCGTTCGGGCCTCATGCGCAACACATGAGCCACTTCGTCGAGTCGAGCCGGGCGTCCAAACTGTTGGCCCAGTCTCCGCATCACCCGAAGGATTCGATGCGAGGCTTCGGTCTGGTGGACTGGAATGCGAATCGTTCTTGCTTGATCTGCGAGCGCTCGTGTAATGCCTTGGCGTATCCACCAGGTTGCATAGGTGCTGAATTTGAATCCTTTCCGATACTGGTACCGCTCGGCAGCTTTCATGAGTCCGATATTGCCCTCTTGTACGAGGTCCAGCAGGGTCAACCCCCTTCCTGTGTAGTGTTTTGCGACGTCAACCACCAGGCGAAGGTTGCATCGAACGAGTTCGTCTTTGCCCTGTTCCAGCACAATTCTAGCCGACCGAATTTCATGGAGTACCTCTTTCAGCTGCTTCACTGTGCCGGTCGGAAGTTTTGAATCCGGATCTGCTGACCCCACAACCGTTACCAGCAGTTTCTCGGCATGGTCTAGGGCCGTAGCTGAAAGCCCGCTCAAGCGCTGGACCATCCGAAGCGCCTTCGCGGTTTCGACGAGTGAGGGCGTCCGTTTGCACTTGAGGATAGCTAGCGTGGCCTGACGCAATGCAGTACGGATACGGCGTGTCCCCTGGTCGACCCGCTTCGCGATGGCTGTCTCTTCTTCTCGAGTCAGGAGACCCCGCTCACCAAACGAACGAAAGTATAGACCCTCAAGGAGGAATGGGTTCGTCCCCTGGCCGGCCCGCATTACCGTCTGGTTCTTCTCGTCTGCGATCGACTCTTCAGCCTCTGCACGCCCAATGATACCGAGCATCCCGCTTGCCTTGGCATCATCAGCATCGACATCGGCAATGAACGTTTTCTGCATTTCTATTTCCTCAGCGACCCGAAATTCTTCTTTCATCGTGTCACCCTTTGTATGTTGGTTGAACATATCCCCTCTAAGGTAAGAGCCCATTTCGACGGAAAAGATTCTATCCAGTCAGGCCGTTATTGATATTTATGCGAAGCAAAACGGATGCTCAGCTGAAGATGAGAAAAGGCGAGCGGGATCATCTCGAAAAATCAGAAAGATTAGACGGGCCTAATGAGGAATGTTGAAGGAAACTGTCGCACTTATGCGGCATCTCTGTGTGATTGACGCAAGCCGTTCAACAGAAATACCACACTATTTTGAAAACAGTCCCTTCATGAACGGGCCAAGTGTATCGACAGGAATGGGGAAGATCGTGGTCGAATTCTTCTCTCCTGCAATCTCGACCAAAGTTTGGAGATATCGCAATTGTAGTGCCGCAGGGTTTTGACTGATGACGTTCGCCGCTTCGGCAAGTTTCTGCGCCGCCTGAAACTCACCTTCCGCATGAATGATTTTTGCTCGCCGTTCTCGTTCAGCCTCAGCTTGCCGAGCAATCGCTCGTTGCATGTCTTGAGGGATATCAACATTCTTGACCTCGACGGCAGCGACCTTCACCCCCCAAGGTTCGGTCTGCTGGTCGATGATGCGTTGGAGCTCTGCGTTGATGTCATCACGTTTTGCCAGCAAGTCGTCGAGTTGGCTTTGACCCAAAACACTGCGCAGGGTTGTTTGAGCTACCTGGGAGGTGGAATAGAGATAATCCTGTACGGCGAGCACGGCTCGCTGGGGATCAACCACTCTGAGAAAAATGACAGCATTCACCTTGACGGAAATGTTGTCTCGTGTGATGACATCCTGTGACGGAACCTCCATCGTGACGGTTTGGAGATTGACGCGGACCATCTGTTGAAGGCCAGGGATTACTAATCTGATCCCTGGCCCTTTTACTTTATGAAACTTACCGAGGACGAACACGACAAGACGTTCGTATTCCATCACCCGTTTAAAACTGGCGTACAGCAACATACCCAATAGGACTACTGGCAATAGGAGTGACATGATGGCTCCTTCTCTCGGTCAGTGTGATTTGTGAGTGGGCGCCACATGAAGTGTCAGCCCCTCGATCGACATTACTTCTGCGGCCTCACCTTGACGAATGGGAGTTTCGCTGACAGCCTCCCAGATCTCCCCCTGTACGGTGATTTGGCCGCGTGGATTCAGCGCTGTCTTTGCAATTCCGATTGACCCGATCATTCCTTCCGCTCCGGTGATTGGCTTCCCACGAACCCCCTTGACGGCCATCCAAGCGACGACTCCGGCCAGGACCCCGACTGCCATGACGGTGGGCAACAAAAAGGAAAGGGAGACTTGCATAAAAGGGGCATCGCTCTTGATGAGAAACAAGCCGCCGAGCGTCATGGCTGTTAAGCCGCCCAAGGCGAGCAATCCATAGCTCGTGACGGAGATTTCGAGCAGCAGAAACACCACGCCGAGTATCACCAGGAGTGCACCGGCATAGTTCACGGGGAGCGATTGAAGAGAATAGAAAGCCAGAATCAGGCTGATGGCCCCGATGATGCCGGGTAGGATTGCTCCGGGGCTGTAGAGCTCCGCCATAATCCCGATCGTCCCAATGGACATCAACAGGTAGGCGATATTTGGATCACTTAGTGTCTTCAGCAGCTCAAGACGTGTTCCCATCGGAAACTCTTTGAGAGTCGGGGGATCGCTTGATAGCGTGATTGGTCCATGCGGGAGAACAATCTTTCTGTCCTGCAGATGTTTCAGCAGGCTGGGAATGTCCTCCGCGACCAGGTCGATGATTTTGAGTTTCAAGGCTTCTTGCTCTGTCACCGACACACTCTTCCGGACCGCATCTTCGGCCCATGCCACATTTCGGCCACGTTGTTCCGCGAGGCTCTTGATGTAGGCGACCGAGTCGTTCTCGACCTTCTCCTTCATCGTGTTGTCCATCTCGCCCCCGCCCATCGCGACTGGATGAGCCGCTCCAATGTTGGTCCCCGGCGCCATGGCGGCGACATGAGCCGCCATGGTGATAAAAACGCCTGCTGAGGCGGCACGACCTCCCGAAGGTGAGACGAAGACGATCACCGGAAGGGGGGAGCCGGTAATATCCTTGATCATCAGCCGCATGGAGGTATCCAATCCTCCGGGGGTGTCGAGTTTCAGGATCAAGGCTTCGGCGCCAGAAGACTGTGCGAAGTCGAGCGCATCATGCAGGTATTCCGCTGCAACAGGGTTGATGACCCCTTCATAGTTTGCGATGACAAGTTCTTTCGCGTGAACCGAGTAGCCAGCGAATGTTGGGCAAACCGCCAAGGCCAGTCCTATCACCGCCTTGGAGAGGACGGAGACTAACGAGGTGCTCGTCTCTTGATCATCATCAGTCATCGTGAAAAACTTCAATGATGATAGGATGTTAGAGCTCACCAATTACCCTATCAAGGAATAGCACTTGGTTGCAAACTAAGGAACGAACCTCCTAGAATGCCGGGCATGTCTACATTGTCCAGCGGTGACCGGATTCATCTCATCGATCACAAGAGACGGCAATACGCCCTTACGCTCAAGGCAGGGGAGACCTACCAGTTTAGCGGCCAAAAGATTGCGCATGATGCCCTCATCGGTCGTCCCGATGGGTCCATTGTCACACTGTCTGGCGGGAAGAAGATGGTAGCCCTTCGTCCGACGTTTGGGGACTATGTCCTCAAAATGCCTCGAGGGGCACAGGTTCTGTATCCCAAAGATCTCGCCATCATACCTATGTGGGCTGATATCTATCCGGGAGCTCGGGTGTTCGAGGCCGGGACTGGCTCAGGCGCGCTGACCATGGCGCTCTTACGTGCGGTGGGTCCAGACGGCGTGGTGGTGACCTATGAAGTCAGGGACGACTTCGCGAGCACGGCAGCGGCAAACATTTCACGGTACATCAATCCGGCCAACTTAATGTCGTTCAGAAAAAATGCCTATGAAGGCATCGATCTCCTTGACGACGGCGTCGCCTTTGACCGTGTAGTACTCGATCTCCCTGAACCCTGGCAGGTTGTCCCTCATGCGGCTGCAGCGCTTCGTTCAGGCGGTATCTATCTGAGCTTTGTGCCGACAGTGCCTCAAGTCATGCGTACGGTAGAAGCGCTCGAGCGAGCCACGGTATTCGGACTGATTGAGACTTTTGAGACTTTATTGCGAACGTGGTCGGTCCAGGGCCGTAGCGTACGACCGGATCATCGTATGGTTGCCCATTCCGGTTTCATCACGGTTGCGCGGAAGGTAGAGGCAGGCGTGCTTGGGCCAAAACCTGAATTTAAAGATGGTGGTGATGAGGGCATGACCAGGACTGGCGACACAGAAGAGGACCAGCACATATGAAACGACTGGAGGGGAAGGTTGCCGTAGTGACGGGGGGAAATGCGGGAATCGGTGAAGCGATCGCCAAGCGTTTCGCCGATGAGGGCGCATCAGTTGTGATTACCGGGCGCCGACAACAGGAATTGGACCATGTTGTGAATGTGATCCGACTCCACAAGGGAACCGTACTTGGTGTGGCCGGCTCAGTGACGGATGAAGCTCATGTGCAGGATATCATCCGTCGCACGCTCGATAGTTTTGGAAAAATTGATGTGCTCGTCAATAATGCTGGTATCGGGGTGTTTGGAAAGCGGACCCATGAAACCGATGATGCCACCTGGGCGAATGTGCTCGACGTCAACGTGACCGGCGTGTTCCGGATGACGAGAGCCGTCCTTCCTCAGATGCAGAAGCAGGGGCGCGGGGCCATTATCAATATTTCCTCAGTTGCCAGTTTAGTAGGCCTGTCCGGCTTAGCCGCCTATACGGCATCCAAGGGGGCCTTGGATGCCTTCACCCGGGCCGTAGCCGTCGAATATGCTCAAGAAGGGATTCGATGTAATGTCGTGAATCCTGGCCTTATCGATACACCCATGGCCGCTTCCCTGATGGCAAACCCGGACATGCTCCAGTCCATCCTCGCACAATATGCGGTCCGCCGTCCGGGGAAGCCGGAGGAGGTGGCGAACCTGATTCTCTATCTGGCCTCGGATGAATCGACTTGGGTGACCGGAACGACGTTCCCTATTGACGGAGGTATGACCGTCTGCAAGGGCTAACCGTTTTTTCGATCCATTATGCTGTCTGCCTACAACGATGAACATTGATACACAGACAAAATTTTGCGGGGTGATTGGAAATCCGGTCGGGCATTCTCTTTCGCCCGCCATTCACAATGCGGCGTTTCAAGAGCTCGGGATCAATTATGTGTATCTGGCTTGGCAGGTAGAAGCCATCGGTGATGCGCTGAAGGGACTTCGTGCGTTAGGGAACTTCCGTGGAGCGAGCGTGACGATCCCGCACAAGGTAGCCGCGATACCGTTTCTCGACCATGTGGAAGAGACAGCTCAGCGAATCGGGGCGATCAACACCATCGTTTCGAACAATGGCACGCTCACCGGACATAATACGGACGCAACCGGCGCGCTACGAGCATTACGGGAAGGTGGGGTGGATTTGAAAGGCCAAAGCGTCACGCTTATCGGATCTGGTGGGGCGGCGCGTGCGATTGCCTGTGCGCTCGTAGCGGAGTCATCTTTGACCAAGCTGACCCTGTTAGGAATTGACGACAGGGAACGGACGTCATTGGCCAAAGAGCTTCGCTCTCAGGCAGCTTCGGCTGTCGAAGATTTTCATCTTGATGAGTCTTCACTTCGCAAGGTCTTGCCTGACACGCATGTGTTGATCCATTCCACGCCTGTCGGGATGTCTCCCAAGGTCGATGTCAGCTGTGTTCCTGCGTCACTCCTGCATCGCGCTCTCACCGTGATGGATATCGTCTACAACCCACTCGAAACACAATTACTGAAGGATGCCAAAGCTGTGGGATGCAAAACGATTCCAGGATTAGAGATGTTTCTCCATCAAGCAGCTGCGCAGTTTGAACTTTGGACCAATAAGAAGGCTCCGGTTGATACCATGCGCGGAGTCTTGGAGTCTCATTTCCGATGAACGTGGTGCTGATCGGGTATCGCGGGACGGGAAAGAGTAGTGTGGGGAAGATTTTGGCCGCACGGCTTGGTCGCCCTCTTCTCTCGACGGACGAAGAAGTCGTGAAATTCGCAGGACAAACCATTCCTGCAATCGTTGAGCAACATGGATGGGAATATTTTCGTGATCTGGAGTCCAAGGTGTGTCAGGAATTGGCAGGTCAAAATGGACTGATCATCGATACAGGTGGTGGCGCCATTCTTCGATCGCAGAACGTTGACGTACTCAAGCAGACCGGGAAGTTGTTCTGGCTGACCGCCTCGGTCGAGACCATTGCCAAGCGAATCGGGTCGGATACGCAAAGACCTTCACTCACAGGAACCAAGTCTTTTATTGATGAAATTCAGGATGTCCTTCAGGACCGTCTGCCAAAGTATCAAGCGGCGGGGGACTATGTCATCGAGACGGAAGGGCGATCTCTCTCTCAAGTCGCTGATGAAATTCTCACGAGGCTGTAGCAGTTCCGATTCCCTCCTCTCAACCTTGACAAGTCTTGCCCTAACATGATCTTGTAGCTCCGCTGCGCCCGTAGCTCAGTTGGATAGAGCGCCGGGCTTCGAACCCGTAGGTCGCAGGTTCAATTCCTGCCGGGCGCACCATTGTTTCAAGGGCTTGTGCGTAGAAATAGTTTGGGGTTCGGTATTTAAGGCATGCGCCCGATTAAGCAGACTCGACCAACCTGAATAACGGCTCATCACCCTCCTGGTTCTATCCAGATCCGTAAACCACAGGCAAAATCTTCCCAAAAGACAAAAATGAAGTTGAGAGACTTCATGGACTTGGAGTAAAGTCCAATTAGCACTGACTGTGGAGGCATTTGGCCCCATGTTTAACCAGGGAAGAGGCTCCAGGCAGTTCGAACTCCCAGGTCGCCGGTTCAATTCCTGTCGGGCCAACTATAAGGACAGTGAGCCTTTCCACGTGCTTACGACAACTTAGGTCAAGCTAGTGCGGCTAAAGTCGTGCTAAAGCTGGGTATTCTGGCTATGAAGAGTGAACTAGACTACGAGCCGAACCAAAAAGAGGTTATCCCGTGGGGTGGTTGTGCCGATATACAAAGCGAGTAAGGTCTGGAGGTGTATACTTTGAAGGGCTAAGGCGATCTGTGTGGACCAGGCAATGTCCCTGTTGTGGTCGAGCCCTTCAGAAAGCTGATCCTATGAACCCTTGGGTGTGTGAATGCGGATGGCGCAGTTAACCAATCGAGCAAGAGGAGGGTATTACCATGATCCCCGTTTTGCACGACGTACGAGCCGCATGTTACCTAGCTGTCGCGGTTGCGATGGTAGTGTTGATCTGTGTACTAGCTAGTCTAGGAGCCGTGCTCCGACCTGTTCGCTGGGCCGATAGACAAGGGTATCGATAAGTAGGATGAGGGCGATAGACCGTTTCTTCTTGTGCCGTGATTGATGGCCTTGTGGTTCTTTCTCTGTACCCGGTGCGTATCCTGATACTCCCATAGCCGAAACAAGATTCCTTCCCGCTTTTTCCCTCTCGGGCATCACTCGAAATATTCAAAAGTATTAGGACTCCTTCCATTTCTGCAGTAACATGCTGGTGCAAATGCCATTTTCACTGTAAGTGCTATATTTGTTTGGACAGAAAATGGCGGATACCGGTAGGGACTTCACCACGCTACCTCATGGGAACATCACACAACCTGGCGAAACGCCACGATGGAGGGGGAAGGTCATGAACCGAGCGACAGCTAAATCTGTAGTTGTGATCGCCGTAGCAGCAGTCGTGTTGTCGACCCAAGGGTGTGGCAAGAAATGGGTGCAGTCTGACAATGAAAGTGGATCGGGGAGCGCGAGCTTGAAGAAACTGCCAGATATTTCCAGCGGAAGTTCAAGCGGAGATCTGAGCGGATTTTCTCGGAATCCGGCCGAGGAGCGTCTCGGACAAGAGAAATATTCTACGGCGTTGAATCCATCAGGGACGACCTCTCGCCAACGTGCCGAGTTAACGAAGGAAGAGAAAGCTGCGGTGGAAGCTGGCTTGCAGGACGTCTTTTTTGGTTATGACCAATGGACCCTGTCCGACGAAGGAATGGAAGCTCTCAATCATGACGCGACCTACTTGAAGGATCATCCCGGGGCGGTGCTAAGGATTGAGGGTCATTGCGATGATCGAGGGACGAGTGATTACAACATGGTGTTGGGTGATAAGCGTGCGAAGGCTGCGCGCAACTACCTCACGGCTGCAGGGGTGAGTCCAAAGCAGATCGCCATCGTCTCGTACGGCAAAGAGCGACCTTTCTGCTTTGATCGGGATGAAACCTGCTACCAGCAGAACCGTCGGGATCATATGCTTCTCTCGCCGCGCTAGTTAGGGTAAAGCGCTCATTCAATGTCGGGGAATGGCTGAGAGATTCACGGTAGGGGACAACGTTGAAAAAATTGGGTTCTCTCTTTAAGCATGAGACTTCGGAACCCATTCCGGCCAAGTCTCGACCGGATGAGCGACGAGTTCAACCGAGATTCACCACGCAGTTTCGCAGTACCTTTTCAGGCAACAGGCAGGAGGGGCAAGGCCGGACTCTGGATATCTCTGCCGGCGGATGTAAGATCGAAAGTGATATGAAGGTCGAGCCTGGCTCAAAGTTTGAGTGCCGACTTCATGTACCTGGACTGGATTGGCCGCTACGCATCGACGAAGCCACGGTGCGCTGGGTGGATGCGAACAGTTTTGGAATCGCCTTTTCGCGTATTGCTCCAGAAGAGTTCGCGAAGCTCAAAACAGTTCTCTCCGATCTCGAAGGTGAAGGCTAGCTCTTCCTCCATCTTGCTTCTCTGCAAGTCCTCTTCCCATCATGACCGTTCGGCTTATAGGATTCTTGATCCTGGACGAACGCTCTCCGTCCGTTTCTATAAA
>JAHBWR010000150.1 GCA_019636875.1 Nitrospira sp.
CCGAAACCCATTGGAGGAACGCCCATGCGATTTCTGGTCGAATGGATCCGGCGCGTCGTTCTCATGAAGGCAACATTATAAGGGAGAAGATTCGTGGAATTAAATCAGGTCACCCTGCCTGCAATCGAGGTCGCGGCATCGATTCACTTCTACCGTACGATGGGGTTCGAGCTGATCGTCGAGGAGCCGCACTACGCACGCTTCCGATCTTCCGTCGACAATGCGACTGTTTCGGTTCATGCCGTTGGGGAAACCTCTAGGCTTTCGCAGACAGTAGTTTCGAATGCCAATTAATCGAGTTTTTTCAGGAGCCACGTAATGAGCCCTGGCTGTGGCGCGAGGCGCGCATGCGTGATCCATCCGGAAACACGATCTGCCTCTACTATGCTGGGAAGAACCGGCTTGCCCCGCCATGGCGAGTGGGGTGCTGAGCAGTCCGACCGCACCATCATCGAGCGTGCGCTGGCAGTCATACGTGTCTCACGTCCTTCAACCGATTCCGGATAACACAGGATCGCCCATGGCTTTTTCGGATCAGCCACAGGTTCCGACGCGCCAACATCTCAGCTTAGCGCAATGGCGTGGTGCAATGAAGAGAAGGGCCGCTGGAGAACAGATCAGCTCTCCTGCGCATGCACGATTCAAAATCTAACTCCCACGCGATGCTATAGTCTTCCAGACCTTCGACAGTACAAAGTCAAGAACCGCCCCCGCTTTCTGTTTTAGGCCGTTAATATTTAAAGTCGTATGTGGTCTTGAATGGAATATTGTCCGCTGAAGTTGCGCGGAGACATCTGCCACTGTTTGAGTAACGACGGGAGATTGCTAGCATTCACGACAAAAACCGTTACCTCTCTAGCCTCGTTGGCTTCCTTCAAATTGGAGAACGTGCCTTTCGGAAATGCTGTCGCGAGACTTTTACGGAAACGAATGAATGGGACCGTGGTGATGGTGGCTGCAGATGCGTCAAGAGATCCATCGAAGATGCTGACGTTTCCTGGGTCAAAACTGCAAACTGTGATCTCGGCGTTCGTCACAATTACTGGAAACAAGAAAGCCAGTAACGGACCAACATGTGATTGCGACTGGTGGATCAGTATTTCCTCATTTCCTAGCCCCTCAACTGAGTCAATGACCCCAGAAGCAAGTCTTTCTAGAATGGACTGGTTCTTCGAATCATCACTAGGAAGAACGCAGATCGAGGACTCGAACGATTTTGGGAGAATGTTAACGGTGTCCCATATCTGAACGTGGTCCCATACCTTTTGACCCAGGTTTGGTTCGCATAGTTTTGTAAGATAATCTGAAGATCCTCCAACCTCCAAACATGAAGCCAGTGGCGTTTCTTTATTTTCTTCTTCTTCAGGGACCAAAAACATCCATTGGAGTTGCCTTTGATCATCGGACTTTACCTTTTTGCACTCGATAATCATTCTGTAAGTCACGTATTCGTCATGCTGCAGAACAAGATCGATGAATCCAGAAGATCCCGTTTCCTTGTTTCTCCACGGATGCTCTCGTGTTGCAATGGACCAATGGTGGGTTGAATGTGTGTTGCGAACTTCCTCCTCAACTCGTAATTGAAATGGAAAGCCGGACTTCCATATGTGCTTCAAGGTTTCGTTGTGATTGGGCATAAGTTGATCTGATAATGACTGATTCGCCTGTCGCTGGTGGGGATGAGGATATGCTTCTTGGACAGGTCTTGTAAATCGCGTATGGCCGTGGCTTTCGATGCGTCGGTGATGGTCATGTATTTCTTGGCGCGCATCCCTCCTGAAACCATCCGGCCCTTCTTCCAGAGAAAATGAATAAGGGCGGACCTTGTGTTGTTCAATGTATTGTTCAATTGGTCTCGTGTGGTTTGAAGTCTCTGGCTCCGTGAATGAGTCCGAGTACATACACGGCACGGTCGTGAATCTCGTAGAGTAATCGGTAATGTTTGACAAAAAGCTCACGTACAAGCGGGTTTTGGTACTCAGGAACAATGCGGCCACGCTCTGAGAGCGTAGTGAGTGAGTCTGCTGTATTTAGGACTTCTTCAAGAAAGGCCAACGCAGAGAGTGGGGTGTCTTTGGCAATGTAAGTGACGATGTCGTCGAGTTCGTTCCGAGCGCTGGTTGTCCAGATTACTTCACGTCGTTCTTCAGCCACTTTGCCCGTAACTCTTGCTTAACCTGTTCGTGGCTGACGGTGTTGCCCTGTGCCACTTCGACTCTGCCGTGCTCTATCGTCTGCAGCACATAGAGATGGTACTGGATGTCGTCAAGGGAGCAATCGTCCGGCAGTTTGCGCACAAGGTCGAGAACGGCTTCTTTCGTGCTCATACAGATCGCCTCTCAGGAGATATAAATTCTATGTCAGGTTCTGGGTGAATGCAATCTAAGCGAGAACACAGGGGCTATGGTCTGGACAAGGAACTGTCGATAGTGGGGCCGGTGCGGCTGTCGTTATTCAACGAGCTTTCGTCTCTCAAGCGAGGGCCTGATTGCGTCCGTCGATTGAGGTCGGAGTCTTTGGGCTGCACGCGATGGCGTGGCAGCTGACACCTCGTGGAGGCGGGATTGCACCGTCCTCGTTTGGTTTTCATCGGGAGCGGAGAATCGCTCTGAATCGCACGACCCGTGCGCGGTTGGAGTGAGGATAAATCAGAACCTTGTGCCGAGACCACGGTGGCGAGGATGACGATGGAGGCCACCGCACTCCATTGGACTAGGATTGTTTTCATCGAGTCTAAGCCTAGCAGGTACTAGGCTGGCGTCAATGAATGTGGGTGATGAAGGCCGTCCGCCAACTTCAAAGAGTAGGCGGCTCTAGGTCTTTGCGAAACCGGTGTGCTTCAGGTTGTGAGGTTACAGATTGATCCGGTAATGAGTGCTCCGGCCGCCACCGGTAGGGACGAAGATCTGCTTCTCGGCCAGGTCTTGTAAATCGCGTGTCGCCGTAGCTTTCGACGTGCCGGTGATGGTCATGTATTTCTTGGCGCTCATGCCGCCCTCGAAGCCATTCGGCCCTTCCTCCAGCATGCGGCGAAGGATCTGAACCTGCCGGTCGTTGAGCTGATCCCGAAATCGGTCGAAGAGTCGTGTCTTCTTCAAAGTAAAGTCGATCAGCTCTTCAGCCTGGGTCTGTGCCTCCAGCACGATGTTGACGAACCATGTGATCCACGGGGTGACCTCGTTCGACTGCTGGCCCTCTTGCAGGGCATCGTAATAGGTGTTTCGCTTGGCTTCGATGGCGCGAGAGAGACTGAGTAAGGCAGGCCGTCCGAGTCCTTGTGACAATACTTTCTCGGATAAGGCTCTGCCGATACGGCCGTTGCCGTCTTCGAAGGGATGGATTGATTCAAAGTAGAGATGCACTAGTGCTGAACGGACGGCGGCTTTGCGAATCTCCATCTTCCCGCCCGGGGCGGTGTCGTTGAACCATTGGATGAAGCGCGCCATCTCGTCCGGGATGCGCGACGATGGTGGTGCTTCGAAATGCACCTGCTCGTGCCCCACTGCATCGGAGACGACCTGCATCGGTTCGGCATGGGTTCGCCATTGTCCGGCAGCCACATGCCGGTGACTGCTCATGATCAACCGATGCCATTCGAAGAGCGTCTCTTCCGACAGGGGATCGGTAAAGCTGTTGCGTACGGCGAGCATCAATGCGGCGGTGCCCTGTGCACGCTTGTCTCCGGAAGGATGGCCTGCCTCCAGCCCCAGGTTCCTCCTCATCGAGGACATGACATCTTTTCGACTCAGCAGTTCACCTTCGATTGCAGAGGTCTTAATCGCTTCGACCACCATCATTTCGATCGTTGCCTCTAGCTGCGTGTCGACCGTCAGCCCCTTGAGGAGTCCGCTGGCTCGACCGGCTTTTTCGGCAAGCTTGAATAGGATCTCTTCGATTCCGGAGAGATCGTATCGAAATTCCGGCCAGTCTGGTTGCTGCCAATTGTAATTCATGAGCCGATTATATCAATTAATCGGCTCATTGAAAGTGTTATATATGAGCCGATTAAGGTTTGAAATCGGTTCACAAGCCGGAGAGTGCATCAGTCGCCAACATATTCGTGCCTGGCTCGCCAGCGACGTTCGTTGTCCGTTGGTAACTCCAATAGCTGGAGATCCTGTACAGTCAGCGTCGCAACACCGAAGCTTTCTTCAACCAGCCCGTGGACAACGTAGGGGCGGTTTGGGGAGAGGAGATGGCAGTAGCGGCGATAGGTGACTGGGAAGAGTGTGGCGTCGTAGAGGGCTGTGACGTCTTCGAGCGTGATGAATTCCATAGTCTGGCCCTGCTTGGTTTCGGCTGATTTCTCCGTGATCAGCACACCGACCATCGTGATGTGTTGGCCGACGAACCGATGCATCTGCGAGGCGGGAACTGGTTTCAGCCGTTCGATCTGCCGACGATAGAGGGTCAGGGGGTGGCGGCTGGCCAAAAAGCCGAACGATTCGATCTCGTGGGCCCGTTTCTGAGCGGCTGTATAGTCGTCCGGGATCGGGAGGGGGCCTACCGTGGTATCGCTTTCCACGTACAGTCGCCACATTAACGCTGGTCTGGTCAGTTCACCGGCGATGGAATCACAACAGCCTATGCGGACCAAGGTTCTCGCCTGTGCCGGCTCCGGCTTTACACGCTGGAGAAAGTCTTGGAAGGATCGATAGGGACCATTTTTCTTCCGCTCCTCGACAATTTTCTCGCCAAGTTCTTTCGGGATCGTCTTGATTTGCATGAAGCCCATCCGCAGCCGCTCGCCTTCACCGCGATAGGCCCAGGTGCTCTCGTTGAGATCCGGCAGAAGAATCGCCAGTCCCATGCGGCGAGCTTCCGAGAGATAGGCGAAGGTCGAATAAAAGCCCCCGTGGTTGCTGATGACCGCGGCCATGAATTCTGCAGGATAGTGGGTGCGGAGGTAGGCGGACTTGAACGACACCTGCGCGTAGCTGGCCGAATGGGGTTTGCAGAAACTGTAGCCGGCGAAGCTCATGATCATTTTCCAGATCTTGTCGATCGTCTCCGGTGAGGCGCTATTTCTTTCGGCCCCTCGGCAAAACTGCTGATAATAATCTTGCAGCTGTCGTTGTTTGTGTTTCTTGCTGATGATCTTGCGAAGCTGATCCGCATCTTCGACGGAAAAATCGGCCAACGCCATGGCGACCTTTGAGACGTCTTCTTGATAGGTCATGATGCCATGGGTCTCGTCCAATACTCCGTCCAGCTTGGGATGGAGCGATGGACGAATTCCTGCATGTGCGCGACGGATAAAGTCTTCGACAAAGAGATTCGTGGCGGGTCTGACGAGGGACGAGACCATGACGAGGTACTCGAAGACATCGGCCTCCGCGCGGCGATGTGGAGGCATGCCGAGCCACAACTTTCTTAATAGGAGACGAGTGGCGGGCGACTCAACATAGAAGCAGCCGATCGTATCGCCGCGTCTGACGGCTTCTTGCGTGGCCGCATCCTCCAGCGGATCCCATGTGGCGTAATCGATCTGTCGGCCTGTGTGTTCGGCGATGGCTGCGAGGGCATCCCGGATCACCGCTAAGGATCGGTTTCCAAGGATGTCGATCTTGACGAGACCGGCCTCCTCCGTTTGATCTTTTTCCCACTGAATCACCGGCAGGCCCTTCGCGGTGTATTCGATCGGTACATAGCGCCTGATCTCGTCCGGTACGATGACGACTCCGCCGCAATGCATGGAGAGGTGACGAAAGTGATCCTGCGCTTTCAGCGCCCGCATGAGGATCTCGGGCCAGGGTGTTTTCAATTTCAACGTTTGGGAGAGGCGAGCGAGCCACTG
>JAHBWR010000151.1 GCA_019636875.1 Nitrospira sp.
TTCTGCTCTAACGTCACGTAGATCTTGTCGTCGAAGGTGTAGTAACCGCCGTTCTCCTTATCGGTGGAGATGCAGGCTTGGGCGAAGATGACGGCGCAGCCGAAGATATCGCCGACGACCCACCAGGACCAGGTTCTGGTGAGGGGTAAGGTCATGGGTTCGTAACCCTCTTTCGTGATGACGGCCTGGTGATCATCCTTTCGACTGAGAGAGACGGTACCCGGTGCTAGGAGATGAACCCGGTCGTCGATGATCACCTGGGTATCGAGTGGTTTTGTAAAGATGGTGACGGATTGATAGCCCCCGTGCCACCAGCTGCCGCAGCCAGTGAGCAAGACTAGTCCCAAGCCAAGTGCGATATGCCAAAGTCGTCGTTGAGCTGTTCCACGCCTCATAGCAATCTCTCCCGCTGATTGTGTCCTGCGGGCATTCTTCCATTGACTGGTGTGTTCTTCTAGCGGATTCGCAAATCGTGCAGGCAGGTTCGGAGAGTAGGCCCGAGCTAGATCTTCATCGCCTCGTTTACTTCGCGTAACGTCGCGCTGGCGACTGCGGCGGCTCGTTTGCTGCCGGCGTCGACGATCTCGTCGACACGGGATGGCTCTTGCGTGAGCTTCGCACGCTTGTCCCAGATCGGCGTCAGTTGCTCCACCATACGGTCTGCCACGAGTTTTTTGCAGTCGATACAGCCGATGGCGGCGGTTCGGCAGTCCCTATTGATCTGGTCCTTGACCGCTTGTGGGGAGTAGATGTTGTGGAATTCATAGACGGGGCAGATGTCCGGATTTCCAGGATCAGTCCGTCGGACACGTGCCGGGTCGGTGACCATGGTCTTGAGCTTTTGGCGAACGACCGGTTCGGTGTCAGAGAGGTTGATCGTGTTGTGGTAACTCTTACTCATCTTTCGCCCATCGGTGCCGATCACCTTGGGGAACTTGGTCAGATGTTCCTTCGGCTCGGGGAACACCGGCGTCTTATAGATGTCGTTGAACCGCCGGGCCAGTTCTCGCGTCAGCTCGAGATGAGGCAGTTGATCTTTCCCCACCGGCACAAAATCGGGTTTGTACAAGAGAATGTCCGCCGCCTGCAGGACTGGGTAGCCGAGAAAACCATAGGTGGTGAGATCCTTCTCTTTTATTTCTTCCTGCTTTTCTTTGTACGTCGGGTTCCGCTCCAACCAGGAGATCGGCGTCATCATTGAAAGCAGGAGATGCAGAATGGCATGTTCCGGAATGCGAGACTGGACGAAGATCGTGGACCGTTCCGGGTCGATGCCGCCAGCAAGCCAGTCGATCAGCATTTCGCGAACGAAGGTGCGAATACGAGTCGTGTCGGCGTAGTTGGTGGAGAGGGCATGCCAGTCGGCCACGAAGAAGTAGCAGTCGTACTGTTCTTGTAGTGCCTTCCAGTTTTCCAAGGCCCCCAGGTAATTCCCAAGGTGCATGAGTCCGCTGGGTTGCATACCGCTCAGAACTCGGCTTCGTGGTGTTGTCATTGGGCGACTCCCGGGCGCAGGCCGAGCGCGGTCGAGAGGATCGTTCCGGACAGGCCCTTTGCAAACGTACCAGTGATGGTGTGGATCACACCCAGCTCCTTGTCGAACACGATCAGTCCTACGAGGATAAGCATGCCATACGGTTCCAATCGCGCCAAGGTCATGGCCGGCTTTGCGGGAAGAATCGCCATCAAAATTCGCCCGCCGTCGAGAGGCGGGATCGGCAGCAAGTTGAAGAGTGCGAGGAAGACGTTGATCATCACGGAATAGAGCGCCATCACGGCGAGTGGACGAAACACCATGGTTGCCAGAAGTCCGGGGGACGCCTCGGCTTCGGCTGAACCGCGGAGTGACAAGGTCGGCTCGATCGTAAGGAGTAGGGCCAACAACAGCGCACTGGATACCGCCAAGATCAGGTTCATCCCTGGTCCGGCCGCTGCCACCAGGGCCATATCACGGCGGGGCTGACGTAGATTTCTCAGGTCGACCGGGACCGGTTTTGCCCAGCCGAAGAGAAAACTCCCCATCATCAAACACATCAAGGGCAGAATCACGGTACCTAAGGGATCGATATGCGCGAGGGGGTTGATGGTGAGTCGCCCTTGAAGTTTCGCGGTGGAGTCGCCGCATTTTGCCGCCACCCAGCCATGTGCATATTCATGAAGCACCATGGCAAACAAGAGAGGCAGCCCCATGTACGAGATGGTGTGAAGGATTTGCGAGAGAGAACTCATGAGCAATTGTTCAGTTCAGTTGCACAAACTTACCCTGTTTTACCTGAAGAAGAAAGAGCGGTCGATGGAGGGTGCCGTCAGGACCGAATCCGGCTGGACCGGCGAGCGTGGGTAGATCACGGTGGGTGGCTAAATACTCCTGCAGGGCCTCTCCGGAGGTTGCGCCGTGACGGATGCCTTCGAGGGCCACTCTGGCCGCATCATATCCCTGCATGGTGAAAAGGGACGGGGTCGCATCAAAGCGCTTCCGATATCGTTGCACAAAGTCCTGGACGGCGGGGCTCGGACTATCGACAAAGAATCCATCGACAAAGGTCGCGCCGTCGACTGTGCGATCGGCCGTTCGGACAAAGTCCTGCGAGTTCCATCCATTCGTACCGAGGAGAGGAACCCTGATGTCATGGAATGCCAGTTGGGCGGCGAGCAGCCCGATATCTTGAGCCCGACTCGGGATAAAAATCGCGTCAAACCCAGGCGTGTAGAGAACACGTTTTTCAGTTCGGTTGGCCGGCTTTCCAGGAGGACGCGGAATTTCCACGGGAACTGCCAGACCGTACTTTTTGAGATCCTCGGCCTTCAAACGCTGGATTTGCGGAGCGAAATCGGTTTCCCCTTCTTTAAAGGATTCGATGGCGACGATCTCCCCGTCCAAGTGGTACACCTCCTGGGCAAAGAGGCGGGCGAGTTCCCGCCCATAGACGGTGTCGGGATGGATGATGCAGAATCGTCGATGCCCTTGATCTTGTGCCGCATAGGTCGCCATGCGTTCGGCTTGTAACGAATAGGTGAGCGATGTGCTGAAGAGGTAACTGCCCAATCGGCGGACATTGGGGAGTGTGGCGGCCGGGGTAATCAACGGGACTCTGTTTTTCTGAGACATTTCTGCCATGACCGGGAGATTGCGCGACAGCATGGGGCCGATGATCGCGAGTGGGCGATCATGATGGAGGAGCATCGAGAGATCCTCGAGAAACCCCGGTCGATCGATGTCGTGGTCCTTCACGATTAAGCCGACGGATGGTGCGCCGGGCTGCTCACGCGATGTTTCCAGCGCGAGTTGAATGCCTTGCAAGACGTCCGTCGCGAAGGTCGACAGCTGTCCCGACAGGGGGAGCACGGCGGCGATGACATACTGATTGGATCGTAACCGTGTCTTCAGCAGCTCCAACGATTCGCTGACTTTTTGGACGGAGGAATGCGCAGGAAAGGCCGCGAGAAAGTGCCGAGCTTCCCGCTCCGCCAGGTGATCTTCACTGCGTCCGATATAGTAGTCGATCAACCGGAGTGAAGCGAGGTCGCCGGGATAGGAGCGTGGATAGGCATCCCGCACCCGAGCCAGCCCCTTCTTATCCAATTTCTCCGCAATAAACTGCCGGATCTGTTCCCGTGTTTCGGTGATGTGCTCTTCAGAGCTTCCGGCCATTCCCTCCAGCAAGATATGGATCGCTCGCACATAGTCTTTCTTGAGTGCTAACAGATCTGCTGAGAGTTGCTGGGCTTCCCGTTTGGTGCCCTCGTCAAGGGTTGTCGTACGAACTTGGGTCAGTAACGGCAATGCAAGGTCGACATTCCCCATCGCCGCGTGGGTTCGGGCGAGCAAGAGCTTGCTGCGGTCGAGGAGTTCAGACTCAGGAAATTCCGTGTGGAGTTGGTTGAACTGGTGGAGCGCCTCACCGTAATCTTTCATGCCATAGAGGGCTGCTCCTAACAGCAAGTAGGTGTCATCAAGGTGTTCGGGGCGTGGGGTGGTAGCCAAGAAGCGACGCAGGTTATTGACGGCCGATTCGTAGTCGCCTTTCTCAATCAATTGCTTGGCCTGGTTCAACACCGGTGGATTGGGCAGCAAGGGTTTGACCGTGTCTGCCGCTTCGGCTTGAGGCCAAGGGGGGGCAATGGACCCTGGAACAAGGCTGGCGACAAGGGCGAGGATGACCATCATCAGCGGCCAGGTCGTCATGGGAGAAGGATGGCGCGAGTAGGCGAGCATTCCGTTTGATCAGCAGCAACCCATAAGCAGACTAGTAACGGAAAGGGTGCGACCTGTCAAGGAGAACTGCTGCGTTTTCATTGTGGGCCTGAGACAAGTTGGCTATAGTGTGGCATCCCATGACCACGGCACACTCATCGGTGCCTGTCCTGGATCCGCTGGTTGAACGATATTTGAGTCAGCTGCGGGTCGAAGGTGGGCTGGCACACAACACACTGGAGTCCTATCGGCGAGACCTACTTCGTGTGCAACGGTACTGGATCCAGCATCGATTGCGCATGAGCGATGCCGTGCCATCGTCCATCATCCGGTCGTTTCTGGCTTCACTGAAACAGGAGTCGCTGGCGGCATCATCGGTTGCCCGCATGCTGTCGACACTGCGGGGATGGTACCGGTTTCTCGCTCGTGAAGACATTCTGCATGTGAACCCTCTCCGTGATGTGGCGGGTGTACGGCGCTCAGTTCGATTGCCGAAAACGTTGACGCTTCACGAAGTGACGGCGTTGCTGGAGATGCCTCTTCGTGACCGTGCAGAGGATCACCGTGATCGTGTGATGCTGGAATTACTCTACGCGTCAGGGCTGCGCGTGTCGGAGTTGGTCGGTCTGACGCTTTCACAAATCGATCTGGAGCTTGGGTGCCTTCGAGTGACGGGGAAGGGCGCCAAAGAGCGAATGGTGCCGATGGGCCAAACGGCCCGAGAATTGTTGGTCGAGTATCTTGAACAGGTTCGCCCGACGCTCCTCAAAAACCGTCGCGCCTCTCGCACTGTGTTTGTCAGTCGGCGGGGACACGCCCTGACGAGACAAGGTTGCTGGAAGTTGCTGTCGTTGCGTGCGCGACGGGCGGGCATCTTCAAGCCGATCTCACCGCATATGCTTCGTCATTCGTTTGCCACTCATTTGCTTGAAGGCGGCGCTGATCTTCGCACGGTACAGGCGATGTTGGGGCATGCTGATATCGCCACGACTCAGATCTATACCCATGTGGATCGTCGCCGACTGAAGCAGGTTCACCGCCAGTTCTTCCCTCGGCAACTTCGACAGTCCCATGCAGGCAGATCGAGCAAGGAAAAACACGAGCAACTACGTGGTGTGTCCGACGAATGATGTGCGAAGAATAGTGTCGAGTACGCACCGCCTGGTTGACAAGGAGAAACGGACTTGGTACGCTCCGCAAGCTTGTTAGGAAATTCGGGCGGATAGCTCAG
>JAHBWR010000152.1 GCA_019636875.1 Nitrospira sp.
GAGTGGAACTGGACTCGTGGAGTTCGTCCTTCTTCATTGGCTCAATGCCTAGCTGATTCAATTTCGAGAAGACCGGTGCCATGGCAGTCTCGGGGGCGCGGAAGAAGACGCTGCCGCGGATGCGGACGAAGACCCAACCAAGCCTTTCGAGAATTGCCTGCCGCTCAAGGTCTCGCTGAAGCTGCTCCGGTGTGTGCCACTTCTCGCCGTCGCATTCCACCGCTAGGCGTCGGTTTTTCCCCTCCACCACCAGGTCGATCCGGTACGCACCGACCGGCCATTGCGGCTGGACCCGGTATCCGGCTGTGAGGAGGTGCTGGAGCACCTGGTTTTCAAGCACCGAGTCGGTCTGTTTGCCGTAGTTCTCCTTGGCTTGAAGAATGGCTTGCGGATCGCGGGCATGTTGGATGAGTCGGCGGCGAAGATCGCCGTCTTTAAGATGGCTGTCCGGGTCGAGTGAATGGACGACCCAGAGCTGGTTGCGTGCGCGACTCACCGCGACGTTGTAGCGTTTCTTGTAGAGATCTTTCGGTCCCGCATCACGGCAAGGAAGCTGGCCGTCGTCCGGTGGTCCATCGACCATCGAGAGAAAAACGACATCTCGTTCGTCGCCCTGAAACTGCGCGGCATTCCCGCAGAGGAGGCGGTGCTTTTCAAATACATCCGGGGACAACCGCTTCCGAAGGAGGCTCTCGATCAGCAGCGCCTGCTCATCACCGAGCAGCGATATGATGCCGAAGCTGGTCGGACGCCTGGATTCGTTCCTGGCATAGGCGGGATCATTCAGGCATGCGCAGACCAACGATGCGATCTCCTCTGCCTCGACGCGGTTGATCTTCCCTTGGCCGTCACGGAAGCCCTGCACGTGATGTGCGACCAGTGCGGGACGGATGCTCGCCGAAAGCGGCTCGCGCAGCGGACGAATCGCGTGACTATAGGAAAGCTGATTGCAGAACTCGATGATCTCAGGCACGCAGCGGAAATGCTCGCGCAAGGCGATCACACTGCCGAATGCGGTTTCAGCGAGGTCATAAATGGACGTCTGTCCGTCGTACAGGTGACTATTCGGAATACCTTGGAGGTCGGTGGCAATGAGCCGCTGGACTTCATCCAGACGCTGGCCCACGGCATCGGGCGTGACCTGTTCCTTATCGCCGACTACGACATGCTCATGCCCAAGATAGAGTGCCGCGAGCGCGGTCACGTCGCTCTGACTTGCTTCATCGATGATCACCACGTCGAACTTGGTATTGCGCGGATCAAAGCTCTCATACACGCGGCTCAAGGGCATGATCCACACCGGGACTGCGCGGCGTGCGGAGACGAGCAGTTCTCGTACCCGTCGCAATAATTCCGGCACGCGCTTTCCGGTTCCCTTGCCGACTTTATGAATGGTCTGCACAAAACCCATCAAAGCCTGTTGTGTGTCTAATGCGGTGCGATCCCGCTGTGCCGCCCAAGTCTCGTACTCGATAATCTTTCCGGCGACTTGCCGTAACTCCTCTTCCGTCCGGTCGAGCCGTCCTTGGAGATCCGTCATCGACACGGCTGCACGCCGCTCCAACTCTTGAAGCCACTGTCGCCATCGCCAGGCTGCCTCGGAATTGCCGGGCGGTTGCGAACGGTCGTGTGGCTTGTGCCGTTTGGCGATGGCCTGTGTCCATGCGGGCGCGGCTGGTTCAAGTTTCGCGAGAAGCGTTAAACGGTTGTCGTAGACGTTGCGGAGACCTTCGAGCCGGGCGATCTCTCTACAGAGGCCCTCGTAGATGTCGATATCCCAGGCGTCCTGGGCTTGGAGCAGCCGCAAGGCAACATCACTCTGCGGGAACCCTGTGAGATAGGTCCGTTGTGTCTGCAAGGCTGCCGACAACTCGGCTTGCCGGAGCAGCGCGGCCTGCGCCTCGACAATCTCCGCCAACCCATGGGACCCGGCACGTTGTACGCGCGCCAACTCACCGTGATCGCCGGGTACAGGTGGATGGGCAGCCAGCCACGTGTCCCATCGAAAACCAGCCGCGCGCAGTTCTTCGATCAGTGGCTCCCAAACCGTTCCACGCCATTCAAGACGCCTGCGTATTTCCGCTGCATAGCCTTGAGCCGCGCGCTCCGGCGAACGTCCGAGGCTTTCAACCGATGGCCCATCGAGGTCTTCCACGGCACGACGCCAGCGGGCGGCAAAACGGTTTCGGCTCATCTGCAACTGCGCCCTTGCATGCAACGCACGAAACTCATCCAGAGTTCCTGGCTCACGACCTTCTACGCGACAGGATTCGATAAGCAGATGCCAGGGCCGGCGCGTGAGTTTCGTCTTCAAACCGAATGACCCGCCTCCTTCCAGGAAGGCCACGATGTCGCCAAGTGTCGCTGCGGCTTCATCCAGCGAGCGATCTGGTGGGAGCTCGGGCCCATGTGCCATCATGAGGCGGTGAGCCGTTCCAGATTCATGTGCCAACGTGTCCACAACTGCCAGGAGGTCTTGCCAAGCTTCCTGTAACTCCCCACCAGTCCAGCCGGCGAACAGGACTTCGCGTAGCCAGGTCTGTTCTTCGGCCAGGATCGTGGCCGCTTGCCGGACCCGCTGATGAAGGTCCTGGAGTTGTGTCGTGGTGTAATCGCCTACCGCGGCACTGTCCCACAGGTCGGGCCGGTGCGCTTGCGCGCGGACATGTGCACCTGCTCGCTCCGTCGCGAGGAGGCGGAAATCAGCCGGTCTCACGAGCTCCGCCAGCGCCGGTTGTGGCACGGCAAGTTGTGCCTCGTCTTCCGGCGCAAGGGTGTCTTGTGAAGAGTGCAGGTGCCGAACCTCGGCGTCCGTGAGCGGACACACCATCCCAGGTTGGAGCGGTCCTGGGATCCACCCATCGCGTTCCGTATCCGCCTTCACTCGTCTTGCGACGTCGATCGGGCTGAACCCTTCGCCACCGTGCACAATCTCTTCGACTTCACTGAATCGGGCATCCCGAAGTTGCCGACGCGACACTTCTTTTTCGTGGAGCAACGTTCGCCGTTTGTCGCGGAGCAACTTGGCTTCCCGTCGCAAGCTTGCCGCATCGGAACGTGAGAGCCGGTCGGCAATATCCTGTGCCGCCGTTGAAAGCTGTGCCTGACTCTCCGCGTCGCTTTCAAGGACACTGAGGGCCAATGGTTGGAGCGCCTCGTCGACCTGCCGCCGCAACACCCGCAACGCCTTCGTCGTGTGGGCGGTCACCAACACGGATTTTCCCTGCGAGAGGAGGTAGCCCAGCAGATTCGCAATGGTGTGCGTTTTACCCGTGCCTGGTGGGCCTTGCACGAGTACGGACTTCGCCGTCGTCAATCTCGCTGCAATGTCGTACTGTTCTGCGTTTGCTGGTTTGCTAAACAGGATATCCGGCTCCGGCTCAGCCGGGACCTCTGGCCCCTCGCCACCACCACGTATGGGAACCTCGGATGTGGCCGTGGTCTCCACGCCAACGATACGCGAGAGTCCCTCGGGAGGCTGCGAGTCCTTGTTGTCCAAATCCTCCAGGATGTACTCGATGGTGGTGCTCAGCCCAGCCGTCCGTGGACGGAGGTACAAGAGTGGTTCGCGCCACATGCTTGGCTGTGTGGGTACCGAGCCACGCATCTTGCTGTCGAGGAACTCACCGTCATGGAACAGCCCCTGCACAAGTCGACGGTAGAAGCTTCCTGTGCTCTCGCCGCCGAGCGGCTCCACGGGCTGCTCTTCTAACTCTTTGTCGAAGTGAGCAATCAGCCGTCCTTCGATACTCGGCACGAGTCGAAGCAGAGCGCGGTGCAGTTCCACCTTTTCCGTCCCAGTGTTGAAGCGAAATTCTGGTAACACTGGGTCGAATTCCAGATGGATCCGATGCATGAGCACCGGATGATGGATGCCGTGTTGCGGCACGCTGAGCATTCCATCCGCTAGGACAAGGTCTACTTGATCGCCTTCGCGCTGTATCATGGTCCACAGCGCATGTATGCGGTCGAACAGATGACGTGCCGCAATCGCCCGCCGCTCGGCTTCAGCCCACTTCGCTCGCACTGCCGTCCATTCGTCGAGGGCCTTACCGCGTTCAGAGTCATCAGAAAAGGCAGTAGTGCTGGGCTGCTGATCTTTGACTCGAACGTGACGAGACTTGACCACCTCCACCTCTCCGTCTACTGACTGCCACCCCGGCTTTAACCAGCCGTCTAAAATTGAAGGTAGCCCTGGACAAGGCGTCAATCGTGCTCGTTGGATCCGGATGAGTGGTTCCAGGGGCACTTCCGCGGCGTCCGTGTCCTCATCTTCCGTACGGTCGCCGCGGCGTACCTGCACACAGGGGTGCACAGGCCAACTCTCTATCCGCATCACATCCGTCCCGGATAAATCTCGGATGACAGGGTTGCGAAGTTCGTTCAGGCCCTTCAGGAACTTAAACGTCTGAACCAATCGTTCTTTGGCGGTCCTTGCAGCAGTCATCGATGTCGTCTCGATTCCAAGGTCTGAGCGATACGTGTCGCCACGGAGTACTCTGATTCGTAGAGTCCTCATCCCTGGCTGGCTAGTGATTCTTACGTGTGCGCTAGCACTTGTCAACGCTCTCTATAGCGGCGGGTCGTGTTAGGACATCGACGGGTATAACGGTGTGGAGTGGGTGAGAGGCTATTCGCAGTCTATTAAAGGGAGGTTGTATGTGCTAAGGAGGCGACATCGATCCTGGTACGACCCGGTGAAAAATTGCAGATCCGCTGGCTCACCCGCTCTCTTTCGCAGGAACGATCGTCGCCTCAACAGGATGCGAGACTAAAAGTGCACATTCAGACCAAAGGTCACCATATGCCCATTGTCCTCAAATCGCTTATCGCGCAGGGATGCATCCTTCGACTCGATTTTCTCAAGCCAAATATGTCGATAGGTTCCATCGAGCGAGACATATTCGGTGAGAAAGAGCTGGAGTCCTCCTCCCGCGTGTGCGCCGAACCGATGTTGTGTCTTGTCGAAGTCGCCGGGACCCTCGACGTTCGTGAAGTACCACCCGGCCCCGCCTAGAATAAACGGAGAAAGTCGTTTCATGCCAAATGGGTAGAGCAACACTGAGCCTTGCACCGGAAAGGTTCGGACCTTGGTAGAATTGATTTCTGTTCTACGATAGTCGACCGAACCTTCAACGGCAAGAAAGTGGAATGGATGAATGCGGACCTGACCGCCGCCAAACCAGTTCTCGTCTCCGTTTTTCGGATCGAAATAGGTCGC
>JAHBWR010000153.1 GCA_019636875.1 Nitrospira sp.
TGGCCACCGGCGGCAGCCTGTTGCCCCGGCTAAAGGTGAGCGCCTCCTGTATATCCGATCCGGGAGAAAGTTCGACATATAAATCTTCCTGGGAATCCTTGCGCCAAGCTCTTAATGCTGATAGGTCGTCGGACAGAATGATCAGCCCGGTTCGATAACGTGCCACAGCCGCGATGCAATCGAAGGTGCTCTCCTCGTGACGAACGGATAGAAGTCGGCAGAGATTCGCATAACCAGCCGGCGTTTTGGCCAGCAGCACCGCCCGGTGTGCCTCATGAACGAGTTCCGCCCCGATGATCGGTTTCAACCCCGCGTGCTGCGCGACCTCTAAAAACCGGATGGCTCCATACAAGCCGTTGGTATCGGTGAGAGCAAGCCTGTCCTGGCCTTGTGTGCGAGCGGCCTGACAGAGGGCTTCAAGCGTCGGGATGCCCCACATGGGCGAATAGGATGAATGAGTGTGGAGATGCACGAAATCGGACGACATTCACTGCGTTCTCCCATAACGGATCGCCTGTTCACCGAACCGTTGATGCAGGTGGTCGAGAGCGACGGCGAGTCGCCGGCTCCTGGTGCGAGCCCATTGCTCCTCCGGTGGTCGTTCTTCGAACAGCGATCCCTGCTCAGCAAAGCCGGTGAGGTCGGTCAACGTGACCGTCATCATGCGAAGACGGATACGCCGCCTGAAGGCTCGTTGAAACATCCCCCGGAGCAGTCCGGAGAGATCGATCTCCCAGCAGGTCTCCGGAATCACCCGCGCCTTCGTGGTGACCTCGCGTTGATCGCTGTAGCGAAGGGTCAATGAGAGCCCGCCACACATCCGGTGTTGGCTGCGGAGGGTGCGACAGAGTCGTTGCAGGCTATCGGCCAGTCGTCCCTGGAGCCGTGCATCGTCCACCTCGTCGGGGTTAAGGGTGACGGTGTCGTTCAGGACCGGATGGGCGACCGGCGGACGGACCGGCGTGGGATCGATGCCCTTCGCCCATCGGGACAACTGTCCGGCATAGTTGCCCAGTGCCACTTCAAGGGCGTCGAGGGGGCTGTCCGCCACGTCTCCTAACGAGCGGAGGTTGAGATCGTCCAATCGCTTCAGTACCGTGCGCATGCAGGGGCGATGCACGCCGGGCAAGGCTCGAATTGACAACGGGGACATAAAGAGGCGCTCCGATCCCGAGCGGACATCGTAGAGTTCGGAAGGGGCTATCAGAGTCGCGGCTGTCTGTGCCACGAGTTTATTGCTCCCGACGCCGGCCGCGCCTTCGAGATGAAACTGTGTGAGCACCTCCGTCTGGATCTTGGTTGCCACATCGCAGGCCGTCCCGAAGAGGCGGGTGGTACCAGTGAGGTCCATCAAGAGAGAGCCAGGAAGAAACGGCTCCCAGGTTGGGGCATACCGCTGGATGACGCCGAGGATCGAATGGGTGGCCGTGGCGACCTGATGAGGGTTTGGGAGCCTGACCTGCAGGGACGGGCAGAGTCGTCGTGCACGGTCGAGCGGCATGCCGATGTGGAGGCCGTCTCGTTCTGCCTCAGGGGAGATCTCACGGATCAGTGCGCGAGGGGTATCGAGTGTAGCAACCGCGAGCGGACGGGTGCGGAGCTGCGGATGACTCAACCGCACCAGCGCGATTTCCAGTGAGGGAATGGCAAAGCAGACAATCTGACGATCCATGGTCTTCGCTCATGCGGTCCGATGAGCGCTGTTATCGTTTCAGATGCCGGATGACGCCGACGACAATGCCTTCAATGTGAAACGTGTCGGTTTCGTGCACCAGGATGGGCGTCATGGTGTCATTAGCCGGATGCAACTCGATCATGCCGGCCTTGCGATGGTAGGTCTTGATCGTCGCTTCTCCGTTCAAGAGCGCGATGACAGTTTGTCCGTTTCGAGCCATATCCTGTTTCTGCACGACAACCACGTCGCCAGGGAGAATGCCGTCGTCGCGCATGGATGTCCCCTTGACGCGCAAGGCGAAGGTTTCTCCTCGTCCCAGCATGCTCTTCGGAACCTCAATGCGTTCGGTTTGGGGGATGGGTTCGATAGGATCGCCTGCCGCCACAATTCCGACAAGGGGAATGCGAGCGGACCGTGCGATGGCCTGCAAGGCTACCTCCACGACACCTGGAATCGTGCGTGTCCCGCCTTCATAGCGAGTCACGGCCAGCCGTTTGCGTTTCAATTGATCCGCGAGGGCTTGTTGAGTGAGACCGAGATCGAGTCGGACGCGTTTAAATTCTTGGGGGGTCATGTATCCAATGGATACATCTAGGAGGGGGTCTGTGTCAAGCAGACGGTTGTGTCGGTGCTGTCCTAATTAGGCCAACACAAATGAAAGCAGGACACTCTAGGCCAAATTGGGCCAGTCGAGGATTTAAATCCGACAGGCAGAAGAGATTCAAGTTAGGACACTAGTTGGATGAGAATTAAAACAGCCGAGGGTGAACAGATGTAGTTCCTCTTGTGGATCGGGTGGAGCAAGGCTTGGGCGATCCGGTACGGACCAGGGAAGGCGCCCAAAACGAGGCATCGTATAGAAAAATCTAGCCACCCCTCGAGCTGAGAAGGTCAGTGCGTATCTGAGCCCTCATTCTTTGGGCGCCACACCGAAACGTAGTCTAAGAAACGCGCATGACTCTCTCGAGCTGTGGCTACGGCCTGGCGTAACCCTTGAGTAACTCTGGTCTGAAGGACAAGGTCAGCGGTTGCTTGCTTAATTGCCAGATCAAAGACCTTTGAGGATACGTCGGCAAGTGCCTTGACATGACGTGCGTCTAATTCCGCAAGCTCAGATTGGGCCTGCGTTATTCCTTTATCAATGTCAACTAGTGTCCGTGTCAGAAGCGTATGTTGTGATCGCAAATTTTCTAAGGCTAAACGTGCTGCATCCTTGGCCGGGTTCGCTATAGACGTCATTACCGTAACATTTCTGCAAAGTTCATCACCTACTGGGTCGAAGGGAGGTCGGTCTGGGCACACTTGTTTTGTAATCGGTTGCTGAATTGTGCCTAATATGCGTTCAAAATCAGATTCCTGTTGAGCGATCCGATTTTGCACGCCGGTTATTGAGGCGGCCGCGTTGGCGCCCTGCTGGCGAAGACTTTGAAGTTCAGAAGTAATGCGTTGATTTTGTTGCGCGTAAGCATTACCAGCATATTCGAGGGCATCCTTTTGAGCTCGATTTGCTTCATCTAGGGTTTTTTGTGCCAGCCCCAAAGCAGCTTCGGCATTTTGGAGATTCCGGTTAGCAAGTTGAAGTATCGTGTCTGTACGATCAGCGTACTGGAGGAATGTGTCCAGGAGCTCTGATACTACACTCTGTTTGACGCGCATTCGATTGTACAGTGTGCCTAGGAAGAGACAATCCCAATACATACTGTTCGTCTTAGTGAATTGAGTTTTTTCTTTCTCCCAGAGCCAGCTTCTCTTGTTGATGTCTTGATCCCGATCTTGAGCAGTAGGGCAACTTTCTAGGATCATGCTCCGCACAGTCGGTGTTGGCCCCTCCGCTAGAAGCCGGTAGAAAGGGTTCCATGAGGCACGTGCTGAAATGACTTTTGCAGCGGCACTAATTGAGATGGGGTCAGAGCCATTTGCTGCTAAGGGGTCGAAGAACGAGAGCAAGTCAGTGTCCTTGGGAAGCTTGGGCAGATTGCTCGTGCGGAGCGACGGGTTATTGATGAGCATTCGTAGCAGCACGCGTGTCGCATCCAAATGCAAAGGGAAGTGCACTGGATCGGTGGCCGATACCAGAAGTAGTGGAGGGATCTCGGAAACACCAGGTAGCGACAGGATAGCTTTAAGAGTAACCCGAGATTCTGTTTCCCAAGCGGCCATTCGCTTTGGAGGTGCCGTGTGTGTGGCATCGTTAACGGCGGCAAAGTCTAGTGCATCTGGGGGGCGCAAGGCGCACCGGCCACCTTCCTTACCAAATATCTTGAACGGTGCCGGTTCCTCTGAGTAGCCCAGGTCATGAGTGCAGACTCGAGGCCACTCGATTGTCTGACAGTCAGATCCTATAGTCCCGTCAGGCTGTACGGAGCAGATTTTGGTGTTTGCCGCTTCAGCATCAAGCCAGTGAAGCCATCTTCGATAGGCATTCGCGTCCTTCTTTTTCACGGCATAAAGCATGACTCCTAAGCTCATGTCGGGAGAAAATCCGTTTGCACATAGATCGCGAAAGTCCTTGCTCTTCTGATCAGTCCCAGCCTTAAAGCAGAAGTTGGACCAAAGCCACTTACGATGTGGTGATCGGTACCATCGCCCAGATTCGGCTTGCGCTTGAGCGACTGCAACACATCCATCCTCGATCCCGGACGCACACAACAGGCCATTAAACAGTGTCTGGTCTCCGTCGTCACATGATGCCCCAGGGAAGGCCTCAGGCAGCATGTCTTTCCGAGTCCCTTTAGAGGGGAAGGGGGTATATGCGTTACGTGCGCCTGCGCATCGATCACCTTTGTTTCGCCACATTGTCAAAGTGTCATCGTCAATAGCGCTGCCGATGTTGGTGATAGGCCAGATAGGTAGGAGAGGCTTAGGATTGGCAGCTTGAGAGTGTCCGCAAGTAATTATGAGCAAAATCGTGGTGTAGAGTAGATTTTTTGTAGCTTTTCTCAAGATCCCCCTCAGTGGCCTTACACGAGCCGCCCGCATCATAATCTGGCGTAATAGTGAATAGATGTTGAATGCAAATCTATGTAGACAAAAGCATGATCTCCGTCAAGAGGCTGGTTAGCAACCCGACAGCCCCAAAGGTTGAAATATCTTGTTGAGAGTTGGCCTCCCGCATGGCGTACAGACACGAGCGATCACCAGTGGGATCCCATGCGATTGATCACGACGAAGGAACTGCGAGCGTTGCACATCGCCACACGACATCATCACCTCATTAACGGCCGGCTGGCGATTTTTCGCTATGCGGACGAATATGGGTTCAATGGCGCCGCCCGGCAGTTCGGACTGGATCGCAAAACAGTGAGAACGTGGCATCGTCGCTGGGTCGTCAGTGGACCGGCTAGGTTAGTGCCGCGTCAGGGAATATTTGCTTGGCGTATTCACCGGGCAATGAGCAGTACTGGCATGCTCGTGCCAGCCGTGGGTTAGGACCGCCATATTCGAGGGAGACTGCCCTTGTGTGCG
>JAHBWR010000154.1 GCA_019636875.1 Nitrospira sp.
GCACCCCACGTATTGGTGCTTTGGTTATAGAGGGAATCGCCATACCCGACGTGGGCTGAGGCGGTTCCCGCAGCCAGCAGAAGGGTCGCGGCAGAGAGCGATCCTAATATGAGAGTTTTACTCATAACACTCCTTTCTGGTTGTTGGTTATGACCACGCCATCCAAGTACCAAGGACTAGGCTTGAGCTCCACAGACATATGCACCAGATGCAACAGATGCTACGGAAACCGTTTGGAGTGCACAGATATTTGACCGAATCGATCGCTTCGCACTGGCTGATTCATGCTAAAGGTAGGCGCGTGAAGTCGGTGTCAGGTTTAACTTTTCACCGGTCGGCCACCACACCCCAGAGTCTGCGAATGAAGAGAGGAACTCCCGTTCTGTACCCAACTGTGACCATAACCGGTGCGGCGGTTATGATTCTGGAATTGCTTGGCACGAGGATCATCGGACCCTTCTATGGAGTGAGCCTCTATGTGTGGGCCTCGCTCATCGCCGTCACTTTAATTGCCTTAGCCATCGGGTATTTCCTAGGCGGCTATCTGGCCGATCGTGTCCCGGCAATGCGTTTAAGCCATGTGATTTTATCTGCAGCCCTTGGCACAGCGGTGATCCCATTTTTGACCGGTCCGATTCTTCGCTTGACGGATCCGCTTGGCCTCCGCGCTGGTGCCTTCGCCAGTGCGCTCTTGCTCTTCACCCTTCCGCTGACCGCACTGGCAATGGTCGGCCCCTATGTCATCAAGCGTGCCACGCGAGACCTGAACGGGGTCGGAACCGTCGCCGGTTCAGTCTATGCGGTAAGCACAGTCGGCAGCGTCGCCGGCACGCTTCTGCTCGGGTTTTTTCTGTTACCGCTCTTCGGGACAAGAATGATTCTCGCTGCCCTCAGTCTGCTGCTGGCCGGCCTTGCTCTGGTGGTGCTCTGGCAGGAGCGGTCGGCAGGCATGAAGGCCCGATTGGCCGGATCGCTCACAGCCGCTGTCGCAATCACGATGCTGACGACGTCCGGGCTGGCCGCTTCCCATAAGCCAGTCAAGGGATTCACCCTTCAATCTGAAGCGGAGAGCCTCTACGGGTGGGTGCGTGTGGTGGACGATGAACGGCGAGGATTTCGCCTGATGCTCTCTGACGCTTCCACCATCAGCGCGGTTGAGATCAAATCAGACCGGAGCGTCCTTGGCTACCAACAAGTATTAGGACTGCTTCCCTTGCTTCGCCCTGAGGCAAATCAGGCCTTGCTCATCGGTCTCGGCGGAGGACATGTTGCGCGCGATCTCAAGTCAAAGAGTATTGTCACGGACACGATCGAAATCGACCCGGCGGTCGCCGATGCCGCCCAGAAGTTTTTCCATTTCACGCCGACCGGCCATTTCATCGTCGGCGACGCGCGGTATGAGATCAAGCAACTCGACGGTCCCTATGACCTGATCATTCATGATTGCTTCACCGGCGGAACTGAGCCGACTCACCTTCTCACGCAGGAGATGCTGGGTGAGCTGCACAGCCTCTTGAGTAAGGGTGGAATTCTTGCGCTGAACTATGTCGGATTCATGACCGGAGAAGGGTCCGACGCCGTCGCGGCGGTGCATCGGACCTTGAAGAGCCTCTTCCCGCATCTTCGGGTGTTGATCACGGAAAAGGCCGAATTTACCGACTTCATCTTCCTGGCATCGGAGCAGCCGATCCTGTTGAATGCCTCGAGCGAAGATCGGCGCGTTCGTTGGCTCGTTGAGCATGAACACCAGATCTCCGACACGGACGGCTTCCTCATCACCGACGACTACAATCCGATGGAAAGCCGCCAAGTCCGAAAATCCGAAGCCTACCGCAAGCTGTTTCTCGACCGCATCGCCTTCGAGCTATTGCTACGCTAGCGCGTAAGCCCCATCGCCATCGAGGATTCACACCTCGCTTCATTCGCAATACTTCTACACACAAGATTCGTCAAAAGTGTTGCAGGTATGAGTTTTTATCTGTAGCCCTCCCCACTAGCGATTGCTATGGTCACCACCCATGAACCATCCGTCTGTCGATACGGATATTCTGCTATTTCTCAAGAAGGGCGATGGCCGACGCTCTGGTCTCGGCTGGAAAGGATAGTACAGATGAAGAAAGAGACTTCGTGGAACATCACCCCAAGACTGGCCGTCGTGGTATTGCTGTCGGCCGTCTGGGCTTGGCCTGGACAGTCGGACGCCTCAACGGTGACCGAACTGGACTTCACCGGCGGGTCGGTGGCCCTAAAGAACAGCAGCGGGGCTACCATCTTGTCCCGTAACTTCACCGCGTCCGGGCAAATCGTCATGGGCCAATACCAGCCCCTCCCAGACATCATTGCTCCGGTTCCGCTTGGCCCCTATACCTTCTCACTGTTCACTGGAGGCCCAAATCCCGTACCGACCAGCAGCACGAGCGGCTCGACCATCACGGCCGACTTGACCGCGCTGGGCGCTAAGCTCACGGGGCCTCTGCTTCCTTCAGCAGGTGTGTCGCTGAACGTTGGCGGCAACGCGACCGGCAGCTTCAACGACACAACGGACGCGTTCACGGGTTTGAGCTGGACCAGGAGCTTGAGTGGGCTCGCAGGCTTGCCGGCGGGATGGAATCAATTGTCGCTACAGTTTTCGTTAAACGGTACTGCCCAACTTGCTACTGTCCCATTGCCGGCGGCCGCACTGCTGTTCGGGTCTGGATTGGCGGGATTGTTGGCAGCTCGGCTCAGGAAGTCGGTCGCATAAGGCTACAAACCAAGTTGTCTCCTGAGAATGCCTGATGCGCCTTCACGAAGTAAGGTGAAGGACTCAGATGGCTCGCGAAACCCATTGGAACTCCGGCCCTGTTCCAGTGGGTTTCGTGCATTGAGGGAGAGTCCGGCTAGTTGTCCATCCTTACCAATCGTCGAGCAGTTCATCATAACGACTGTCGTGCGTATACGCCGCCACGAGTCCGAGGATCGGCGCGATAATCACAAAGAGGACGGCCAGCACAATCGAACGCACAGTATCTACAATCTGCATGGTCTATCGAGTCGTCACTCCTCCTAATATGGCGCCATAAGCCAACGGCTTCACCTGAAGCTGTAGGAAGAACATATACCTCTCCTATGACGACTTACCAGTGTAGCCCGCTACAGATTCTCCGGATGTGGCAAAACTGGCGTGTAGACGTGTCCTCAGAGTGATTCGCACGAAGATTCATGCATGTGTCCCGCGTTTATGCTCCTACCATCGTCTTGGCCGATGAACGAGTCGAATCCATGTCCGTTGATCTCAACAGACGAGGTCCTCCACATCAGCCACACATCATTTTTCGCCATATCTGGTGCAGTCATCAGCGCGCTTCGGTAGCCTCGCCTCCCCGTTACATGATTCCATGTCGTAGGGTTTCACACACTGGATGATGCCTACCGTACTCGTGGAAGGTGCATCGGATTCACAAGGAGACGAGGCAATGACGAACCGATCAAACAAGAAGAGAGCCTGCGTGATGATTGTGCAACAAGACCTGCATCATGGAATCAAGCTTGCAGATTGGCTTGCGACGAACGGTTACCAGGCGGTGCTGGTGCGATCCGTCGAGCACGCAATCGATGAATGCCGAGAGCTCAACCCGCAGGCGGTGTTCATCGACCTTGGCTGTTCCCACTCAGCGGCGCCGATCAATGTGCGTCGATTGCTCCTCACCATCGAGAGGCTGTGTCCTGGGATTTCAGTCATCACCATGGGACCTCGACCGAGCAACAATCCGATTCAAGCCGTGACCGGTGGACGTATTCGTCATGTCCTGGTTGCACCCATTGATCTGGCAGACATCGGCCACCTGCTCCAGGCTGAACTGAATCGAGCATCCCCATCAACCAAATTACCCAGCCCTGTGTTACCTCGTATTCGTGAATGGCCGGCTGAACATTTTCGACACGAGCAAGCATCGCAGAAGAAGGCAGCACGATGGATCCGGTAACGTGTCGCCGTTGTCGCGGCCTCATGCACCCCGTCGATCCACTCGATCCGCTTGATGTCATACAAGGAGGCTCCCTCGACGCCATTCGCGCCTGGCGCTGCCTGACCTGCGGTGATCTCATCGACCCGATTATCATGCAGAATCGTGTTCGAACCCCAAGTCCCCGACGGGTTCGGCAACGACCGAGTCCCCGTCACCCGGTGTTCAAGCTTCCCAATTTGTAGATCCCACCGAAGCCTCCCGCAGAAGACTCTATCAGTGGCCCTGGCCTGCTAGGCGAGACCTGCTGAACGGTGAATGTACGTATTGCTTCCTTGTGCAGCCGAACGGCTCAGGCTATTTTCCATCACACCTGTTGCATTGAGTGGCACCCATTGCTGGCGAATCTTTGGTGGCCCCTGTTACGACTGCTCCGCTCACGGGGCCATTCCTGATCTCACATTACCATAGGAGTATCGTCATGAAACACTCGCTGTTCTCGACCGTCGTTGTCTCGCTCATCCTCTGTAACCAGGCTCAAGCCTTCTTTGAGGAAGAAGGTCGGTGCCAGAAACGGGATCTGAAAGGACACTGGGTCTCCTATCAAGCTGAAGTGAAAGCAAATCCCCATACCGGCGTCTGCAAATTTTCCATCGACGATGGAAAGGTCGAAGGAGCCTGTGATTTTTCATTGACGGACGACCAAGGCAACCCCCTGAGTGATCTCCGGTTCACCGGCGAGGCGACCGTCAAACAGGACTGTTCCGCGGAACTGACGATGGACTTCACGCCGTTCGGTCGCCCATTCGTCTCCTCGTTCCACCTTCAATTGCACCGCAACAAGAAGTCATATATCGGTCGCTGGGACAACACCTTCGGTGCACTCGGCACGGCGAATGGAGTGAAACAGTAAGACCATCACACACTCACCTAAACGGGGGCTCGGAGCCGATGGCACCAAGCCCCCTGTGCTCACGTGCTAGGAGGCCGAGAAGGTTGGAGGATTTATGAGAGTCACAAGAGTCATCGTTGGTCTTGGTATTGTGTCGATTCTGTGCACGTCCACACTGTACGCATTAACCGGCGACGGCACGATTCCGCGTGTACTGAATCCACCGGCGGCCAGCGACCTG
>JAHBWR010000155.1 GCA_019636875.1 Nitrospira sp.
TCCATATTCTTTGAAGATATTGCCATTGTATTCCTTGCCGCTGTTGCGGGGGGCATACTCGCCCGGATCGCTCGGCAACCACTCATCCTCGGATACGTTCTGGGTGGAATCGCAATTGGTCCCTTTACCCCAGGGCCAACGGTCTCGGAACCTCACGCCTTCGAGTTGTTCGCAGACATTGGTGTCATTCTTTTGATGTTCTCGATCGGGCTTGAGTTTTCCGTGAAGGATCTGATGCGTGTCAGATGGGTCGCCCTAGCAGGCGGCTTCTTTGGGATCCTCTTGTCGATCGGGTCAGCCGTCGTGCTGGGAAGCTTGATCGGATGGTCGACAACTCAAAGCATTGTGATCGGAGCCGTCACGTCCATCGCAAGCACCATGGTCCTCGTCCGTCTCCTTGTCGATCGGGGTGAGCTTCGTTCAATGCATGGACGGGTCATGATCGGCATCGTCCTGGTCGAAGACGTCGCAGTCGTGGCGATGACGGTGTTGATGCCGGCTCTTGGGGAGTTCGACACCGGACGATTACTCCTGATCAGTGAGACCTTGATCTGGGCTCTCCTGATTCTGGTTCCATTTGGATACTTAGGCGCCAAAGTCATCCCCCCGATTTTGACGCTCGTTGCCAGAACCCAGGATCAAGAGCTCTTCCTGCTGATCACTCTGACTATTAGCCTTGGAACCGCCGCGGTCACGCAGATGGTCGGACTCTCTCTCGCCCTAGGAGCCTTCCTGGCCGGTCTGATCATCAGCGCGTCCGAGTACGCGCATGAAACCTTGGCTCGGTTGCTCTCACTCCGTGATGCGTTCGTCGCGCTGTTCTTCGTCACCATCGGCATTCTGATCGATCCACACGTGATCGTCGACAACCTCTCCCTGCTCATGACGATGATCAGCTTGATCATCGTGGGGAAGTTTGTGACTCGGACAACCGTCGTGAGGCTGGTCGGATACCCATGGGCTACCGCAATCCTTGTGGGGATCGGTCTTACGCAAATCGGCGAGTTCTCGTTCGTACTAGTCCAGGCTGCAAGATCGGCTGGTCATATCGGGAGTGAAGTGTACAACGCGACACTCGCCGCCTCTCTCATTACCATTCTGATCAATGCGGCACTGGTTCGATACGTACCGAATTGGATCGGTCGGAGGCGTGTGGCTCATCTCCAGCTCGACATGGCACCCTGGCCATCGGGAGGTGAATCGATTCAGCAGCATGTGGTGTTATGTGGATTTGGGCGAGTGGGGCACTCACTTGGGAACGCGTTGGAAGCCTTTCACCTTCCGTATGTGGTGATCGATCGAAATCCAGATACTATTCGTCGACTACAAGTTCGGGGTACCCCATGTCTCTATGGTGATGCCTCGCACCGCGAGTTGCTGATGAAGGCCAGAGCGGCAGAAGCCTCTCTGATTATCGTAGCGTTACCAGAGATTGAATCTGCAGCGCTCGCCATCGGGCGCATGCGCGATCTCAATCCCAACGTTCCCATCTTGGCTCGAGCGCATGGATCAGCAGAAGCGGAACGACTCGGTGCGCTTGGGGTAACCGAAGTCATACAGCCTGATGTCGAGACGTCGTCGACTCTCATCCGACATGCCTTGAACCGGTTCGGAATACCGAAGGACCGCATTCTGGCCAATGTAGAGCAGTACCGATCCTCTGCCGGGAAGAAGCCGGCAACCTAGCGCCCCCGTCACCCATACTGGATATTCGAGATGAACCCACCGCCCACGATGTCGACACGGCGGGATCTACAACCGTAAGGGCTTGATCGGCGATACAACGGCCGAAGGGTTGCTCCTCCAGATCGACTCATCGGCATCGACATACAGCTCAACTTCGTTCCCGTCGGGATCTTTCAGATAGAGACTTTGGCTCACGGTATGGTCGCTCATGCCGTCGATCGAAATTCCCGCTTCGTCCAACTCTCGCTTCGCCTGACGAAGCTCGTCGAGGTTGTCTCCGACCTTGATGCCGATGTGATAGAGTCCTCGACGCGGTCCGCTCGATGGACCCGGCACATCACCAACTTGAATCAACAGCAACTCGTGATGCGTCCGGCCCGATGTCAGGGCAGCGGCAGCCCCATTGAAGATCCGGCCAACCTCCTTAAACCCCACTAAGTCGCGATAGAACCCCAGCGACCGCTCAAGGTCCTCTACATAAAAGACCACATGACCAAGATAATGGGCTTTCATCTGATTCACCCCTTGTTGGGAACAACCTCCCTCAGCAAAGCTCTGACCGCCGCATGCTCCAGCACGACATCAGGGCTTCGCTGCAGGGCGTCGTAATATTGTCGTCCGAATCCCTCCCCTTCTTCCGTCGGCACCAGAAGCGTTCGAGCACAAGCCAGCAGCGCTGACATCTCTTCGCCGGTTGACGCGTCCTCCCCTTCGCTGAGTTCATCAAGTTTCGTCATCAGCTGAGACAACGGACGTAACCAGGCAAACCATGCATCATTCAACACCAGCTGCAACAACGCTCCATTCGATGCTATACGTCCATGTACACGTTCATAAGCCAGCCGCTCGTCGTTCAGCAATGTTTTATGGAGTCGAAGTAAGGCCTGAAAAAGATGGCTGAGACAAGCATCGTTCTTGATGGGCTCCGACATGATAGATCCGTTTTGGTTCGTTACTGTTTTGCGCCAGAATCATAGTAAAAGCGCTCGTGGACGATTTTCCCGTCTTTCCATCTCGTCACCACCACCTGTTCCATGTGAACCGCCTGTCCGCTCGTCGCGATGAAGTCGAGGCTGCATTCATAGAACGTAACATTGTCGCCCACTGCTGAGGCCGTCACGTTGAAACTTTTCCATTCTTTCACGCCGCTCAGGAACTGTTTTTCTCGTTCAATGTTGGCCGCCTGCCCGATGGTCGGCGGATTCGCATTTTCCTGCATCTTTGCATCTTTGTCATAGAACTCTGTCATCGCTTCAAGAATCTTCCCCTGCCGGATATAGCCGAATAGATCGTTCAAGCGTTGCTGCAAATTCTGAGTGCTCATCGTGATTCTCCTTTCATATGTTACGTGACGTGAACCTAATCCCTGCCTTCTGCACCTCTTGATAGGGGAGCAGCCACACGAGCGATTCATCGCTCAGATCACCGACTTGAATGCGGTTCCCCCACGGATCGCGAAAATCGCAGCGGAAGTCGGGATGAAGCTTCAGCTTATACTTCTTCGTGAGCTTACGACGAACTTCTTGAATCTGCTTCGCATCGCGTACCATGAGCCCGAAGTGCTTCGTACGATCTGGCTGCAATTCGTCCACTTCGAAGATAGCCATGAATTGATGTTCACCCAGCTTGCACCAGACGGCTCCTTCCCCACCACGCAGCATCTTCATGCCGAACACATCCTGATAGAACCTCGTCGCCTTCTTCGCATCGGTCACCTCGATCACCACATGATTGCAGCCATAGACTTGTACAGCCATTAGACACCAGCCTTTCCCATCGACAGATTGCGCTCGATCTCTCGGAAGGTTGCCACAAACTGTTCCGGTGGTTGAGCCCCGGAGAGCGCATGGGATCCGTTGAAGACGAAATACGGGACACCTCGAATACCCAGACGACGGCCGGTTTCCTCTTCTTCTTTCACTTTCTCCACACCCTCAGAACTTTCGAGAAATGATTCGGTTGCAACTCGATCAAGCCCTGCCTCAGCAGCGATTGACGCCAACGCACTACTAAGTCCGATATCCCCACCTTCGAGGAAATAGCGACGGAAGAGCGTCTCCACCGTTTTGTCCTGCTTGCCATGCTGCCCTGCCCACCAGATAAGTCGATGTGCGGTAAACGTGTTAGGCGTGCGCTGGATCCGATCAAAAGCGAACGGGATGCGTTCGGCGGCACCTGCGGCTGTGACTTGGTCGTAGATCGCTCGAGCAGCAGAGGCTCCGCCAAACTTGGATTCTAAGTACGTTCGTCGATCCATTCCATCAGGCGGCATCGTCGGGTTCAGCTGAAACGGCCGCCAGTGAATCTCGGCCTTGAGGCCACCGTCCAATTGCTGCAGGGCCCGTTCAAGCCGTCGTTTACCGACGTAGCACCAAGGACAGATGACATCGGAATAGATCTCGATCTGGAGCGTTCGCCCATTCATGACAAGTGCCCCATCTTCCCCGCCTGATAATCGTTCACGGCCTGAACGAGTTCGGTCTTGGTATTCATGACGAACGGACCATAGCGGGCGATTGGTTCGTTGATGGGCTCGCCGCTGAGCACGAGCAGAACTGTGTCATCAGTTGCCTTCATCGTGACGCGCTCACCCGAATTGTCGAGCTGTACCAACTCCGCCTCTCCTGCTCGCCCGGATCCGTTGACGGATACACCACCCTGCAACACAAAAACAGCCGTATTGAACCCCGTCGGGATGGCGATCTCGGTTGCGTGTCCTGCTTTCAAACGCACATCGTACAGATGGACAGGCGTGAATGTCTTCGCCGGCCCCTTGATGCCGCGAGGCATCGTTTCGGATATCCCGCGAAACTCCCCTGCAATCACACGCAGCTGTCCTGCCCCACCGGCCAGTTCGACCACGGGGATGTCCGCCTTCAATAGGGTCTGGTAGCCGGGGATCGACATCTTGTGGGCTCGCGGCAGATTCACCCAGAGTTGAATGGCATGGAAGACACCGCCCTTGGCTGCCCATTCTTTCTCATGCATCTCTTCATGCACCACGCCTGAGGCAGCGGTCATCCATTGCACATCGCCCGGCCCGATCACGCCGCCACTCCCAGTGGAGTCACGATGCGCCACAACACCGTCGTACACGATGGTGACGGTCTCGAATCCCCGGTGCGGATGTTCACCTACCCCACGCGGCTGGTCGGTCGGAGAAAAGTTCTCCGGCCCCGCATAGTCGAGCAGGAGAAACGGGGAGAGAGTCTCCCCAACCGAGTTACCAGGGATCAGATTACGCACCGGGAAGCCGTCGCCCACCCAATGGCGCGACCCGTACCGATGAATCTGGACGACCTTCTTATCGCTCATCACGGCGTTGCTCATGGC
>JAHBWR010000156.1 GCA_019636875.1 Nitrospira sp.
TGGTGAGACGTCATCCAGCGTCGCTGCGCACATGAGCTTCATGAAGCATTCATCCTCGGCACGCTGCTTCGCGGCGGGTACCGCCCATTCGAGACAATCTTTCTTGGAGGTATGGCCGAAGCGGCAGACTGGTGGCGGTGGGGCAGAAAGCAGACACGGCTTTGAGACAATGCTGCTTGGACGGGCGGCCTGAAAGGCCGCGGCAGTCGCAGCCTGAACAAGTGGAGGATGACATGAAACGGATGTCAGCCTCTGAACTGGAGCGTCGCAGCGGGAGAGAACGTTGCGTCCTGCTTCAAACCGTGTCGCAGACTCTTATCCGGACGAAGCGGGGGACGCGTGAAAACATCAGCCGGGTACGCGTCGTCCGACTTGCTCATTGACCACCGATGAAGCGGCTCCGGCACAACCCGGAAACGGCTTCCTTTAGGCCATCCCCAGGCATCTGAGGATTTTCAGGGCGGATTCCAACGTGATGGTCGTCCGTTGCTGCTCGAAGTCGTTGACGGTCGGGCCACTGACACCCGCCAGCACGGCCAGCTTCTTCTGGCTGAGTTTCTGTTCCTTGCGACGCGTTACCGCTTCTTCGACAAGGTCTTGCCAATCAAGGCGAAGGTTCCGTTCCATCGTGTGTCCATGTGGGTGAGAATGTCATTCTTTAATGACGGGCTCCCAATCCTGCCTTTCATCAAGGCTGCGCGGGCGGCTTGCCGACGCTTCTCGAGCTGGTCTGCGGCCATCGCGATGGCCGCCGCCGACAATCCAAATTCCTGCCCCAGCTTGATCAGTGTCTGCGGCTTTAGGCTCCCCAATGGGATGTTGTCGGCTCCGCCGATCGAGAGGGCGATGGTCTTGTACCCGTATAACGCCGCGGAGACGGCGTCATAAGCGGGTGATAACCGCAATCCGGCATCCGTATGAAGCATGGCGAAGTTCTTCAGATGCATGTCGGTATTGCCGAGCAGGAGCCCGGCCAGAATCCGCAGGTAGAGCCTATAGATTTCAGCGGGCAAGCAACCTGGTGTCTCGCGGATAAAATCCGCCATGCGTTTGTGGCTTCCGCCATACTTGGCGTCGGAAGGGTACCCCAGCAGCTGGGTAAACTCCTCGAAATGGATCCGTTGCCCGTCCGCCGTCCGGTCAAAACGCGTGATGATGAGCGCCTGCTCGGTCAAGCCCTCTATCGTTCCCATGTGCAAATCAACAATCGTGTCGTCGGGTAGCAGCGCCTTGAGCGCCATGGTCGTCAGGCATTCATTGGCGGTCAGATCCTCATGACGCGGCGATGGAAACTTTCCGATATGTGTGCTCAATTCGCGCGCGCGCGCCGGACGGAAGGTTCCATCCTGCTCGATCAGGGCCAGCTTGGGCTGGATACCCGAGAGCGAGGCCCGCCCGGCCATGACCGCCCTGTCCATAGGATTGTCGGGTGTGATGATGCCGCGCTCCTGCGGTTCCGGATCGATCACGGCGACGGCGCCCGCGCAGTCCTGACCGAAGGCCAGCAGCAATTCAAAACGGGAGGCCCGGCGCTTGGCCAGTAGGCGTGTCTGTGCTTCTTCCAGCCAGCCTTCGGCGACCAGATTGTCAAAAAATGGCGGCAGGCCGGACTCCGAGAGGAACGGCGCTGCCTGAAGAGGAAGGGTATGGGCGATGGACGGCTGACCTGATGACAGGTAGCTGTCATGGTAGGTAAACGACGTCCGGTCCCCCGGTTCCTGGCGCAGGGTGCCGGCGAAGTGATCCTTATAATAGACATGTCCCCACAGTAAGTGAGCCATGGTAAATAATACTTTACCAGACGTGTTGAAGCTTTAAAAGGGTAAAGCATAGTTATCCATTATTTATAGTTAATTGTTCTAGTAAATTATGATTGACCAACTTGAGACTATAGAGAAAACCGCGACCGATCGTCATGACCACGCCGTCGGGCATGGTCGGGCGCGCGGCGGTCAGCCGCGCGGCGATTAGCCTCTTTGAGTTTCTCTCTATGGAGTCATACCAAGATATCCGAATATTCGATCACATCTCACGAGGGAGGAGTCCACGGTGATGCGGACCGCGATGTGACCGTGAAGAAGCTGATTCAAGGCTGCTGCGAGCTCTCGATACAGGTTCATCGTGGATCTCCTTTCATATGGCGAAGGGACGTCCCCGGCGCGAGAGCCGACGGCGTCCGAGGACCGGTTATGTCCCGGCCCGCTCCGTGATCCACACTTTCGCGTGGCCGAGGACGACCGTGACCGCTTCCAGATCGTTCAGGCTGAACGAGTCGGAGCGCTTCCACCCATCCGCCGTCTTATAGGAGCGGGTGATGGTCACGTTGTAGAACGCGCCCTTCTCCCCCTCGTTTTTCCAAATGCTCGCGGTAATGCTGCTGTACGTGAATTTCTCGACCGGCTGAGGTTTGAGTGGTTGATCGTGAGGTGCCATTGACTGTCTCCTTTGATTTGAGTTGATGTGCTGACCTCTCACCAGGCATGGAGGTCACACAGCGACGACAAAAGAGACAACGAGAACGAGGCGACCTGGCGGACCGGTGGGCGCCCAGCGGAGGAATGACGGTGGACTGGCGTGATCGACGCAGCCTGCCGGGGGAAAGCCGGGGCCGAGGACGCACCCGTACAGGCACACACGTCACAACCCATGCCGGTCCCAAGTAAGCAGCTGCAAGCGGATCGCGGACACGAGGGAGAGATAGGGAGTCGGCGACGATTGCATGTGTCACTCGCGCGGACGGGATGGGAGGTGGCAGGCGACTGGAGCATGACCGTCAGCACTCGTGGTCGTCGAGGAGCAGGCGATCGGTTCTAGGAGAGTCGGTCGCTGACCACCTCGATTGGCCGAACGGCCATGGAAAGTGAATATTCCTGACATGACTAAAAAGTGAATGGGAATAGTATGGAAAGAACCAGAGGGATGGGCACGGCAAGTTCAGTGACAATCAGCAAGAATACAGCGAAAAGAAAAGCTCGTCAGGGGAGTCCTTGTTGAAGGACGGACGCTGTCACCCATTCAGAAAGTCGAGCCTTGTAAAATTGCGGCTTCAGATGTTTGATCGCCGTCCGAGCACCGGCTTGGTTGACCAGTTCCTCCAACGCCACCAATCGGTCTTTCCAGCCGAGCCGCACAGCGACATTGACGGCAGCACGATCACAACAACAGGCGAACCACTCGTCGGTCCGTTGAAGCGCATGCGCCCATAGATGGCGCTCTCCTTCATCCAAACGGAAACTTTCAACAAGTTCGTGCATGTCAAAATGAGCCAATTCTACCTCTGAAACTGCATGTACAGTGAGTCGTGGTTGGAGGTGCGTGTCATTGACCTCGACATACCCGGATCGGCGACGGTTTCCGGTTCTGGCCTCTTCACAGCATTTTGTGACGGTCTCAATATGAAAATGCGTGGTGAGCGCGCTCCAACATTTCACTCGAACCGCTTCGATAATAATGTTGGTGTCGAAAAGAAGAATCTGCTTGGGCTTCAAGCGGGTGCTCCCGTCTCATAGATCAAACGGAATGGGAAGCTCATAGTCTTCGAACAACTCGCCCAAGTCTTCGATGGTCATGTCTAAGAGAGAGGCCGCGCGTCTCACTGACAGTGCGCCAGTAGCAAGTGCATCGTGGAGGCGTTGCATGAATGCTTCACTGAAGCGCCTCGGAGTGGGCGATGGCGTGTGTGAACAACCATTGGCAGTCAACTTCTTGTCGCGAATCGTCAGCAGATCCGCCTTCGTGAGCCAACCGAGTTGCACGAGCCGCCACTTCAGCGCAACCGCCGTCACCCTGAGGTTGTTTGCCGTAGTATTAAGCCAGGTGTGAAGATCACCGTGTGAATGGGTTTCCCATTGTGGTCTCAGTGTCCGCTCCGGCATGAGGAGGGCAGATGCAAAGTTATCGGCAAGCTGTTCAGAGCGTTTCCCTTTGCCGCCATGTGGAATCTCATGTTCACAATGCTCTGGGGTCATTTGTTCCCACGTGAGCAGGTGAAAGACCTCATGAGCGAGATCGTAGTGTCGGCGGCCTTCCGGCTCATTACGATTAATCAGAATTACGTTCAAGCCTGGAACGTGGCAGGCGGCACCCGAAATGCTTTGGGGCGCATCCACATTCAGTATGAGGGCACCCAGTTTATCCCGCACGCACTGCGGAAGCCGTAGAGCAGGGACCTCTCCCAACTCCCACTCACGTCCAAGATTTTCAGCCGCTGCACACGCGTCCTCATAGGAACTCTGGTGAGTGAGTGGCAGTCGAGGCTGGAGGACTGGAGGCGACACCGAATTCTTCCGTTCGCCGAGTTGTCGATACAGGGCAATCCAACGGCCTGCCTTTTCTTCAAACGTGGTGAGAAGCGCTGGGGTGGCGTGTTTGGTCGTACGCCATGAGAAGGAGCCCTCGTCAACCAGACGAAAGCGATCGGTGAAGAACTCCAGATCCACCCCTAGAATCTGCGTGGCTCGGACAAGTTCCTCTGCACTGAGTTTTCGCTGCCCGGCCTCAATTGCAGCGAGAGTCTGACGATCCTTAAACCCTAGCTTGCGAGAAAGGTCGGCTTGTGTAAAATCCCGTTTCTCACGAGCGTATCGAAGCCGTCGGCTGATGAGGTCGATCATGATAGTCACCTTCACTCATTTATTGCTATATGCATCGTAATCTTGCATTTCACGGAATGCAAGATATTTCCATGTGAGTATAGTGATTGCATAAGTCGTTGTTTACTAAGCACTATTAAGGTTCGCGTGGTGGTTTATGACAAAGGGCGAGAGTTCTGGTCTCTTCCGGAAGCCCTGCCAGGTGGTCCATACTCGAAGAGTACGCCAAATAATGGGCAAAGATCCACGCCTGATAATATGCAACGTTATGCTTTTTCACTGTCAGTAGCGAACAACAGTAGAGTATGATAAAGGACGTTATCATACTGTATTGTCTAGCAAGGGACAGCGCCAAAAACTTTGCAAAATAC
>JAHBWR010000157.1 GCA_019636875.1 Nitrospira sp.
TTTAAGTGGCCCCTGCGAATCGATCAAGCTATCGTTCGGTGGATCGATGGCAAGCAATTTGGCGTAGAGTTCACCAGCATCCGACTGGCTCAGCGAGAGAGGCTAAGGAACTTGATCATGCAGAGCAGGATATAAATCAGCTCTTCAGGGATATCGAGATCCACGCTATCATGTCGAGGTAGGCCCGCAGGGCCGTTGCCGTACAGTCTACGGTATCCCCACTACGATTTCCCCCACAAGGCTTCCAATCGTTTCGCTCGGCCGCAGTTGTACTTGTAATACTTATACCGGAACGGGTTCTTCTTGTAGTAATCCTGATGGTAGTCTTCTGCCTGGTAGAAGGTGGAGGCTGGAACCAGTTCCGTCACGATGGGAGCGGGAAAGCTCTTTGCCTTTTCGATAGCGGTTTTGGATGCTTCGGCCAGTCGTTTTTCTTCATCCGTTGCATAGAACACTGCCGATCGGTATTGGCTCCCATGATCGCAGAATTGCGCGTTCGGCGTGAGGGGGTCGACATTGCGCCAAAAGGCCTCTAAGAGTTGTTGGTAGCTGACCTTTGCGGGATCGTACGTCACCTCGACCGCTTCTGCATGCCCAGTGCGTCCCGCTGATACCTGTTCATACGTGGGGTTGGCTACGTTCCCCCCCATATAGCCGGAGAACACCCACAGCACCCCGTCAACCTGTTCGAACGCCTCTTCCATACACCAGAAGCAGCCTCCCGCGAAGTAGGCTTTGGCCTTGGTGTCTGCGCTGAGGGCGGCGTTTGACGGCATCAACGCGAATGGCATCCAGGTCAGGATCCCGATGGCGAATAGGATCAGACATAATCGTGTCTTCATGATTGTTTCCTCCTTGCCGGTAGTCGTGGCAACGAGATCATTCTTACATCTTACTATACGACCGGCCGACTGGAAGAGGCGAGCTCATGAAACCGGACCAAACTGAGTTGGCCCCACCCTTCGCCTTACACTGGAAGATAGGCGTACTGATTCTGTCGGCCAGATCTCACTCGTGGTTGACGCGCATCCATCAACTTCATGATCAACTCAATGGCCTCCTCTGGCGAGTCGGCGGCTTTGACCAATCGTTTGTCCAGCTTGCGGAAAAACGCGACATCGGCGGGGGACGCGGCGACGAGAATGACGGGCTTGCCGGCCTTCACCGCAAGTGCGACTTCTGACACGGTGCCTGAACCGGTCAAGCCACATACTACGACCACATAACTAGATAAGACGTTGATATTGTTTCGCCCGCTTCCCATTTCCGTGATGATAGAGACGTCGACATGGCGCGAGACCTTATCCTTGGCCGTCGGTAAAACCCCAATGGTCAGGCTGCCCCCAACTCGTTTCGCGCCTTCACAAGCGGCGTCCATCACGCCCACATCCTTGCCTCCCGTCAGCACCACCCAGCCTCGTCGAGCGATCAGCTCACCAAGGACCCGCGCATTGTCGAGATCCCTCTTCAGAGCTTTGGCTGGTCCCATAACACCGACTACAAATCGCATGACTTTCTCCCCCTACTCTCAAGCAATCGCTCACAACCAAGATGACGTGAGGATCATATTTTCATACGCCCATGCCCGTTGCTCGAACCCCACGCTAAGGTCTCCCCCAGGTAAACTATAGCCATACGTGGGCAAGTGGCTTCAAGCGCCAAGACGGCTTCCGTGTGCCGGGCAGAATCCCAAAAGCAATCCCCCACACAAGGTGAAGGTTCATCATCATAGGTGTATTAGCAGAGCCGTCATGAACCTAGCTAGGGGAGGGTTGGTGCCTGTACTTTGGGCAGCAATCTACAGATTGAGGGACTGACTTTCCGGTTCTTGTGGTGGAAGCGGTTTTTCTTTTGTCGTGAGATTTTTCCGAGCAATCCGTCCCCGTTTTGCTGGGTTCGGCCCCATCCCAGTCGCAAGTGTGGGATAGCTGTCTGCTTCAAGTTCTTTCCCAAGATGAACCAGAACCTGCTGCTGTGAGACGACCAGAGACTTCAACTGCGCAATTTCATTAGAGAGATGCGCGATCTGATCCTGTTGCGTAATAAGAAATGATCGCAGTTCGGAGATAGCTTCGGGCTGGACTAGCGTCGCCGTCACACTTTGTTGTTGGGGGACGCCATCTTGGACGTGTGCAACAGTTGCGTGTTGCGCTTCACGAGGTTGAACTATTACTCCCCCGGACTCGATATTCACGTCCGCAACAACCTGCTCGGGTTGTGTGCCGGTCAGGGCCATCGGAGATACAACCACCCCACTGTTTTGTGACATAGCCTTGGGTTTTGGAAAGGGCGTTGCTTCCTCTTCGTACCGCGTCACGCGGGCAAGGAAATCAACCGTCTTCCGCCAACATTTGGTCGCGACCTCTAGGAACAGTTGGCCGTATGGCGTAGGGGCCGGCCGTGCCTCATCGATTTGTTTTTGTGAGGGGATACGGTGAATGAGATTGATCGGCTCTTTATTGAATCGCTGCGCCATAGGTCCATCCTTCCCTAGTTCATATGTCCTACCTACTCCTGGCGGAGGCAAGAGTCAACCCTTTTGTTAGGAAACGATCACAAAACATTGGTACTCGTGATTAGTGCTTTAGAAGCGGGTGACGCTCGTGAAATGGAATTGAGGCAAGATCACAGCCGGGACCAGGACTTTTCGAGTTTCCGAATTCACAGCCTCCATCGGAGCAGTCCATAGGTCGACATGCTGAAACACGTCCAGGGGACTCTCATGAAACCGAAAGTTTTTCACCGCGGAGACGATTTCTCCGTGTTCGACCAAGAATGTTCCATCACGGGTCATCCCGGTCAACATGAGATCACGAAGATTCACAGGGCGAATGTACCAAAAATTGGTTACGAGGATCGCGCGTTCAGTCTGCTTCACAAGATCGTGAATGCTGTCGACCGGCGAGCCCTCTAGAGACAATTCCAGAGCCTCCAAGGTCGGGATGGTCGTCACTCCCTCTTGCTTGGCCGTGAATCGGTCATACGCCAACTGTCTCAATACTCCGTGATCAATCCATCTCGAAGGTGTGATCGGCAAGCCGTCGGTAGAAAAACCTTCGCCCAGCAAATCCACATGGTCCGGGCTGTTCTGAAGCGTGATGCGTCTATCAACGATCGCCTGTTCGAGTTTGCCAGAAAAGGCGCTGGTTCCCTTCAGGTAGGACTTGGCATCCAGTGACCGGATCAGCCAGGCCCACAGTCCGGCCACCGCAGCCGGTTCCAGAATCACGGGATACCGTCCGGCAGGGAGTTCGCATACATCACGACTACGTTTGGCCTTACTGATCGCTGCTAGCGTGCGCTCCTGGACTTTCAGGTGATTGATCGATCGATGGGTCGCCGCACTCCATCCGGTCGCATCACCGGCTTGGACCGTGAGGCTGAAGCTCGCTTCCCCCCGTCGTTCATAGCCAAACAGTCCCGTGTCGGCGGCAACTCCGACCGCTGCGGCCGATGAGGAGACCGTTCCAGCAGCCATAAGATTCTCCATCCGGCATTGACCAATCGCTTCGTTTGCATATTCCAGGCGTCGAGGTGCCCCCGCCGTCATCGTCTCAGGCTTCGCCGTGTCTCGAGCCGGAAACCTGCATGGTCCAGGAGGAGGAAGGTATTCGGGATCAACGGGAGTGACTCTGGCAATGTTTTCGGCGCGGGACAGCGTCTCCTGGATTGCGCCGGCGGTAAAATCGGTCGTGCTGGCAGTCCCCTGTCGGCCACCGAAGGCGACCGTCACCACCAAGTTTCCGCATCGTCCATCCACATTCTGAATGACTTGGTTGTTGGCAAACCTGGTCGTGCCGGCATGGCGATCGTGGACACGCACCATTGTGTGATCGGCGGACGATCTAGCTAGAACCAGTTCGCTGAGGAAGCGAAACTCCTCTCGACTCGTCATGTTGGGCCACTGATCGCTATGGAGCGTCATCGGTGGCCCTCGCCCCTGATCACCTCGATCCTCCGGAATCGTGCGGGGGATGACGCATGAGTCATCCAACCCGACTGGCCTGGCTGGCCCTTGCCGCAGGTAATGAACCCGTAGCGGCGCCGAGTGGATTGGTCTGCCACCCCATCACAGCTGTTCCAGAATTCCGGCGTGATCCCATGGTAAATCACATCCCGGAGCATGTGAGACCGTCGCCCGTTTTCAATGAGCCAGAACGCATCACCGCCGAACTGAAAATTGTAGCGGCGTTGATCGATGCTATAGGATCCGTGGCCCTCGATGTAGATGCCGCGCTTCACATCGGCGATGAGTTGATCGATGGACGCCGAGCCTGGTTCTAGGCCAATATTCGCGATACGGACGATCGGAACGTGCCCCCACCCGTCAGCGCGATTTGATCCTCGCGATTGAGCTTCGCCAACCTTCGGCGCGACTTCCCGATTGGTGCAGTAGCCGACAAAGATCCCGTCACGGATGATGTCCCACCGCTGACACTTCACACCGTCATCATCGTACCCTGTTGCGGCCAAGGTTTCAGGTTCGGTGTTGTCCGCCACGAGGTTTACGTCCGGGGAGCCATAACGAAATGTGCCGCGCTTGTCCGTGGTCAGAAAACTGGTGCCAGCGTAATTCGCCTCATACCCAAGCGCGCGATCCAATTCGCTCGGATGGCCACAGGATTCATGAATGGTCAAGGAAAGGTGCTCGGGATCGAGCACGAGATCATACTGGCCGACATCGACCACCGGAGCGTGAACCTTTTCGACCGCCTGGTGCGCGACTCGTGTCGCCTCACGCAGGAAGTCCGCTTCTTCGATCAGCTCATAGCCTTTCCTGAGATGGGGCGTATTGAAGCTGCGCGAGGCAAACCGACCGTCATGGAGAGCCGTCGCCGTACAGTCACCTTGTCCGGCCAGCAGGTCGAATTCCAGATGCGATCCTTCGGTTGACACAAAGAGTTTTTTGTCTCGACGCGCCCACAGGCTTGCGCTGCT